>CAYRKU010000075.1:0-6981 GCA_964425055.1 uncultured Lawsonia sp. | reverse complement strand
TCGCGATTACTGGTGCTTTCCTGATGCGTATGAAAAGCACTAACCAAAACTGACCACACAGGCCCTGCGTGGGGGCCTGTGTGGTCAAGTGTTGGGTTGTACTCGCTACGCGTAGAAAACGCCGTAGCCTATCACCGCCACCAAAAATATTGCTGCAAGAATCCAAAATGTCATTTTTCTTGCTCCTTTTTAGCACTCTTCACCAGAAAAACCGAAGCACTGAAGCAGACAATGGAAATAATCAGTGCCGCATAGTGAGTATATCTGCCAAAAAATTCCGTTGTACTCGCCGCTTGGAACATACCAAGTACGAATGATGCAACGCTCAGATTAGTAGCCAGTTGGCTATATGTTTCTTCATTCTTCCACCTTTCGCCTTAAAGATACACACTGCCACCGGCAGTGGCAAGGCATCAACGCTGAAACTTCAGCGATAAGGCCGGGGAAGTTGCCCCCCGGCCGGGGCTTGGTTTTTTGAATTTTTTTGACTGCCCGCAAAGCCTAGCGCGGCTACGAAATTTCCTCGCGCGCGATGTACTCTAAAAATTCGGGGCTGTCTAGCGCCCCCGTGTACGGCGGCTCAAGGTCCAAAAACCGCTGGAGCGGCATCACAAAAAAAGTTCTGAATGTTGTCCGCCCCGGCGCACATCAACACTAAGAATAGTCTAAAACGACCCCGATGGGATCGGGCGCGTCTGGACGGCAGTTTGGACCATGGCGCGAAACCCTGCCGCAAGGCATTAAAAAAGGCCGCTGGAGATTCCAACGGCCCGGAAAAGGAAAAGGCCCCGCGTGGGGGCGGGGTGTGTCAGTTAGTTTTGTCTGGCACGCCTTTCTTTATGGCGAAGAAAAAGACCAAGTCCAAAAACTCCAGCACAGATAATTGAAGCCAGAATCCAGGTTGTCATTGACCCCCTCCTTTACTTTTTTGAGAGATACAGACTTGCCAGAAAACAAGTCAAACCAAGGAAAAGTCCGGCAGCCTGTCCCTGAAAAATTCCTACAGCCATAGCTGCTACGCTCATTTTTCCAGCCAGTCAGCTACACGTTTAATCATACCCTCACCTCGCCTAAAGATACACACTGCCACCGGCAGTGGCAAGGCATCAACGCTGAAACTTCAGCGATAAGGCCGGGGAAGTTGCCCCCCGGCCGGGGCTTGGTTTTTTGAATTTTTTTGACTGCCCGCAAAGCCTAGCGCGGCTACGAAATTTCCTCGCGCGCGATGTACTCTAAAAATTCGGGGCTGTCTAGCGCCCCCGTGTACGGCGGCTCAAGGTCCAAAAACCGCTGGAGCGGCATCACAAAAAAAGTTCTGAATGTTGTCCGCCCCGGCGAAGGAGGATCATGTACTCTTTTCCACAAGAACTTTGTCGATCCTGTTGCCGTCCATGTCCATAACTTCAAAAGTCCATCCTTCCCAGGTGACGCGATCCCCTTCACGGGGAATTTTACCCATCATATACATGAGCATCCCGCCAAGCACAGAATAGAAACACTTTTCTTCATCCGGGACGGACTGTAATGAAAGGCGGTCTTTCAATTCAATAATAGGGATGGTTCCATCCATAAGCCAAGATCCATTCTCTCTGAGGATGGCCCAGGCTTCCCCTGGAGGGACGTTTATCTGACCGGTCAATATTTCAAGAATATCCCGAATGGTGACAATTCCTCCCATTGTTCCATATTCATCCACAATAAAGGCAATATGCATGCCTTTGTTTTGAAATTGAGTCAGGAGTTCTAGGCTGGTGAGGGTTTCTGGCACAAATACAGGAGGGATGAGGCAGTTGGTCAATTCGTGAGCCCGATTCTCCGTAAACAATAACAGAGCTTTTTTGGCCTGAACCACCCCCAGAAGATTATCGGGGCCTGCATGACACACCGGAAACCATGAATAATCGTACTCCCTGAGTCTGCTCAGGTTTTCTTCTGGGGACAGTTGTGTATCAAGGCAGATGATGTCAGATCGGGGGCGCATGATCGAATTTACAGGTCTGTCATCCAGACGAAAAATATTTTTTAACATGGCCTGTTGTTCGTGCTCAATAATTCCCGATTCCGATCCTTCATCGATCATGGCCTGAATTTCTTCTTCTGTTACTGCCTGATGTTCATCTGGATCTATACCTATCAGGCGCAACAGACCACGTGTGGAGCTGGAAAGGAGGGCAACAAAGGGGCGGCTGATAATGGAAAGCACGGTCATGGGTCTGGCAATGAGGCAGGCAGTGCTTTCTGGGTGGATCTGCCCAAGGCGTTTGGGCACAAGCTCGCCAATCACAATAGAAATATAGGTAATGGCTGCCACGACAAAGGCTGTGGCCAGTATTCCCCCTGTTGCTGCCGGGACCCCGGTATAGTTCTGCAGGCATTGAGCCAGTGGTTCAACCAGCGCCGATTCCCCTACAATACCGCTTAACAGGCCAATTGAGGTAATGCCTATTTGAATGGTGGAGAGAAAGCGAGTTGGGTCTTCCCCCAGTTTGATGGCAGCCAAGGCTGATTTGTCTCCAGCGGCGGCCTGGGGTGTTAAAAGTGCTTTACGGGCTGTTACCAGTGCTATTTCAGACATGGCAAAAATGCCGTTCAGAAGAATAAGACCAATCAGAATAGTAAGTTCCATAGTGGTATTCCGGAGGGTAGTGTTGCAGGAAAGTTGCTCAGGGAAGAAGTTTCATTACCGTTTGCATACAGGAGTATCATGTCTGAAGTCCATCACACCAAATCGGGGTCAGCAGGCCGCCTATCCCAGTACACTTTGCCCTTACCTTTTTTGAATTTGCGCAACAGTACGTACAGGGCTCCGGTACCGCCATCTGCCGGTCTGGCTGTACAAAAGGCAAGGATAACCCGTCGGAATGGCTCCTGTGTAAACCAATTTTGTACTTTTTCACGTAGGATGGAAAAACCATTGGGAGAATTTAAACCCCGGCCGGGTACAACCAGTACCGTGCGATACCCTTTGAGATAGGCTGCACGAAAAAAACTCACAAGGGCTTCAAAAGCCTGTTGTGTGGTCATACCGTGCAGATCAAGATAGGCTTCAGGGCTGAACCTGCCGGCCTGCAGTTTGCCTACAAGCATAAGATCCATTCCAACTACATGCCCTTCTACGTATTCTTTGGTGAAAGCCAAGGTAAATTCAAGCCTGCCTTCCATGAAGTCCTGCATGGAATTTTGTTTATGCGCAAAATGGGTAGATGCCGGTTGCAGCGCTGGAGTTATTTCCCGACCTTTTCCAGCAAGTGGGGTTACACCACGTACAGCCGCGGCAAATTCGCGGGCATCTTCTTCATCTTCTGCAGATATGCCAAGGGTGGAGGGGTGAGGATGTATCTTCTGTGGTTTTTCCTTATCCGAGACATGTAACGAAGGGGGAAGAGCTTGGTTTTCCAGATCTGGTTTTATCCCATATTTTTTCTTTGTACGCTTGGAACAACTTCTCCCCAGTCGCGAAACACTGGATACGGCATTCAGAAAGGCGCGGGTATCATTTTCATCAGCTGAGTCGCCAAATTCGGCGTAAAAGGAGTGTGCGGTATTATCTTCACCATCAGTTCTGCAGTGTGCAGGGGGGGCTGCTGTTTTTTTCAGGCCTGGTTTTTCCCGTATGGTACGGAATTGTTTTTTGTCCAATAGTCTGAATGGGTTTTCTGCAGAAAAAGGCTTTTCGTTGCTCATTGGTTGACCTTGTTTCGCTATTCCCCGTAGGGTATACTGCTAAAGATAGGTAGTGCGGGTCATTTCTGCAAGCGTTTTTGGGCAGAAGCCGCCTGTATGCCCCTTGCGAAGGGTTGTGGAAAAGCCTAATATCTCCTTTTATCTTTTGGATATGCAAGTGTCAGGAGAGGATCATGTCTCAGCGTGCTCAAGCGTATAGCGATGCCGGGGTAGATATCAACGCCGGTAATTCCCTTGTTTCCCGTATAAAATCCATCGTTTCGGGGACGCATATTCATGGTGTTATTTCCGATATCGGCGGGTTTGGCGGGCTTTTCAGACCGGATCTTGTCGGTATGAGCGAGCCTGTGTTGGTGGCATCCACTGATGGTGTGGGGACAAAGCTTAAACTTGCTTTTGCTTTTGACAGGCATGATACCGTAGGTATTGACCTTGTCGCTATGTGTGTCAATGATATTCTGGTACAGGGGGCGCGTCCGCTTTTTTTCCTTGATTATTTTGCCACGGGGAAGCTGGATGTGGACAGGGCAGCTCAGGTTGTTACCGGGGTTGCCGAAGGCTGCAAGCAGGCCAGTTGTGCGTTGCTGGGGGGAGAGACCGCCGAAATGCCGGATATGTATGCCCCCGGAGAATATGATATTGCTGGTTTTTGTGTTGGCATCGCTGACAATTCCAGGCTTGTGGATGGCTCAGGAACACGTGTTGGTGATGTGCTGATAGGTCTTGCTTCTTCAGGCGTGCATTCCAATGGCTTTTCCCTAGTTCGTAAAATTCTGGATAAAAGTGGGCTGGGGCCGGATGATATTTTGCCCGGCTCAGAGAAGACTGTCCGCGATGTGCTGCTGGAGCCCACATATATTTATGCGGATGTTGTGCGCAACATTATGCGCGATCTGCCGGTAAAAGGTATGGTGCATATTACCGGAGGGGGCTTTTATGACAATATTCCCCGGGTATTGCCCAATTCTGTAGTTGCGGAGATCCGCTTCAATTCCTGGAAAATTCAGCCTGTATTCCACTGGCTGCGTGAACAGGGTTGCCTTACTTGGCCGGAAATGCTCCAGATTTTTAACTGTGGTATTGGGTATGTATTTATCGTGCCCAATGAGCTTGCGGAAGAAACCCTGGACCGCCTTGAAGCCATGCACCGGTGTGCCTGGGTTATCGGGTCTATTGTCCGCCGTCAGGATGATGAAGAACAGGTGAGAATAGTTTTTTAGCAATATGCAGTAGCTGTTGCTGCATTCAATGCCTCCGGAGAAATTCGGAGGCATTTTGCCATGTATGTCTTTCCATTTGTGCGCCGGAATTATTTCTTTTTAGAGGCTGTTTTTTCAAGAGTTTTGATCTGCTCTTCCTGCGCTGCAAGACGTTTTTTCAGGCTGCTCAGTTCCTGTGTAAAGCTGCCGCTGAGATAGATGCGTGTAAACAGAGCCGTTACCACTAGGGTAAGCAAACCAAACCAAGTGATACAGATAATACTTTCATAGCGCATGGATTTGAGCTCAGAAAACGCGACCCAGGCTCCATAAATAAGGTATAGAAAGCCTCCTATATAAGCAGCAAGAATGATTAGGGCCTTTAACAGACGAAATGTTGGGTCAAAAAGGTCTTCATCATCCCGTTTGTTTTTGATGGCATATCCCAAAATAAATACTAGGAAAAAGAAGGCAAGAATTGCTATCCCGATATGGACTATCGTACTGCTCATGTTCAGTGTATCCCTCGTGGTAAAACCTTGTCATCCCCTGTACATCAATGAACGGTGCTTTTCAACCTTGGTCGGCAGCCATACGGCAGAATAAAACAACGGTGGAGGCAAATGCCCAAGGTATTCGCCTCCACTATGTTATCAGGCAGAAAAGAAATAGTTAGTACAGACCCTGTTCCAACATGGCGTCTGCAACTTTACGGAAGCCGGCAATGTTACCGCCCAGAACATAATTACCTGGTACGCCAAATTCTTCGGCCGTGGAATGAGCTGCATTGAAAATATTCAGCATAATATTTTTCAATTTGGCATCCACTTCTTCAAATGTCCAGGAAAGCATGCTGGCGTTCTGCGCCATTTCGAGCTGGCTGGTGGCAACGCCGCCGGCATTGGCGCATTTTCCGGGGCCATAGGCAAGGCCTTTTTCAAGGAAAAGGGCTATGGCATCGGGTGTAGACGGCATGTTGGCACCTTCACTTACAAGAATGCAGCCGTTTTTGATTAGGTTAGCGGCATCCTCACCTGTCAGCTCGTTCTGGGTGGCACTGGGGAAAGCCAGCTGGCAGGGAACATTCCATACAGGATGCTGATTTTTGGGGTAATCTTTAACGGAAATATATTTGGCATCGCTACAAAGTTCCGCATAGCGGGTAAGGGAGGCACGTTCAACTTCTTTAACTTGTTTGAGTACTTCCAGGTTGATTCCGGAGGGCTGGTAAATGCACCCGCGGGAGTCGCTTACCGTAACTGGTTTTGCACCCATCTGATACAGTTTTTCCACAGTATAAATGGCCACATTACCAGAACCGGAAACCGCGCATACCGCGCCTTCCATATCCTGGCCGCGGACATTGAGCATGTTGGATGCAAAATACACGTTGCCGTATCCAGTTGCTTCCTTTCGCGCAAGCGATCCGCCCCATTTAAGACCCTTACCGGTTAATACACCTTCAAAGCTGGATGTCAGCCGCTTATACTGGCCAAACATGTAGCCTATTTCCCGTGCGCCAACACCGATATCGCCGGCGGGTACGTCGGTAGTGTTGCCAATATAGCGGGAAACTTCAGTCATAAAAGCCTGGCAGAAGCGCATGACTTCAGCATCGGACTTGCCTTTCGGGTCAAAATCACTACCGCCCTTGGCGCCACCAATGGCCAGACCAGTCAGGCTATTTTTGAAAATTTGTTCAAAACCAAGGAATTTGAGGATACTGAGGTTGACACTGGGGTGGAATCGGAATCCCCCTTTATAGGGGCCCAGGGCTGAATTGTATTGGATGCGATAGCCAGTATTCACTTCTACCCGCCCCCTGTCATCAGTCCATGCTACGCGGAATATGATCTGCCGTTCTGGCTCAACAATACGTTCCAGAATGCCGTTTTCCTGATATTTAGGATCTCGCTCAAAAAGTGGGGACAGCGAGAGTAGAACTTCTTCCAGGGCTTGAAGAAATTCTGGTTGATGGGGGTGGTTTTTTTTGACTTTCCGAATAACTTTCTGGACATAATTCGAAGCCATGTGGGCGCTCCTTAATGGTTCAGATTCTCTGGATGTATAGATTGCCTACTTCCCCTGTCACTCCTCT
>CAYRKU010000074.1:0-7219 GCA_964425055.1 uncultured Lawsonia sp. | reverse complement strand
AAACAAGGCATCGCCGCGTTTTTTCTTGATTTCATATTCCTCCGCTGACTTGATGATATAATGGTTTACAACCATACGGGGGGGGGTAGCCTTATCATCGCTTAGGTAGAGAGTCTTTCCAAGAACACAGGAGAAAGCAGGTCTAGTGTAAAATGCGGCGCGCGGGTTGACAACTGCTTTGGTGTGCCAATGGATTCCTTTTTGATGCCAGGTAAAACGTTCAATAACCAGGCCTTCAGTTTTTTTGGTGTGGCCGGAACTCCCGTAAATAACCCACGGTATGAGGATTTGATTGAAATTTTCAAAAAGTTTGAGTGCGTCTGAAAGTTTTTGCTTGGTCATAGGGACGATAAATTCATCCAAGTCCACAATGGCCATCCAGCGCGATTCCTTTTTAAATTTTTCCAACGCATCTCTATATATGGGCAACTGCTGCTGTCCGCCTGGCCATTCTATCCAGGTGACAAGTCCGGCATCGATATAGTTTTTAAGAATTTCTTTGGAGTTGTCGGTTCCATTATTA
The DNA here is from genome assembly GCA_964425055.1 of uncultured Lawsonia sp. GTDB lineage: Bacteria > Desulfobacterota > Desulfovibrionia > Desulfovibrionales > Desulfovibrionaceae > Bilophila. The sequence continues at coordinate 6,696 of CAYRKU010000074.1, read as the reverse complement.
TTGTACAGGTAAAAATGTTCCACGCCCTGCAACAGATAATATTCTATCCATTCTTCAATATACGCACCTTCATCCTTGCAGCAGGCAAGAATGCTTAAATAATAAGGGAACCCTTGTTCACGAAGTTTTTTCTCAGTTAAAAAATAATTTTTTGCGAAGGTTAGGTAATCGTAAGGTGTTATATGAAAAAAGGTATCACATATATAATGCCGCATTCTGCGAGAAGGGACAAAGGCGGTAAAAAAACGGACAATGGCCTTTCGCAATCGGCTGGGTTTTTCTATAATCATCAACTCATCTCTTCGAAGATATTTTCCGTGTTCCGTGTTTCCAGGCACTTGAACAGAACCTCCCGTTCCTCATTGTCATGGGACTCTTCAAGAATGAATGCCAATCCCTGCTTCAGCGTATTGACAGGAATATTCAGAGAGAGTCTTTTAAAAATCCATCATCTCCCAGACAAACAGCTCCACCTAAAATTTTCCGCGACAGGTCAACCTGAGCAACAGCAGAGTTTCTGTTTTGTCAACCAACTGACGGGCATCCGCAAAAACCTGCCAGAAGCTGGCATACGCCTTGCGCCAAAGTTCCGCAGGAAACAGCATGAGACCAGAGGGCCTGGATGAGCCAGCCGCACGACTTCGTTGTCGGCCAGTCCGTATGTCCTCCGCACTCTGCCACAGTGATTTTGCCGGTATGGACAAAACATAACTTAAACATCGTTGTCAGACAATACAAAAACGGGCGGCACGAATTTTCCGGGTAAAATCCATGTCGCCCGCTTGAAGGAGAAGGCTTTGTTCAACTGTACGCCATGAGAGTGTTCACGTCATCGGAGCCAACCTGCCTCATGCGCGTTTTTCCCTTCGCTCCAGCCGGTGCTTGTTATACAGATCACCTGAAAAAATTTTTCCCCTCTGTTCAAGAGGGTTGACCACGTTCATGACAATATCGTCTCTCCAGTTTGGCGATGTGCTTTTTGCCGATGTCCGGAAGAGGTACGTTTCCAGCCAACACATGACGGTTCCCTGATGCTTTTCGGAAAACTCCGCTATACGTGGTTTCATGCCATTCTTTGGCGATGTTCTGGAAACTGTCGCGTTCCGCGATGGCTCTGATCTGCCGTTGGTGTGGATCTAGAAGAACAGACCGCCGCCGTCAAAATACCTGCAGGCCTTCGCATCGGCTTTCAAACCGCGAATGTGAGTATTGGCAAGAACTGTGGGAAATCCCTGGTTATTGTTGAACGAAGAGATACCTACACGGATAAAAAATTTTATGTAGTGGGCTTTTGAAAACCATATAGGAAGGAAAAACAAAAAACGCCAAGAGATAGATTATGGCTCTTAGCGTTTTTGTATCTATAAATGGCGTCACCAAGGGGATTTGAACCCCTCTTAGCGACGTGAGAGGCCGCCGTCCTAACCGGATAGACGATGGTGACCCGTTAAGCGGAATGACGATAGCCGGATATTTCCTGTCTGTCAATAAGCAACTCGCCGAAACTCCGCCCGTAATACAACAAAAGACAAACTCTCAACAAAGTGCAGACAGTGCCGCCGGATCCGCACGGTACGGGCAAAGTATGCAGTTGAAGCAAAAAAAAAATTTTTTTTGAAAAAAAGCAGATTCTCCGTACGATCTTAACATTTTCCTGACGTCACCCGGCGCATGGTCTGCTCATGCAATGCAGACAACCTCTGCTGAACACTACAACATAAGGAGCTAACCATGCGTTATATTCTTGCACTATTGCTGTCTCTTACCCTTGCTATGCCTGCCTTTGCCGGCTTCAACTCTACATCTGCAACAGACAGTGTGCCTACCACAAAGGTTAAAGAGATCACCCAGGCAGCTTTGGTGAAAACCGCCGAGCCGGAAACAACCTGTGTATTAACCGGTAACATTACGGAGCAAGAGCAGCGCGACCGGTATATTTTTAAAGATGAATCCGGAACAATAACTGTAAAAATAGCTCCCCAGATTTTCGGTAACAATGACGTCAACCCCAATACCAGAGTAAAACTGGTTGGGGAAGTGAATAAGAAAAAAAGACAATCCTCCAACAATGAAGTAAAAGTGCGTTACCTTGAACTTATTCATTGACCCGGGGTTGACGCCCGCCCGGCACTGGGCGAAACTTTCGCCCGAGCCGGGCAACTGCCTAAAAAGGATCGCAAATGGAGCAACGTCGGCTACGCGCACTGATTGTTGAAGACAATCAAGATATTATAGCCAATCTGTACGCTTTTTTAGAACCTTTAAACTATGAGCTGGACTGTGCCGCCACAGGCCCTGCCGGGCTTGAACTGGCCATAAGCCAGCCTTTTGACGTTATTATCCTGGATATTATGCTGCCGGGTATGAATGGCCTTACCCTGTGTCAGACACTGCGTACCCGCCACGCCGTGGCAACGCCCATTCTTATGCTTACGGCCCGGGATACTGTAGCTGACAGAGTAACCGGCCTGGACGCCGGGGCGGATGACTATCTTGTGAAACCTTTTTCCATGAAGGAACTGGACGCACGGCTGCGCGCCCTGGTTCGCCGGGCAAAAGGCCGGCAAACCATCTCTATACTCCGTTGGGGAGATATTGAACTTGACCCTGCCACACACTGTGTACGCCGCAATGGAACCCCGCTGAAACTCAGCCCCACAGGCTTTACCATTTTGGAGACACTGCTGCGGGCAGCGCCGCGTATTGTCCCCAGGGCTGAACTGGAGTTGGAAATATGGGGAGATGACCCCCCGGAAAGCGGTGCTCTGCGCACACATATCCATGAGTTGCGCCAGAAACTGGACAGACCCTTTGCCTGCCCCGTATTAAAAACCGTCCCCCATGTTGGTTACGGCCTCTCCGAGCCTGTGTGATACCATGCCTGCCTTCAACGTTCTTTCCCGTATACAACAGTGGCTGCAAAGACGAACTTTTTCTGTGCGGCACCGCATCACCGGCGCCTTTCTGCTGCTTACACTGGTAAGCGGCACGGTATTATGCCTAAGCGCTGGCTTCAGCTATCAGTTTGTGCGAAACCATGTTATTCGCTGGCATTTGGACCCGATCATGCGCCTGCTTATTACTGCGGAGAATTCGGGAGAGCTGCGACGAAGCGGCGAGCGTATCACCGTAAGCAGTGCTGCCTTGGCCAGAACGCTGCGGGTGCACTGGTACGTGGATGATCGTATTCCAAAAGATCTGAGGCCAGATCGATCTCGGGTGCGGGAGCTTGTGCGCGTTAAAAGTGACAGTTACGCCCTGACCTACCGTATGCCCAACGGCAGATCCTACGCCGTGGTGGGGAAAATCAAGGATATTGATGAGCTGGAAAAAAATATGACGGTCCTGGCCCTGGGCTGCGTAGTAGCAAGCCTGACGGCCGCGGCGATACTGGCCTTCTGGCTGAGCCGGAAAATCAGCCGCCCGCTGCTGAACCTGGCGGCAAAGATCAAAGAAGGCTCATCCCTTGAAAACACGCCCCTGTATAAACGTACAGATGAAGTGGGGCAGCTTGCCAGAGCCTTTGCCGGCCGCGAATGCGAGCTGCGTAAATTTCTCAACCGGGAACAACTGTTTACAGGCGATGTCAGCCACGAACTACGCACTCCGCTTACTGTATTGCAAGGAGGGGTGGAAATTCTTGAAAGCCGCCTTGCCCCTACCGCAGAAGCGCCGCAACTCCTCCCAGTTATTACCCGTATGCAGCGAACCATAACCAGCATGACGGCAACGGTAAACACCATGTTACTGCTAGCCCGCAAACCGGAGCAGCTGGAACAGCGCATGTTTAACATAAGCGATCTGCTCCGGCAGGAAGTGGAATATCTGCGCACAGGCCTTACTGGGCGGCCTGTTACCCTCCATTGCACCATTCCAGAGCATCTTGCAGTATTCGGCAATCCGCAACTGGCTGCCATGATTGTGCACAATCTTCTTGAAAATGCACACCGTTATACCGAGCGGGGATCTATCAGCCTGTATCTGGCCGCAACTCATCTGTGCGTGGAAGACACTTCTCCGCACATTGAACCAGATGTACGGGATCGTATGTTCCAGCGTGGTACCCGCGGCAATGATTCCACACCGGGCAGTGGCCTTGGCCTGGCACTTGTATTACGGGGCTGTGAGCATATGGGCTGGCAAATACGCCATGAGCTATGGGAACAGGGCAATCGCTTTCGCATTATCTTCAGCCAGACTGATGTCTTTAGTACAGATAATGCAATACCGGTTACGAAAAGTAATCATGCAAACACGCCAGTTGATTCTGCCGGATTGGAGATGTATCATGCCGATACAGGAATATAAAATACCGTTTAACGCCCCGCTGTGTGACGGGGATACTGAAGATCAGACTTTTGGTTGCCGCCAGACGGCCCCGGATATATGCCGCAATAACGGGATTCTGGGGCGTTGTGCCTTTATTGCTGCGGATCATATCTGCCACGCACCCTCCCGGGCATGGAAAAAACAGTACCATAAGCTGAAAGAGCGGGCAGCATCTTCTGACTAACGGCACTCCAATACCAGCCTGCATACAAAACAGGCCAGCCCGAAGAAACTTAAACCCGGCAATCAAACTTTGCCCGCAGCGCGCCTGGTTGTACCCCATTTGATGGTAAAAATGGCAAGAAGCAGCGCCGTAACCAGCCAGGCCGCGTCCATTCCCAAAAAGCCGTTGATAGCGTAGGCAAAAACAGGGCCGATGGCGGAACCCAGATCCACTGCAAAGGAATACCACATCATAAACGTACGATCCCCATGGGCTGAGGCCGCGTCAGAAGCAACAGCATCAGCCACAGTGGTAAGAGCAGTCCCGGTAAGCTGGGACACAACCAACAGGCCAAGCCAGAGATACGCATGGAAATGTGCGCTGGCCAGGGCAAACACCAGTGCACTGCAGCCAAGGGAAGCGGTCAGGACGCTATGCCGGCTGAACCGACGATCGGACAGAACCCCAAACCAGGGGGCCAGCCACGGTTCCCACGCCCAGCGTATGGCCTGTAATGCTCCACCCAGGGTGGCAATCCCGATACTCAGGCCAAAAAACAAAAACACATCCCCAAGATGTATATGCAACATCTGAGTAAGGGTTGAAGCGTACAGGCCCTGATAAACAAGGGCCACCACCAGCCCTGTACAGAGCACCCACCAGTCGCTCCGCCCCAGGTGCAGGGCAGATCCTGCACGTTCAGCAGTATAGTCCGGCACATTGCCCCGGGGCATAAAAAACAGGCAGGCCAACACGGTAAGCGCCGTGCAGCAGCCAAACAAAATGGCGGTAAAGGTAAAACCCAGCCAGTCGGCCAGCAGGCCGCCGGCCAACATCCCCACCAGGCTGCCCAGCCTGTACAGTCCGTTGTACAGGCCCATAAAATAGCCGCGGTCGTGTGCGGAAGAAACGTTGAGCACACAGTAAAAGCCACCAAGGCGCAACAGTGTCCAGGCAAGGCCCCACAGGCACCGCAGCAACAGCCATACCGCAAATCCATCAGCCATGGCATAGCCAAAGGTGGTCAGCGTGGCAAGAATGCTGGAAACAAGCAGGCCGGTTCTGTCGCTTATACGGCGGTACAGCCACCCTACAACAGGGTTGAGCGGCAGGCGGACCAGGCGGTTTGCCGCAAGGATAATTCCCACCTGCCATAAAGAATCTAGGCCTGCTTCGGCATAGTGGATGGGCAATACAATATAGAGCATGGAATCGCCAAACAGAGACGCCGCCGTGATCAGCGAAATCAGTATTACCTGATGGGAGGCATCTTTGTCTGGCATATAATCTGCTCTCTAAAATCGAAAATCCCGCCTGCCTTGCTCAATGGCAGCGAGGTTCTGCCGGGCGATTTCCCGTACCCGGTCACTGCTTACGTGCGCAAGCTCTCGCTGAATCAGGGCGTCCCCAATCTGTTTCGTTTCTGCTGAGGCGTAATCTTCCAGGTATTCCTTCAACGTCATCAAGGCGTTAGGGTGGCAGCAATTCTGAATTTGCCCACTTTTGCAAAGGCTCATAAAACGATCTCCAGTACGGCCTTCCCGGTAGCAAGCTGTACAGAAGCTGGGGATATAGCCAAGCTGCATCAGCCAGCGCACCACTTCATCAAGAGTCCGCCGATCGCTCACGTCAAATTGTGCGGAACTGTCGTCTTCCGGTTCCGGTTCATAATAGCCGCCCACACTGGTCCGGGAAGCCCCGCTGATTTGGGATACACCAAGGCGAATGACTTTTTCCCGTACGGATTTACTTTCCCGCGTAGAAATAATCATGCCTGTATATGGCACTGCCAGACGGATACAGGCGCAGAGTTTGGCAAAAATATCATCGCTTATACCGTTATCAAAGCTGGTTGGGTCAATATCATCAGCCCGCTTGACACGTGGCACGCTGATTGTATGCGGCCCCACCCCGTGTACTGCCTCCAGATGTTCCGCATGCATAAGCAGTGCGGCAAATTCATAGCGGTACGACTGCAGACCAAACAGCACACCCAGCCCCACATCATCAATACCGCCTTGCATAGCCCGATCCATGGCTTCGGTATGATAGGCATAGTTGTGCTTTGGCCCGGCAGGGTGCAGGGCTTCGTAGCTTTCTTTATGATATGTTTCCTGAAACAGAATATAGGTTCCAATGCCGGCTTCCTTCAATTTACGGTAATTTTCCACAGTGGTAGCTGCAATATTGACATTGACCCGGCG
>CAYRKU010000073.1:4902-7220 GCA_964425055.1 uncultured Lawsonia sp. | reverse complement strand
AACTCTCTCAGTTTTCTTGTCTTCATGTGTGTTTTCCTCTTGTCCGCTGCGCGGGCGGGCATGCCTCCTGAAAAAAGCTGCCGGCTCTCACGCAGTCAGGGGGGTCATTTTGTGATGAGATCTTCCGCGGCGTCGTTAGCGTTCCCCGCCGAATCCACGCGCATGAAATCGGGAGCGGGGCCGATAAAGTGATAGGATTGGAACCGACAACGCGGTTGTTCAGCTCCAGCCTGTGCAGCCTGTTGTTGGCCAATTCCGTTGCCCAGAGCACTGTTCCATCCGGGAAAGCGCCACACCGTTCGTCTGCGCCATACGGGGAATGGCGGGAATGACCGTGTTAAAACTAGGTTCGGCGTAGTACACACCGCCCGCTGGATCGGTAGCGGAACCCTTGAAGTCCGTAAAGTAACAGCCTCTCTTTTCATCAAAAATAAGGTTGTTGGGAAGAAAGCCTTTTTCCGGCCCAAGTATTGGGCTAAGCTTTCCGCCGGCGGGAGAGAAGGCGAGTATGGCGCCCTTTTGTTCAGGCAGATTCAGCGCTGCGATAAACAGCCCATCCCGTGAAAGGCCAGCCCGCCGGGAGCCAGATCCCGCTGTTCTACAACGCTTTCCAGGCGCTTACGGCGTAAGGCGCAGCACCCGGCGCTCGCTTACATTGCAAAATACAGGTTGGCGTCGCTGTCGAAAATCGCGCCTTCCAGCACCTGCCCCTTTCCCCTACGGTGAAAAAAGCTCCGCGCTTTTCAGCCCTTGTTCCGCCGGCGGAACGGGAACCGCGTTCTCCGGTCCTCCAGAAACAGACACTCGTCCGCAGCCCGTGGCGCAAAAAACTCAAAACCATCGCCAACATTCCGAAGAAAAATCCTTTCATCAAACACTCCTTAGACCCTGTCTGCACAGATTGTCAATGATAAGGCTGTCCCCTCAATATTATTGAGGCTGCCTCCAGATTTTTCAGGAAGGATAAGATTGCACTGCAGAGTTTCACCAAAGGATTCAAGGAGCTTCAGCCAAGATACCAGGTGGAGCGTCTGCTCATCACCCAAATGATGCTGGTACATGACAAGGCCTTACGGCTGCTGGGGGACGCGTTCAAATAATATATTTCTATGGAAGAGTGGAACCTAGACTGTGAGCGCCGCCCTGAAAGGTTCATGCGACTGTACCTGCAGCAGGTAGAGGCTTTGCGGAAATACAGGCGGAACGCCTCGCAGGCCAGCACCGTCAACCACATTCAGGCAAATCAGGCTGTTGTGGCGGGTACGGTCAATGCTGCCAGGGAGGAAGTGGGCGTTGTATGAAAACAGTTCCCTTCCGCAGTCCAGGCGGCTAGCCTGGCAATACCAAATGCTGTCAAACACGGACGCTTCCGTGCAGAAAACAGGCTGGCCGCAAAGTCCGACCGAAAACTCTACTCGGAAAGCCCGGCAATGGCGCGGTGGGCCGGGCACTGAAAAGCTGGCGACAACAAAGTTCACACCCGGCGCCCGCTCAGGCGGATGTCAATAGGTATGTCGAATGAATGGGCACTGGTAGGGCCAGCAGTGTGCCTTTTGTACCCCTCCCCTGTACCCGTTCGGTGAGCAAAAAGTCGCCGGCAACCGGTGAAATTTGCTCCATGGGCACAAGGGTACAGGCCTTTAGGCAGAACAGAGGCAATGGTCATAAACGCGTCGGGTCCATTCAGCCAAAACATGGAACGCTGAACTGACTCAGCATAAAATTATCCCCCGCGCCGAAAGACTCACCCTTTATCCTGAAGCCAACAGCAGCTCGCTTTGAGTGAGGGGAACGGGCAGGCTGGATTTACTCCGGCTTGCATCTACCCCCGCCACCCCGAACGGATATGGGGAGGATATAATGCGTACCGTAATTGGAATTTTGCCTGTCTGTCAGAAACAGGTTAGTATTTTTTTCTATGCAGGCATACAAGTTTTAGCCGAGGCCAAAAGCAGGGCAGGAAAGCCTTATGCGGCGTTTGCCGGTAAAGCAGGGGTATGTGACACGGTCATGATGGCAGCCTGTGGAGGGTGAAGGGCTCAGGCGGCCGTGTTGGACAGGAACTGCCTTATGCTGCGGCTTGTCAGAGCCGTTTCCGACAGAAACTGCCTGACTTCAGGCGGGGAGGGGCAGGGCCCTCCGTCGACTGTGCCCGGGATCTTTGCCAAAAATTGCCTTTGGAGTGATGTGATGCCGTGTCCGGCCAAGATGGTTCGGACTGTTTTTAAACAGGTGCCGGGAGAGCGCCTGAAGTAAAATGCATAGGGGGGGGGAAGCATGCGATTCGGAATTGTATACTGGCTGTTGTTGCTGGCGAT
>CAYRKU010000073.1:0-4892 GCA_964425055.1 uncultured Lawsonia sp. | reverse complement strand
CGCTCCCACCCCCCCCCCCCCCCGCCCCCCCCCCCCCCCCACCCCCCCCGCCCCCCCCGCAGGCGTTTCGGAATTGTATTCTGGCTGTTGGTGCTGGCGATTGCCATGCCGGCCAGAGCTTCGCTGTGGGAGCCTGCCCCCGGATTTCTGCCGGAAGACGGCCGCAGAGCTGTTCCTAATAACGCTTCTCCTCCGGAGTGCACAGTCCCCAGATTCACTCTTCCTCCCCTGTCTGAGGATCATGAGGGGACAATTCGGTGTGTGGCCACACGGGAGAAAAAGGTGGCTCTGACCTTTGATCTTTGCGAACTGGCCAGCGCTACAACAGGATACGATGCGGCCATCATTGATTTTTTGCGCAAGCGGCAGATTTCGGCTACTCTTTTTCTCGGAGGAAAATGGATGCGTTCGCATCGTATGCGGGCGATGCAGCTTATGGCTGATCCGCTATTTGAAATCGGCAGCCATGCATGGTCGCACGGTAATTTTGGAATCATGAATGAGAAAAGCATGCTGGAGCAGATCCGCTGGACTCAGGCTGAGTATGAACGCCTCCGTGCGGAGATCCTTGCACGGGCGGTTCAAGATAAAAGACTGGTAACGCTTCCGCGGAATATGCTTCTGTTTCGTCTGCCTTACGGGCGCTGTTCTGATACCGCACTGAAATTATTGGCCCGTGAAGGGCTTGAGGTTGTACAGTGGAACGTGGCCGCCGAAACTTTGGGTGATAACACCATCCCCGGGCTTGGAAAGCGGGTTGCCAATAAGGTTCAGCCTGGTTCAATTTTGCTCTTTCATGCCAATAGAGTTCCCAGGGGATCGGCAGATCTCTTGGCTGAAACGGTAGATATTCTGACTCGTCAGGGATATCAGTTTGTGACCGTTGGAGAATTACTGCAGCTTGGGGAACCGCAGCGGACACGCGAGGGGTATTTTAACAGGCCAGGCGATAATCTGAATCTGGATCGTCTGTTTGGATCTGATGGAACGGGACGCCGCTGAGCCCATGCCTTATTTCCTGCCGGCGTCAAAATATGGTGACGTTTCATTCAAAGCAGGCTTTCAGCCGCCTGCGTTTCTTGGGTATCGATTGCGCGTCAGTTATTTCTATGGTAAGGAATATCTGGGGTCTGTTGGATAATCCGGCCTCATTGTAAAATGAGCGGTCTGTGTCCTCAATGGGATACGGCTTTGGGGTACTTTTTCGATAGGGGAACAGGAATGAAACGGAACATATTGCAATGGGTCGGCGCTCTTCTCCTTTCTCTGGCCCTCGTTCCTTCTGCCTTTGCGGAAGGAAGGCATTACATTAATGGAATTGACGCCAACTATCCTCCTTTTGCCTATGTAGATGAAACCGGCAAGCCCTCAGGATTTGACGTGGATTCCATGGACTGGATTGCCAGAAAAATGGGGTTTACTGTTGAACATAAGCCCATGGATTGGGATGGTATTATCCCCGCGCTCCTCGCCAGGAAGATTGATATGGTTTGTTCCGGCATGAGTGTAACCCCGGAGAGGTCTGCCCGTGTACAGTTCTCTAATCCTTACTGGGTCATTAACAAGGTCTTTATAGTCAGGGATGGATCCAATCTGACTGAAGAGCAGGTTTATAACGGGAATATTCGTCTGGGCCTCCAGAGAGGGACCAACGAGCATGAAATGCTTGAGCAGGCTAAGGCGGAAAAAAAGTACAACTATACACTGCGGTTTTATGACTCCGGCCCTATGGCCATCGAGGACCTGCTGAATGGTCGTGTTGATGCCGTTGGCCTCGACAGAGCGCCTGCTGAAGATGCCATGCGCAAGGGCAAGGCGATCAAAGAAATCGGTATTTTCAGCAAAGATGATTTCGCTGTGGCCATCCGTAAAGAAGACGCGCAACTCGTGCAGCTCATCAATGAAGGGTACAGGCTCCTGATGGCCGATCCTTATTGGAAAGAACTTCAGACCAGGTATCTCGGCGAAAGGAAGTAATTTTTCTCCGCGAAAACAAACTTTAGGTACAGTTCTTTCCGGGTAGCCGTTTGGGTTTTTCGGGTATCTAGCTGTTTTTGTCACACAAAGCGCATATGCCTGCCGTGGAAAGCCTGTTTAGCAGGCTGTGCTGTGTTTCAGTGCGGTTTATTAGGGTGTTGTGAGAAGCAATGCAGGTAATACTGGATAAGATTCCGGTCATTCTTGACGCGCTTCCCTATATCCTGGAGGGAAGCCTGGTTACTCTTGTCACCGTGACAGGTTCTCTGTCTCTGGGGCTGCTGCTGGGAGTGCCTTTTGCCGTGCTTCAGGTCTATGGCCCCGCCTTTGCCCGAAGACTGGTTAGTCTGTATGTTTGGTTTTTCCGTGGTATGCCTGTCCTGTTGTTGCTGTTCCTTTTTTATTTTGGTCTGTTTGAACTCCTTGGGCTGAGCCTTTCCACAATTTCGGCCTCGTGTCTTGTCCTGGGAATGGCCAGTGCAGCCTATCAGTCACAGATTTTCAGAGGCTCCATTCAAACGCTGCCTGTCGGGCAGTTGCGTGCGGCTCGCGCACTGGGCATGAGTGATGCTCAGGCAATCCGCTTCATTATCCTGCCCCAGGCCTTACGCCTGTCCATCCCTGGATGGTCCAACGAATTTTCCATTCTGCTCAAGGATTCTGCCATGTGCTTCGTCCTTGGAACTCCTGAAATCATGGCTCGGACTCATTTTGTAGCTTCACGCACTTATGAACACCTGCCTCTGTATATTACGGCTGGTGTGCTATATTTTTGTATCACGCTTGTAGGCGTTCAGCTTCTTCGGAAACTGGAGCGCAAGGTCCATATCCACGGCTATGCCCTCAGTGGCGTTATGTGAGGCCCGGTAATCATGCAAACGCCCCCTATCCTGCGAGCCATTCATATTTCCAAGAATCTGGGCGGTCGAACCATTCTCAATGATGTTTCTCTTGATGTTTTCAAGGGAGACGTCAAGGTTATCATAGGACCTTCCGGTGCCGGGAAGAGCACCTTCCTGCAATGTTTAAATTATCTGATTCCTCCGGACTCCGGCGAATTGTGGATTGGGGAGCAGAAGGTCAATGCAAAAAATACGCGGGATCTGTGCAGCCTTCGCAGGCAGGTTGGCATGATTTTTCAGGATTTCAACCTGTTTGATCATCTGACAGCAGAGGAAAATGTAGCAATCGCCCTGCGTAAGGTTGCGGGGTACAGCAAGGCAGACGCCAGGGATCGCGCACTGCAGGAGCTTGGCCGCGTTGGACTTGCCAGAAGGGCGGGGCTATATCCCGCGCAACTGTCCGGAGGCCAGAAACAGCGCGTAGCCATTGCCCGCGCACTGGCCATGGATCCAAAGGTCATGTTGCTTGATGAACCCACTTCAGCTCTTGACCCTGAACTGGTCGGGGAGGTCCTTTCTGTTATTCGCGATCTGGCAGAGGCCGGCATGACCATGATCATGGCGACACATCAGATGGATTTTGCCCAGGCTGTGGCTACAGAGATTCTGTTCATGGAGCAGGGAAGTATTATTGAGCAGGGGGCGCCGGCAGAACTTTTGGCGGTGGGTTCCAAAACCAGAACCAGTGATTTTTGCGGACGTCTTTTTGCCATGCGGTCCGAGATGGAAACAACTGTCAGTGTGCTTCCGGAAGGCGATGTTGTCTCTCCCAAGATCACAGATCGTGGGAGAGAATCACCACTTCAGGACATGGCGCGCAAAGGGACGCCTGATGAACGGGATTGATCCGACATTCCTGACTCAGGAGGTCCTGCCTGCTTTGAATTCAGGGCTTGTCATGTCATTGGCTCTGATTCTTCCTTCTGCCTCTATTGGCTTTTTGCTGGGGGTGCTAACAGGTGTGACTCGGGTTTTTGGTATTCCGTGGCTGCGAAGAATTGGGGACAGCTTTACTGCAATTTTTCGCGGCGTACCTCTCGTGGTCCAATTGATGATCCTTTATTTTGGCCTCCCCAATATTGGTATTTTCCTTGAGCCATATACGGCGTCTGTCCTTGGGTTTATCCTGTGCACTGGAGCCTATCAGTCGGAGTATGTGCGTGGAGCTCTGCTCTCTATCCGGCAGGGGCAAATCAGGGCTGCCTATGCGCTCGGCTTTACCAAATTACAGACAATTCTGTGGATTGTAGTGCCTCAGGCCGCGCGACGCGCCCTTCCTGGTTGTGGCAACGAGATTATTTATCTGATCAAGTATTCATCTCTGGCTTACATTGTAACCTGCATTGAATTGACAGGGGAAGCCAAAATACTTGTGTCTCGCTCGTTCCGGCCCACAGAAGTATATCTTGTGGCCGGGGTGTATTATCTTGTTCTTGTGTCAGCAGCGACCTGGCTGTTGCGGCATCTGGAAAAAAAGTTCTCCATCCCGGGATTTGGCAGACGTTGATCGGTTGGAATTTCTAAAGTCCTAGGTCTGACTTCAGGTGAAAATATTTTCATCAACTGAGGCAGTTACATAGTGTCGCTAGAAGACATCCTGTCTGGCAACGCGGTGGAGGCATTATAATCGGAATATACCATTTTATATCCGGAGGAGAACGTATGTGTGCCGGTTAGCGTGGTTATTCCTGCCTATAACGCTGAAACAACTGTTGGTGAAGCTGTGGATGCTTTGCTGCGGCAGACATGGACCAACTGGGAACTTGTTTTATAGACGATGGATCCACCGATGCAACGGTGAAGATTGTTGGGGGCCGATGCGCGTATTCATCTGACGGCGCTTGAACACACATATGGGACATGCGCAGGCCTGCAATGAAGGACTGCGCCCTGCGCGGGGCCAAAACCAATCCTCTGCCTGAAGACGTGTGGAGACGCCTCCCCTCCCCTTACTGGCAAAACCGGAGGCGATGTACTGGGATTTGCGGAAGTCCGGTATTGTGTATGTTCTGA
>CAYRKU010000072.1:4699-7656 GCA_964425055.1 uncultured Lawsonia sp. | reverse complement strand
TGTCGGCTCGGCCATGGACGAAGGCAGCGGCGCTGCTCCGATCATTGCCGGGGTTATGGTCAATCTTTTGCTAGGCAATCTGAACAAAGACGGCGGGCTGCGCGCCATACCCGTGGCTGATCCCGTTGTACCTGGCTCTGCCGGCTATGCCGACATGTTCCGGCAGGATCTTACGGCCTATGCCGAAGCCGTGTCCAACGGTCGTGCGCTTGGTGGAAAGGTGGTCATGTTCTATGAAGCCAACCCCGTATACGCATTGCCCGGAGAAAATGTGGATGCGTTGTTCAAAAAAGCTGATTTTACGGTCGCCTTCTCCTGCTTTTTTGATGAAACAGCCTCTAGGTGTGATCTGATCATTCCTTCCGCCCTCGGGCTGGAACGTTATGACGATGTATCCTGCCCCTTTGGATATGGCGAAACTGTCTATACCTTGGCCAGGCCGGTTGCCGAGCCACTGTTTGAATCGCGTGCGGCAGGCGATGTGCTTATCGCCATTGCCAAGGCTCTTGGTCTAAACCTTGGGTACAGTGACGTTGTATCCATGCTTAAGGCCAAAGCTGCCAAAGTTGGGGCCGACTGGGCTTCCCTTCTGGAAGGCAATGCTTTTACCAGCAGGGATACAATCTCTGTTACGGGCCTTTTCTGCCAGTCTGAAATAATTGATCGGGTACTGGCCTTACCTGCTGAAGAAGGCAAGCTGGCCCTTGCCGTTGTGAACAAGCTGGCCCTTGGCACTGCGGAATCCGGGCTTCCGCCTTTCAATACGAAACTCATCAGCCAGGACGAACTGAGCAAAAACGAGCTCACTGCCCGCATCAATGGCACAACGCTCAAAAAGCTGGGGTTGTATTCTGGAGACCGTGTCCGCCTGACCAGCAAATCCGGCTCCGTTATGGCCCGCATCCTTCAGTTTGAAGGTGTTACCAATGACACGGTAGCCCTGCACATGGGCTTTGGGCATACTGCCTTTGGCGATTTCAACAAGGGCAAGGGCACAAATGTGATGTCCCTGTTGAACGCCACAACTGAACCCGGAACTGGTCTTACCATCTGGGCAGGCACCCGTGTCAACGTCGCCAAAGCATGAGGTTCTGAATCATGTCTGAAGTGAAGCAATTCAAGATAAAATGGACGATGGTCGTTGACCTTGACAAGTGTACCGGCTGTGGTGCCTGTATGGTTGCCTGCCAGGCAGAAAACAACGTCGCCCCCAATACCGACCCGACTAAAGTCAAATCCATCAACTGGATGAAAGTATTCCGCCTGTCCAACGGCAAACCTTTTCCCCAGCACGACACCGCGTTTTTACCGCGCCCCTGCATGCAATGCGGCAAGCCCTCCTGCGTTTCCGTCTGCCCTGTGGTGGCAACAGACAAAAACGAAGAAGGCGGCATTGTAAGCCAGGTGTATCCGCGCTGCATCGGCTGCCGGTACTGCATGGCCTCCTGCCCCTATCATGCCCGGTACTTTAACTGGCGTGACCCAGTTTGGCCTGAAGGTATGGAAAAAACGCTCACACCGGATGTATCTGTGCGACCACGCGGCGTGGTTGAAAAGTGTACCTTCTGCCACCACCGGTGGATGGCTGCCAAAAACAGAGCCATTGCTGAAGGCCGTGACCCTATGGATTTGCCCGATGGGGAATACATCACATCATGCACTGAGGCCTGCCCTAATGGCGCCATCACCTTTGGGGATTCCATGAACCCCGCGCACAAAGTGCATGACCTCATCAAAATCCCATATGCCTTCCGCCTGCTGGAACGCCTGGGTACCGACCCACAGGTGTATTACCTCAGTACCCGTGAATGGGTAAGGCGTATCGGAGACAACTATCTGGAAAACGAAAAGACCAGGGGGTAGGTCATGGATGCGAACAATTACAACAAACCCATCGACGCGGCCCTCTTTCCGGAAGGATGTGAGCGCTGCTCGTTGTCAAAGTTTCTGCTGCATCTTGTCCCAGTTGCCATCGTAGGGTTATGGGGGGCTTACGCTGCCTTCCGTGTACTGGCGTACGGCCTTGGTGAAACTGGCCTTGACGACTATTTTGGCTTTGGCCTGTGGATTACTTTTGACCTGGCCGTCATTGCCCTCGGAGCGGGCGCATTCTTCTCCGGCGCACTGCGCTATCTGTTGAATATTGATCCTTTGAAAAATATTATCAACCTAGCCGTGGTAGTGGGCTTCCTCTGCTACTCCGGGGCTATGCTCATCCTTGTGCTCGACATTGGCCAGCCGTTGCGCTGTTGGTTTGGTTACTGGCACCCCAATGTTCACTCGATGCTCACAGAAGTTATTTTCTGTATTACCTGCTACTGCACCGTACTGATTATTGAATATGTGCCGCTTCTGTTGGAAAACCGCCAGCTGAACAAAAACAAACTGGTGCATGCCATTGCCCACAATTTCCACCTGGCTATGCCGTTGTTCGCCGGGATCGGGGCATTTCTGTCCACATTCCATCAGGGTTCTCTTGGCGGTATGTATGGTGTGCTGTTTGGCCGGCCTTACATTCTGCGGGATGGTTTTTTTATCTGGCCCTGGACCTTCTTCCTGTATGTTCTGTCTGCTGTAGGGTCTGGCCCAATGTTCACTGTGCTCGTATGCACGTTCATGGAAAAACTTACCGGCAAAAAGCTAGTCAGCTGGGATGTAAAACAATCCATGGGGAAAATTGCCGGCACGATGTTCCTGATCTATATTGTGTTCAAATATATTGATACCATTGGCTGGATTAGTGACATTCTGCCCCGCTCCGGAATGACTTTTGACCAGATGTTTTATGGCTGGATTTACGGTAAATGGTTGTTCTTCATTGAACTGATCGTCTGCGGTATTGTCCCCGCCGTACTGCTGTTTATAAAAAAGTATCGTTCCAACCCGGTAATTTTCTATACCGCCGGCATCCTCGCCTGTGTGGGTGTCACACTGAACCGTTACCTGATGACGGTACA
>CAYRKU010000072.1:4356-4689 GCA_964425055.1 uncultured Lawsonia sp. | reverse complement strand
CCAAACTGGGCAGAATGGGGTTCGTCCTGCATGGTTATTGCCTATGCGTGGCTGTTCCTAGCCTTTTCGTACCGCTATCTGCCCATGTTCCCACAGGAACGTGAGTTGAACAAATAGCAGCTGTATTTGCCAACGTAAGGAGGGCATTCCACTGCAGTGTGGGATCCCTCCTTACGTTATACCGGGGCACTACCCGCAACCTCCAATCAAACCAACAGGGTATAAACCACCCCACGGGGAAAGTATGGCGCTGCCGTATGATTTGAACATACTCGATGTTGTGCTGCTGGCAGTGCTGGTACTGTTCACTCTGCGAGGTGCTCTAAAAGGCTT
>CAYRKU010000072.1:0-4346 GCA_964425055.1 uncultured Lawsonia sp. | reverse complement strand
GCGGGGCTGCTTTTCGGCATCTGGGTTGCCGGTCGCTATTACGGCGAAGTAGGGCGTATCCTGGCCCGCTATATCAATTCTGAATGGGTATATGTGGTTGGGTATGTCTGCATTTTGTGCGCCGTCATGCTTGGCATCAGCATGCTTTCCCGAGCGCTGCATTCCTTCCTCACGCTGACCTATACTGACTGGCTCAACCATCTTGCAGGCGCCATTATTGGCGCCCTGAAAGGTTTTGTGCTGTGCGCGATCATGGTCAGTCTGCTTAGCTATTTCCTCAGCGATATGCAGCTAGTCCGCAATTCGCGTATGATCCCTCCCATCAAACAGGCCATTGCCGTATTTATAAGCGTATTGCCCCCATCCCTTACGGAATATCTGCACAATCTGCACGGCTTTTAACACCTTTTTTGTTTGCGGCGACACAGTTTTTACCAAAAACATCAGGCTGAAAGGACACAGCATATTGAGCGGGAAAAAACGTCGTAAGCGGTGGTCTGTTTTATACGGGTTATTTATTACAGCCGTTGGTGCCAACCTGGTTACGGATTCTCTGCCTGATACATGCGCCAGTAGCATACCGCCCTATGTCCTCAGCCTGACGGGGTGCCTTTGGGGGTATTCTATTTTTTCTGATCAGCCTGATCTTTTTTTAGCGCAGCGCCTGTTTCATGTTAAAAATTTCACGCTACCCCTGACTGCAGCTGCCCATCATTTCTGTATGCAGCTGGTTTATCGACCTGTCACTACCTGTCACGGCCCGATGTACACCGGAAATATATCCGCTGCGAACCACGTTAACGGAAGTGCCCTGCTGTTCAACAACACATCTGGTAAACCGCTGTCTGATGTAACGCCGCCTCCGGCATCTGCCCGGGTTTTCCGGCCTGGACACGGGCCACGCCACAAGTACACAGCTTGCTCTGTCTGCGCGGCGGTGTCACGCTTTTCGCACTGGACCGCGCTGCTAAAACATTTCACTGCCTGTACTACTCAAAAAAGGATATCCGTATGAATCAACAGCCTGCTTCCTCCACTTCTGCCGCGCTGGAACGTCTTTCCGGTGTTGTGGACAAACTTATTGCCCCGGACGGCTGCCCCTGGGACAGCACACAAACTCCAGAATCGTTAACTGAATATCTTATAGAAGAATGTTACGAGCTTGTGGATGCCATACGTTCCGCAAAATCAGCAGATATCATTGAAGAAATGGGAGATGTGGCTTTTCTGTTAGTACTTATCGGCAAACTTATGAACCGGGCTGGAAACAGCGGGCTTTCTGAAGCTCTGGATGGCGAAGCCAGCAAAATGATACGCCGCCACCCACATGTGTTTGCCAATACGGCCTATGTCAGCCAGGCCGAGCAGTTTAAGGATTGGGAACGTATCAAGCGAGAGGAAAAAAAAGCTGCCGGCGCTGGCCACAAAGGCACGTATGACAGCCTACCGCGCGGTCTGCCACCATTGACCAAAGCCTATCGCATTCATGCCAAAGCAGATCGGGTAGGCTTTACTTGGCCTGAAGATGAAGACGTGGAACGTCAGGTGGAAGCAGAATGGCTTGAATTACTCGACGCGATGGCCTCTGGCAATTCGGAAGCCATTGAACATGAATTTGGCGACCATCTGTTCAGCCTGGTGGAACTTGGCCGGCGTAAAGGCATCAAAGCCGCACCGGCCCTGAATGCAGCGACAGAACGCTTTCTTGCCCGATTCATTGCCATGGAAAAACTGGCCCGTGATCGCGGGCTTGACTTTGTGACCCTGCCTCTTGATGCGAAGGATGAGCTCTGGAATGAAGTTAAGGCTAGGGAAAAAACAACTTCAGCTCAATAAGGCGATCTGTAGTCTGCTTCCATACGCTGACGTTGACTTCCTCCCCGGCCTGAAGTCGGGGTCTATGGGCAGCGACTGTAACAGGCCGCGCATGGGCGGCTCCTGTTTTAACGAGACTGCCCAGAGGAACAGGGCATGGTTTTCGCCGCAAACGTGCTCATGCGGGAAATTTTACGGGCACCCTGACCCCTCCTCCCAATATCTCTCCACAGGCTGATGCGGAAAACCCTGCCGTGTCAGCCTATGAACACTCAAAACTGAAAGGCCAAAACCCGGTTAAGGTACATATATCCTCCCATGACCGTTCGGAGTAGACGGGGCAGATGCAAACTGAAGTCAGCCTGCCCGCGCCCCTCACTCAAAGCGGGCTGTCAGCCCGTAAATGCTCTCGGCTTTAAGATGAAGGGAGATGTTTTACGGCGCGTTGGATACAGAAGAGGGGGATTTACCCCCCCCTTACTGCTTCAGTCAACGTTAATAACGGTAACTTTGCCTGTTTCAGCGTGCAGCACGTGCACGGCACAGCCCAGTCACGGGTCAAAGGCGCGGATCAGCCTAGCGACATTGACAGGATTTTCAATGTCCTCCACAGGAGTCCCAACAAGGGCTTCCTCCAATACGCCGCGCATCCCCCTATCATTGCGGGGACCACAATTCCACAATGTGGCGGGAAGAATCTGATAATTTTCGATCCTGCCGCCCTTGATCTGGATATAATGCATCAAAGATCCGCGGGGAGCCTCTGTGAAACCAAACCCTTCGCTGCTATCGGGAATAACAGGCGTAGAGAATGTCTCTTCTCCGGCATGCACTTCCTGCAGGAAACCTTCAACAACGCCAAGCATGCAGTAGGTTTCCTCAGCCCGTGCCACATGACGGCCAAGCAGAGAAAAGGCCAAGTCTTCGCCCATGTCGCGGAAATTGACCACTTCAAGATCAAAATACTTTTTAAACAGCTCACGGCCAATGGGGGAAATGGGTTTATTGTTGACCCACATCCGGGCAAGCGGCCCTACTTCAACAGGAATCCCTTTATACAGCGGAGCTTTTACAAAGCTATAGGCATCGGGTTTGTTCATATCAAGGACATTATGCCCTTTCGTGAACGCCTGGCCTGAAGTAGAATTGGCGAACCAGGAATACTTTACGTCTTCAGAGACGTTCTTCATGTCAAAGGGCTCATCCTTACCATCGGCATAGACACCTGGCTTAAACACGAATTCAGTCATGCTTTCATTGGTTGGGAACACGCCCACACACATGGCTCTGCGATATCCCTGTCCAAATGAACCAAGGTCTTTGTACTGGCTGCCAATGAGATACACTACAGGTATGTACTTCTCTTCAACAAACTTACGTACTCTTTTAAAGCGCGCTGCGTATTCAACAAGTTTTCCCCTGGTCGGAATTTCCGCCGCGCCACCGGCAAGGATACCGTGCACATGCGGGGCGCGACCGCCGAACAGGGCCACCATTTCATGGCAAATAGCGCGGACTTCAAGAGCTTCGATATATTGGTCAACCCCTTCTGCGTTGACCGCTGCGGGCAGGCGCAGATCAGATTTGGCAAAGCGTGGGGTAAACGGTGCAGTATCAGGCCCTTTAATGAAATCCTGCCCCGCCAGATGATAAAAATGCAACAAATGGGACTGCAGATAGTTGGCGCCGAGGATCAGATTGCGCGTAATCCGACCATTGGCTGGAATTTTGTTGCTGCAGGCCATATCAATGCTCATACTGGAGGCAGTAGCATGCGCTGTGGGGCACACGCCGCAGATACGCTGCACAATCTGTGCCGCATCACGGGGATGGCGTCCTTTCAGGATAGACTCAAAACCCCGATACATACCGCCGGTAAGTTTCGCATCAACGACTTTTCCATGTTCCACAACCACTTCGACCTTAAGGTGCCCTTCAATGCGGGTTACAGGGTCGATAGCAATAATGGTTTTGTTTTTTACAGCTTCTGCCATAATAACGGCTCCTCAAATCGGCTGAATGAAACCTGGCCATACTGTTTGCATATCACAAGCCTTACAGGCACATCAGTTAACATAAAAAGGCGACTTCCCATCCGGGAAATTATATGCTGTGCAACCAATACAGGTTGCGTTGTCCACGCACCAGTTGACGCCATTGTTCCATTTCCGCTCAAAGGAATCACAGCTGCTTTTGGGGCCTTTACAGCCTACAGAAAAACGACAGCCGTCTTTATCAGACATGGACCTGACCATTTTCCCCGCCTCAAATTCAGGCAGATGGGGGCAGTTCATGTGCACGTTGCGGCCAAAGAACGCCTTGGGCCGGCCCGTAATATCAAGACCCTGCGAAACCAGAAAATCAAATGTGTCGGTAGCCAGTGCCTGAAGCCCAAGCACTATTGTGCCGACAATCCAATCCGGATGTGGAGGACAGCCGGAAATATTGATCACCGGCGTAGCAATGTTATTTTTTTTGAGAAATGCGGAAACGCCAAGCGCACCGGTTTCACTGCCACGGGCAGCCGGGAT
>CAYRKU010000071.1:0-7716 GCA_964425055.1 uncultured Lawsonia sp. | reverse complement strand
AAGAACCATATCCAAAAAAACAGCTGCTGTCATGCCCATCTGACACAATACCTGCAAAACCTGATTAGCAAACCATGGCTGGTCACGCATGTTTTGCGGCTCGGTTTCGTACACAGGGGAAGCAACAGACAGGCATACCCCGGGTAGTACGGCAATCCGCCGCCTGGCTTCGGCAAGGTTTTGTTCCGGTTTACCCATGTTGGAACCAAGACAAATATAGGCACAATGCATTGCAGTACCCTGTCGACACCTCCCCATATATATTTTCCAGGGACGTGTTTGCGGTTTACGGGCAGTATGTGTATGCTCACGGCATGAACAGCCCTATACACAATAAACTTTTCCCCGCGGCTGCTGCGGAAAGATGGTTAAGCGCACTTATAGCGGAACGTGGCCTTTCGCGCAATACGGTAGCCGCATACCATCAAGATTTAAGCACCTTTGCCGCCTTTCTTGAAGAACTTGGGCAACCTCTGGAAAACGTTGATGACGAAACAGCCATGTTGTTTATTGCCTGGCTTCGCAGCCGTGGCGATATCAACCGTACCCTGGCCAGGCGGATTTCCTGCCTGCGCAATTTTTTTACCTGGTGTGTGGATGAGGGTTTGCTTGCTGCCAATCCCATAGCCCTGATCGAAACACCCAAATTACCTTTCCTATTGCCGAACGTACTTAGCAAGGAGGAAATGTTTACCCTGTTGGCCACACCAAAGTCCACTACTCTGCTTGGCCGAAGGGACAGGGTCATGCTAGAGCTGCTTTATGCTACAGGGATACGCGTATCCGAGCTGATCACCCTGCAGCCGCTGGATCTGGATTTGCAAAGCGGGGTTGTACGCGTATTTGGCAAAGGCAGTAAAGAGCGGTACGTACCGCTGCACAACGCGGCAGTTACGGGGATGATCACCTATTTGCGGGACGTGCGGCCTCTGTTCCACCCGCTATGCTACATTGGCCGGCATTGACAAACCCATCTCGCCGCACACGTTCCGCCATTCTTTTGCCACCCATTTGCTGGAAGGCGGGGCTGACCTTCGCTCAGTACAAATGCTACTTGGCCATGCGGACATGAGCGCTACGGAACTTTACACCCATCTCCAGGCCCAGCGACTGCTGCATATCCACAAAACATTCCATCCCCGCTCAAAGGCACCAGGAGCAGCTGAATGAGGCAGGAATATGCTGCGTCCGTTATTATCTGCCACCGCAAAACGAGGTGGGATGCCCTTTCTGCAATGCTGGCTGCTGCTATACTCTATCCCGGAAGTGTGATCCTGCTGCCACGGAAGAAAAAAAACGTCACTGCCTTTTTAGCCGCCATGCCCGCCCTGCCGGCTGCCTGGAAAACTGTGCGGAAAATTGATCCGGCAACAGTAAAACGCGTGATTGTTATAGGGGCACAACGCTGGGCAGACACAGTGCAAGGCAAAATTTTTGCGGACAGGCCCAGTATATCCGCACATGTATGGGATCAACACCCTCCGGTTGCTAAAAATATCCCAGGCATCAGCACTATCCAGGCCACTGGTGGCTACTGTCAGGCCGCAGGTTCTGTATGCACACTGCTTTGCACACAATTACAGCGCAGCGGCTACACTCCAACCAGTACAGAAGCCACCACACTTGGTCTGGGCCTGTATGTACAGACGCACGGGTTCACCTCGTCTGCTACCAGTATGGAAGACTGTCTGGCCGCGGTATGGCTACACCGCTATGGCATGAATATACAGCACATTGCCGCAAGTACGCGTGCACTGGCATCAGATCCGCTCCATCCAATACCAGGCACTGCCACACGGAGAATCCACCAACTCCAGAATAGTCTCCAATCACTGCCTGATCCCATCAGAGATATTCTTAACCTGGTAGGCAATCTTGGGGATGAAACACACATCAATGTCTATGCTGTGGGTGGCTTTGTACGCGATATTCTGGCCGGACGGGCAGATATGAACACTGCTGATGTGGATGTGGCTGTTGAGGGCAACAGCCTTACCTTTGCACAGGGGCTGGCCTGTAGACTGCACGGTCACGTTCGTACCCATCCCACATTTATGACAGCACGCGTTCTGTATGCCGATGCTGCCGGTACTCCCTGTCACCTGGATGTGGCAGCAACCCGCCGTGAATATTATCTGCACCCGGCAGCCCTGCCCACGGTAGAAGCTGCATCCATCAATGCGGATCTGTTTCGGCGGGATCTCAGCATCAACGCCATGGCCCTGCAGCTCAATACCGGGCAATTTGGAAGAATACTCGATATGCACGGCGGGCAAAACGATATTATGCGTCAACGTATCAACGTTCTACACGCCATAAGTTTTGTAGAAGACCCCACCCGAATCATGCGGGCAATACGCTTTGAGCAGCGCCTTGGCTTCTGCCTCAGCAAAGAGTGCCAAAAGTTGCTGCACAAAGCCCTGGCCCTGCAATTACTGCGACGAGTATCCGGCCACCGCATCATGCAGGAACTGCGGCTGATGTTCCGGGAAAGTACCCGTCTGGCATGCCTGAAACGCCTGCACCAACTGGGCGTATTAGCAGCCATTCACCCATTATTGAAGCTGAACAGCCGAAAAATCACACATCTTGAAGCGATGACTGCCAGCACTACCAGGTATGCAGAACTGCTTCGCCGAGAACATGTGGATATCACTATACCCTATCTTCTGGCCTTATGTGGAACAACATATCCACAAAAAATGGACGCCTGCCTGTATCGCCTGGGATTTTCCCAGCCGCAGCGTGAACGACTGCAACAGATGTGCCAGAGAGTGCGGGCTGCCCTCCCTCAACTTCGCCGCTGGAGCCAAAGCAGACAGCACCACATCAGCAGCCTGTGTGCCCTCCTTGCTCCACTGCCGGTGGAGGGCTTGCTGTACTGTATGGCACTGGTACCTGACAATAGCCTCCGCACCTGGATTGCCCGCTACCTGGATACATGGCGCCACGTACACGCGGATATCAGCGGAAAGGATCTTATACGGACAGGCCTTAAACCAGGCCCTCGGCTGGGCCACATTCTCAACGCGGTTCTGGCCGCCAAACTGGATAACCCCAGTCTGACCCGTGCAGAACAATATGCCCTGGCCCAAAAACTGGCCCGACAGGAAAGGTGATACTTGCCGTTAACGCATCCCCGGTGTACAAGAAACCATATTTCTTTGGCGAAGCACAGCTGCAGCTGAGGCCTAGCCTCTAGTTAAATATCCTGGTGAATATCTGCCGGGACAACCCGCATTATAAGGATATGGCTATGTCACAACTGCTCTGGGCACCATGGAGGATGGATTACATTCTGGGCCCGAAACCGGATTCCTGCGTGCTGTGCCTTCCGGAGAATGATTTCTCCCGTGATGAAGAGCGCCTTGTTTTGTACAGAGGCAAAACTGCCTTTGTGATTATGAACAAATTCCCCTATAATAATGGCCATATCATGGTTGCGCCGCTGCGGCACGTTATAGATATTTCCCTTCTGGAGCCGCACGAAGCCACGGAAATCATGTTCCTGCTGCAAAAAAGTACCGCTGTCCTGCGGGAATTTTTTCATCCCCAGGGCATCAATATTGGCCTCAATCTAGGTGAGGCAGCAGGGGCAGGGATTCGGGATCATATGCACTTTCACCTTGTGCCGCGCTGGAACGGTGATTCCTCCTTCATGGCTGTGATGAGTGAAACACGCGTTATCCCCGAACATCTTGCCGTTACCTACAGCAAACTCCAACCCCTTTTTGCCCGCATTGGTGGGTAGCCCCGAGTGAGGAGAGGCGTATGCGTTATGTCAAAGTGCTGTTATTAGTGGTGCTCTTTTTCCTTATCATGATGTTTTTTGTACAGAATCAGGGCGCTTTTTCCCAAACCATGCCGCTGAAGCTTGATCTGCTGTTTATCGATCCGCTGGAGTCAGCACCACTCCCGTTCTATACACTTCTGGTCATCTGTTTTGTTCTTGGCGGGCTATGTGTCCTGGGCATGCTCCTCTGGGACAGGCTTTCTCTTACTGCAAAACTTACCATGGCCAACATGCGTGCCCGTACCTTCGAAAAAGATCTGCAAAAATCCATCAAAAATACCGAAGCGGTACAGGAGAAGCTTGAAGAAGCCGAAGCCAGAATTGCCAACCTTACGGAGGCACTTGAACAGGCCAAAAAGCCCGGTATGAGCGTTTCATTTGATGATTAACTTGTGTAACTTTCACCGTGGTGCCCATAACACGCTCCTATAAGGGCCGTACATGGGCACCAGACACGTAGCCCTGCATGACACAAACGGCACCTCCCCGCATTACCCCCATGTTTGAACAATACCTCCGCATTAAGGAGGCATATCCAGACGCGCTGCTTCTGTACCGCATGGGTGATTTCTATGAACTTTTTTTTGATGATGCCACAACAGCAGCGCGTGAACTGCAGCTAACGCTGACTTCACGCAACCCCAACGTCACATCCCCCATTCCTATGTGTGGCGTACCCTGGCACGCCGCGGCAGGCTACATCAACCAATTACTGAACAAAGGGTACAAAGTTGCGGTTTGTGACCAGGTGGAAGACCCTAGGGAAGCAAAAGGCCTAGTTGACAGGGCTGTAACCCGCGTGTACACGGCCGGGATTGCGGTGGACGACATCAATCTTGACCCAAAAGAACACACCTTCCTGGGGGCTGTCTGCTATAATGAACGCAACAACCATGGCGGCTTTGCTTGGGTGGATGTTTCCACCGGGTTCTGGACAGGACTCCAGGTAAAAAAAACTGCTGAACTGTGGCAATGGGTGTGTAAAATTGCACCCCGTGAATTGCTAATTCCCGATACGCTCAAGCTTCCGGAAAGGAAAAAGCCCGAAAATATCCAGGCAGTACGGGTACCTCTGCGCAGCCATTTTGACTATCCCCGTGCTGTGGAACGCCTGCTGACTGCACAGACAGTGGCAGACATGGCCGCTCTGGGCCTGAATGAAAGCCGGGAGCTGGTGCAATGCTGCGGGGCACTGCTGGCCTACCTTGAACAAACCCAATTGCAGGACACGTGCCACCTTGCACCGTTTACCCCGCTCAACTTGGGGCGCTATCTCCTGATTGACGACGTTACGGAACGTAATCTGGAGCTTTTCCACCGTCTGGACGGACGTAGCGGCAAAGGAACTTTGCGCCATGTACTGGACAATACCCAAACCTCCATGGGCGGTCGCCTGCTTGAGGAATATCTCCGGAAACCATGGCGCGAACTCACCCCGATAGTAGAAACACAAGACGCCGTGGAATGGTTTGTCCAGCACCCGGATACCCGCAAAGCCGTACGCACGGCTTTAGCCTCTGTTTATGATCTGGAACGACTGTCAACCCGAATTGCCTTAAACCATACTTCCCCGCGGGACATGGTTGCCCTGCGTCAAAGCCTTGTCTCCCTGCCCAATGTGCGCACGGCTATCACCACGCAGAAGTGTGCACTGCAAAAACTCCCCCAGGGCCTGCGCCGGGCCCTTGAACATTGGGACGATCTGAGTGACCATGCCGCCAGGCTAAATCAGGCCCTTGTGGACGATCCACCGCAGTTTATCACAGAAGGCGGGCTGTTCAGGCCCGGTTACAGCACGGAACTGGACGAAGTGCTTGACCTGGTTGAACATGGTGAAAACATGGTCAGGCATCTTCTGGAGGAAGAACAACGCACATCCGGGCTTACACGGTTAAAACTAGGGTACAATCGGGTATTTGGCTATTATTTTGAGCTGCCCCGCTCTGTTGGGGAGAGGATACCGAAGCATTTTATCCGCCGCCAAACGCTAGTAAGCTCGGAACGCTTCACCACGCCACAGTTAAAAGAGCTGGAAGAAAAACTCCTTTCTGCCGGGGAAACACGCAAGAGTCTGGAATACAAAATGTTCCAGAGCCTCCGCGGTATCCTGGCAGAATCCCGGCCACGCATCCTGTTTATGTCATCACTTCTGGCGCAGATTGATTACTGGCAGTCTTTAGCGGAAACAGCCTCGTTGTACAACTGGTGCCGCCCGGTTCTAACTGCGGATCAGAATATCACTATTCGGGAAGGTCGGCACCCGGTAGTCGAAGCCATCATCGGGCAGGCATCCTTTGTCCCGAACGATCTGTATATGGATCACAAACGACGTTTACTGCTGATAACCGGACCAAACATGGCCGGGAAATCCACCGTACTGCGCCAAACTGCGCTGATCTGCCTGCTTGCCCAAATGGGATCGTTCGTTCCCGCAAGTCAGGCCAGGTTGGGGATCTGTGACCGGATCTTTTCCCGCGTGGGCGCATCAGACAACCTAGCACAGGGACAAAGCACATTTATGGTGGAAATGATGGAAACGGCCCGCATCCTGCGCCAAGCAACCAGACGCAGCCTGGTTATTTTGGACGAAATAGGCAGAGGAACCAGCACCTTTGATGGTCTGGCCCTGGCCTGGGCCGTAGCTGAAGATCTGGCCCAGCGTTCCAATGGCAGCATCCGTACACTGTTTGCCACACATTATCACGAATTAACCGTGCTTGAGGGCAATATCCCGGGCATCCACACCATGAATATTGCCATTCGGGAATGGAACGGTGAAATTGTCTTTCTCCGCCGCCTGATCCCCGGACCTTCAGACCGCAGTTACGGTATAGAAGTGGCCAGGCTAGCAGGTGTGCCCCGTGGCGTTGTACAACGGGCACGGGAAATTCTTACTCAACTGGAGCAAAACAAGGGTACTTCTCCCATGCAAGCAGCTGTCCCCAACCTTTTGCCCGGGGTTACTCTGCCCAACCTCAAACCGCGTCAGCCAAAGCCCCTACTGCCGGAACAGGCTCCGGCAGCAGAGCATCCGCTTGTTATCGCTCTGCGCGATATTGACCCCAATACGCTTACCCCCCTGGAGGCCCTTAAAAAAATGCACGAATGGAAGCTGCTCTGGGGAAAACATTCGTAAATCTACGCTCTGGTAGGGTAATCTTCCCTTTACAAAGGATATCATATCCCGTTCAACAACATATCCACAGACAAACCTCCCATATGCCGCGTACCTGTCAGCAAAATGCTGAACGGCATAAGGGGAGGAGAAAAACACGAAGAAGATCAGACAATTTTTTCTGTACACCATACTTTGTGTTTTGTGCTGCGTACAGACTGGAATGGAGGGGGGGGGGAGAACACCCCATGCCGACTACATGGAAAAAAATATGTCTGAAAGTGAAAACGTATCCTTTTTGCAGGCATATTTCAAAAAGCAAAGATGGGTATATTTGATATCCATCGTATGAAAATTGAAGATGTTCAGATGAATATCGACTGGTGCTATGCAGAAGAAGATTGCCCGGATGTGCCACTTCAGGCATTATAGCTGTTAGTAATCAAACTACACCTCAGAAAGTCAGAGAAAACCTTCTGAACTTTCAACGCCTGGCCCGAGAAATGGCAAAGAACCCTGACGGCATTCAAAGCAAGCGTATGGAATGTCCGATATTGCTGATCTGTTTTGCTGATAAAAATTTCACCTATAGACAATTTGACAGGGAAAGTTATTGTTGCCTTCAGCAACAACCAACGCACCTTTTATTGACTCAAAAGCATGAATCAGCCCTGCCAGTTCTTATCCAGACGTTAACACGCTGCACACGTCCTGACAGTTTGTCCCGATAGTTACGATGTTCCGCTCATGTAACTTACGCAACAGTTCGGCAGCTCTTTTTTCGCCATCCCCCCCCTCTGAGCCGAAT
>CAYRKU010000070.1:0-7779 GCA_964425055.1 uncultured Lawsonia sp. | reverse complement strand
ATACTGCCCTGCCCAGCAGCGCTGTGGCAAGCGGCGAATCAAACCATTCTGGAAACAGCGTAACAATATGTATCTGCATGTTATCTCGTAACAGATACCCGAAGATAAGATTACGGCAGAACAGCGACCTTATTTTTCAACAATTCCCTGACAGTGTCGGCCACATGCGCTGCAGTAAACCCAAAATAACGGAAAAGCACATCACCTGGGGCAGAGGCACCAAAAGTATT
Organism: uncultured Lawsonia sp.; assembly: GCA_964425055.1. Lineage (GTDB taxonomy): Bacteria > Desulfobacterota > Desulfovibrionia > Desulfovibrionales > Desulfovibrionaceae > Bilophila. The sequence continues at coordinate 7,549 of CAYRKU010000070.1, read as the reverse complement.
CATGCCTACAACAGATCCGTCAAGCCCCACATATTTCCGCCAAAAGTCAGCAGCTGCAGCCTCAACAGCTACCCGTACCCGTACATCTGGCGGTAAAACCTCATCCCGATACGTTGTCGGCTGCGTATCAAAGATCATTGTGCACGGCATGGAAACTACCCGAACATAAACCCCTTCATTGGACAGGAGCTCCGCCGCGGACATGGCTAAATGAACTTCAGAACCGGTTGCCAGCAAAATGGCATCAGGGGCAGACCCGCAGTCTCTCAGGATATATCCCCCACGTGCGATGGCGGCAGTCTGATCTGCTGTCCGCGCCTGAGGTGGCATCCCCTGCCGGGTCAGCACCATACAGGAAGGAAGCTGTGCCGTAAGTGCACATTTCCAGGCCATGGCGGTTTCCACAGCATCGCATGGACGCCAGACCAGCAGATTGGGGATAAGCCGCAGGCCGGGAACCTGTTCCACCGGTTGATGCGTAGGCCCATCCTCCCCTACGCCAATAGAATCATGAGTCAGTACCCAGATAAGGCGCTGCCGCATCAGTGCGGAAAGGCGTATGGCGCTGCGGGCATAGTCAGAAAAGACAAGGAACGTCCCTCCATATGGGATAAATCCCCCATGCAGGGCCAGACCATTCATGATCGCTCCCATGCCAAACTCACGCACACCATAGGAAAGGTAGTTGCCCGTAAACGTATCATGGCTGATACGTAGGGCCTGTTTATGCCAGGTACCCACTGATCCTGTCAGGTCGGCCGACCCGCCAAACAATTCCGGCAGATGCGGAGCCACGATGTTTAAAACATTCTGGCTGGCCACACGCGTGGCCGAGTTAGACGTTTCTGCCGCACATTGGGCCACAGCGGCAGAAGCGACAGCTTCCCAGTTTTTCGGAAGCATTCCATTTATTCTGCGTTCAAATTCGTCCGCCAGGTCGGGCCAGACAGCACGGTAACGGGCAAATAACGTGTTCCATTCCTCTTCACGCTCCGCCCCGGCAGCCCGGCAATCCCACGCTTCTTTAATGTCTTCCGGTATCTCAAAAGGCGCTGCACTCCAGCCAAGCGCGGTACGGGTTGCCGCATTTTCCGCCTCCCCCAGGGGAGATCCGTGGCAGGATGCTGCCCCGGCTTTATGCGGAGATCCGTAGCCGATAATCGTCTTACAGCAAATTAGCGTGGGTTTTTCGGTTTGGGCTTTGGCGCGCTGTAAGGCATCGACAACCATATCGGCATTGTGTCCGTCAACAGCGCGAATCACCTGCCAGCCGCAGGCCTCAAAACGGGCGGGCGTATCATCGGCAAACCATTGCGTAACCTGCCCATCAATGGAAATACCGTTATTATCATACAGTACAATCAGTTTGCCAAGGCCCAATGTCCCGGCCAGGGAGCACGCTTCCTGGGACAGGCCTTCCATAAGGCAGCCATCTCCGGTAAAGACATATGTCCAGTGATCCACAATGGGGAACCCGTCCCGATTGAATGTTTCTGCCAACAGACGTTCGGCAAGGGCCATCCCCACTGCAGTAGCCAGGCCTTGCCCAAGGGGGCCAGTTGTGGTTTCCACACCTGGGGTCACACCATATTCCGGATGACCTGGAGTGCGAGAACCAAGCTGACGAAAGTTGCGGATATCATCCATGGACACATCGTATCCCGTCAAATGCAGCAGACCATACAGCAGCATGGAAGCATGCCCGTTAGACAGCACAAAACGATCCCGATCCGCCCACCTGGGGTTGGCTGGGTTATGCCGTAATACGCCGCGCCACAGCGCTTCCGCCATATCGGCCATGCCCATAGGCGCACCCGGATGACCGGATTGGGCCCTGTCTACAGCATCCATGGCCAGGACGCGCAATGCGTTAGCCAGTTCTTTACGGGTACGCACGACATACCTCCTGTCGGCTACAAAATCGGAGAAAAAGCCTTATGCGCCATACGCTCAAACAGCAGGCGGCGGGATTGATACGGAGGGGAAGAAAAAAAGGACGAACCGGAAACAAGCACACTTGCTCCGGCCCGCACAAGTTCAGGCGTATTTTCAGGCGTCACTCCACCATCAATTTCAATATCGGTGTCCAGACCATACCCGGCAAACATCTGACGCAGACGCCGTATTTTTGCATAGGTAGCAGGGATAAATTTCTGACCGCCAAATCCCGGGTTGACGCTCATCAATAACACCATGTCCACGATATCATAAACATATTCGATTGTCGTAAGGGGCGTGGACGGGTTCAGTGCTACGCCCGCCTTCATCCCCAGACGATGAATTTCAGTAAGCGTTCTGTGCAAATGAAGCGTGGCCTCAGCATGGACCACCAGCATGTCTGCACCAGCTTCCCGAAAAGATTCAAGGTATCGTTCCGGCTCTTCAATCATCAGATGTACGTCAAAAAAAAGCCCGCTTTTGGAGCGCAACTGTTTTATGACATGCTGCCCAAAGGTAATATTGGGTACAAATCTACCATCCATCACGTCCCAATGTACCCAACGCAGGCCAGCTGCTTCCAGGCTTGCAAGCTCTCCTGCCAGATTGCCCATATCCGCAGATAAAAGAGAAGGAGACAGTTGCATACCCACCCTGCTGCCTACTGGCCAAGCATACGTTGTATGGCTTCAAGTTCTTCTTTCATTTGTTTCAGAAAATTCTGCCAGGAATCCAGCTGATCATGCGTAACGGCTGCAAGATCCGTATCTGCAGGATTTTTTTCCAGTACCCTTCGGGCGCCCTCAATGGTCATGCCCTGTTCATGCAGCAAAAAGCGAATCCGCTGCAGCAGCGCAATATCCGCGTCAGTGTAAAGCCGCTGCCCGCTGGCTGTCCGCATAGGGCGCAGCTGCTCAAATTCCGTCTCCCAAAAGCGTAGAACATATCCCTCCAGCTTGAGAAGACGCGCAACTTCTCCTATGCGGTGTGTCCTTTCGGTCATCTTTATTTCCTAGGCAGAGTAGGTTTATATTCTTACGCCTGTCTGCCGTACAAGCAGCGCGGCAATTTTTTCCCGTTCCTTATCCACTTCGGTATTTTTAAGTGTGCGGTCAGCACAGCGGAAGGTCAGCCGGAAAGTTATATGACGGTCATCTGTATTTTTCGGCTCATACAGATCAATCATTTCCACACGCTCAAGAATGGGAGAGTGCATTGCGGCAATGGCATCTTCAATAATGGAAACCGACATGCCGGCCGGAATAATTACTGTCATATCGCGCAGCGCCGCCGGATATACAGGAAGGCCGACAAACACAATTCTGGCCTTGCTGTGCAGCTGCCACAGCGTTTCCACATCAAGCTCGGCAAGCCATAAGGGCTTACGTGCGTTATAAAAATCCGCAATTTGGCTTTGCAGCTGCCCGATAACCCCCACATCCTTGTCTTGTACCTGTACGCGCACGCACGGCGCCAGGAAGGGGTGCCCGCCGCAGGAAGTAAAAACTGGCGCCTCAAGATGCAGAAAATGGATAAGCCGCTCCACAATACCGCGTATATCGGCATAGCCGGCATCCGTTTCCGGCTGCGGCCAGGCGGTATCATACAGTGCGCCATAGAACACCAGACCAAACCGGGCCTGTTCACGGGCAGTGGTTTCCGATGCCGGATCCGCCGTAAATACATTGGCTATTTCAAACAGCCGCACGCCGGTATTATCATGGCTGATATTGTAGCGCACGTTCTGCAGCAGACTGGGGGCAAGTACCGTGCGCAATACGTTTTGCTCTTCGGTTAGCGGATTAATGATATCAATCCGCCCTTCCTGAGGGATCCCCAGCATATTCAGCTCGTTATGCCCGACAAAGCTGTAATTTTCAGCTTCATTCAGCCCCAGCCCGCTGGCCCAGAGCTTCAGTCGCGTCAAAAATGAAAAGCGGGATTCAGGAAGGCCAAACCGTTCCAAGGGCCGCCGCACATTAGGCAAAGTTTCCGGTATGGTATCCATACCCTGTACTCTGGCTGCCTCTTCAATAAGGTCTGCTTCCCTGGTCAAATCCTGCCGCCAGCTCGGCGTTGTAACTTTCCAGCAGGCAGGATCGCTTTTGTCCACGCAGCAGCCAAGTCGGGTAAATGTCTCTTCGCAAAAGTCGGCCTGCACAGGCATCCCGAGCAAATCACACGCCCGCCGCGTACGGAACGGAACCACCGGCGCCACCCACGGGTGCGGCTCCTTGCGGCATACGCCGCGCCGGACAATACCGCCCCCAAGCTCTGTCATCATGACCGCAGCACGATCCACCGCATATCTGCATTCTATCTGGTCCACACCGCGCTCAAAGCGATAGGAAGATTCACTGGAAAGACCAAGCCTCCGCGCCGTTTTCCGGATGGTGCCGGGGCGGAATACCGCGCCTTCAATAAGCACGTTATTGCTGGAAGCGGATATCTCTGTTTCCAGTCCTCCCATAACTCCGGCCAGAGCGACAGGTTTTTCACTATCGCGGATCAACAGATCCGCCGGGGTCAGGACCCGTTCCTGGCCATCAAGCGTTACAAGGCGCTCTCCTGTACGGGCAGGGGAAATTTCCATATACTTACCGGCAAGCCGGTCCCGATCAAAAGCATGGAGAGGCTGCCCCACTTCCATCAAAATATAGTTGGTTACGTCCACGATATTGGAAATGGGGCGAATGCCCACTGCCTGCAGGCGCTGTCGCAGCCGCAAGGGTGAAGGCCCGATATTGACCCCTTCCACCAGGCGCAGCTGGTACAAGGGGCACTGTTCTGGCCGCGGAATATGGATCTGCATATCTTCGGTCCAGTCCCCACCCTCTTCGGTAACATCTGCCCGGGGCAGCGTCAGGGGCAATTTAAAGGCAAGGGCGGTTTCACGGGCCAGGCCAAGTACAGACAGACAATCCGCCCGGTTGGGAGTAATGCTTATATCCAGCACTTCCGTGTCCATATCCAGCTCATCAGTCAGCAGGCGGCCTGTACGGACTGTTTCCGGCAGAACCATAATCCCGCTATGGTCTTCACTCAGGCCCAGTTCACGCTCAGAGCAGATCATCCCGTATGACGGAACGCCGCGCAGTCTGGCTTTTTTGATCACGGTTCCGTCCGGCATGGTCGTACCCACCAAAGCCACCGGAACTTTTTGGCCCTCGGCCACATTGGGTGCGCCGCATACGATTGTCAGCGGATCACCCTGCCCCACATCCACAGTGCATACCGACAGGTGATCCGATTCTGCATGCTTTTCTCTGCTCAGCACATGCCCGACGACAATTGACTGAATGGCCGCAAAAGGATGCAGAATATCCTCAAGCTCCAGGCCAAGCATGGTCAGCCTGTCGCCCAGCTCCTGCGCATCGGCTTCCAGCGGTATAAATTCACGCAACCATTTCAAACTTAACAGCATTGACAGTCTCTCTTCAGGATTTCATCACATCAGAAAAACACAATTCGCACAAGATACAACCATGGGGTGAGCCATCAGGCAAACTGGCGCAGAAAACGGACATCGTTTTCAAAAAACATTCGCAGGTCGCCAACGCCGTATTTGAGCATGGCTATACGTTCCACGCCCAGACCAAAGGCAAAACCGGTATATTCTTCGGCGTCATAGCCAACGGCACTGAATACTTCAGGGTCAACCATACCGCAGCCGAGGATTTCCAGCCAGCCGGTCCCTTTGCAGACTCTGCAGACGGAACCATCCGCATGCCCTTTTCCACCGCACATGCAACAGGAAATATCGGCTTCAGCGCTCGGCTCGGTAAAGGGGAAAAAACTGGGCCGGAAACGAATTTTTGTGTCAGACCCGAATACCGAACGCATAAAAGCCGTCAGAGTGCCCCGCAAATCGGCCATGGTAACGTGCCTGTCCACAAGCAACCCTTCTACCTGATGGAACATGGGCGTGTGCGTGACGTCCGAATCTCTGCGGTACACGCGGCCGGGCGCCACAACGGCCACGGGCGGCTTCTGCCTGAGCATGGTACGAATCTGCAGAGGCGATGTGTGCGTGCGCAAAACAATGCCATCCGAAACATACAGTGTATCCTGCATATCTCTGGCAGGATGTTCCGGCGGGATATTCAAGGCTTCAAAACAATAATAATCCGTCTCCACTTCAGGCCCGGTGACGATATCATAACCAAGCCCCGTAAAAATAGAACAGATTTCGTTGGTCACAAGCGTTACCGGGTGTAGCGATCCCTGCCAGGGCAGCCTGCCCGGCAGCCCGGCGTCAAACCTGGCTAGGGCCGCGGTTTCGGCCGCGGTTTCAAGAGCGGCCTTTCTGGCCTCGAGCAATTCTGTCAGACTGCCTTTAACGCGGTTTGCCGTCTGCCCCAGCAAAGGACGCTGCGCGGGCTCAAGCTCAGGAAGATGCGCCATAATTCTGGCGATTCGGCCTTTGCGCCCCAAAAAATCCACACGTAGCGCTTCTGTTTCCTGCAATGAAGAAGCCTGCTCCAGCCCCTGTTTCAGCTCTGGAATCAGGCATTCAAGTTCTGTAAGGAGATCCATCAGCTGTACCTTACCTGCATGTTGAACGCGATAGAGAAAGTTCTCCCCCATTTCCGTCATATTGAAGTAACACTTCAGCGTCTAGCATATCGCCCGTGCCTTGTAAATCGTCAACGACGTGAATTCCTGCAGGAATTCCTCTGCAGCGCGGTGGTTCGCACGTATTTTCACCCAACGGCCGCCTGGCCTGAGCTGCGGGCAGGCGGCCGTTGTGCGAAAACCGCATAATGGCCTGGGAAACGGCGCAAAGACGGGAACGCCGCACCAATATAACCGCTTTTACGGCGCCCGTGCCGGCAAACCGGAAAATTTTACTGGAGAGCCCTAGCCTATTTCGTTCGCCTCAGCATGGTATATGCGATTTCTGCCCAGATGAGCCTATTCTGTTTTTCTGAACGCGGCAAAATGATTTTACCCAAAAATATCCGCAACAGTTGATGATATTTTGTTTCGAACAGTTGCTACCTCTTTTCTTTCCTGAAAATGCTCCAGCTCGCTAGTCGCACATCTTAAAAACAGAATCTACCACAACCTCCATTTGGCTGTCTGAACCAAATCTTATACACCTCATCTCATCCTTTCCCACACTTGATAGGCCATCAGCGCTTCTATTTAGAAACTCCAAATAAGAACATGCTTTCGCAACTCGGGATCGGTCTTCATTACTGCGTCTGTCGCATCCTTTGTCATGACAAAAAGTCCTACGCCCTCTTTAAGCAGAATATTTTCGTCTGTCTGATCCGGCAGCCTTGTTTTCCCAAGGAAATTAGATCATTTCTGACAGAATGATATGGTCTACCTCCGATGTGATATAATCTGTTATACCAAACATAGTCAGAAATTGTGCGGCAGAAATTATCCCATTTTCTTACGTCGTAGCTCCCGTATAGACATCATTTTATTTGTCTCTTGTATGTATATGTAAATCCCAACGCCTCCACTCCAACCCCACAGAGTATTCAGATATATTTCCTTACTATTTCCTCAGATAAAATAAGTCATCCCTGTCAGTTCATGACCTTTTCCATCAGCGATTTGTAGCTGTCCACCACGTCATAGACCACATCCCCGCCGG
>CAYRKU010000069.1:0-8069 GCA_964425055.1 uncultured Lawsonia sp. | reverse complement strand
CGTTTTTGTCGCTGATCACAGTTCCAACAAGCGTCCGGCCTTTACGGGTTTCCATGGCTTGAGGCATGGGCTATTCCTTTTCCTTCAGGACTGTCAAGATGCGGGCGATGTTTTTCCGGGCAGCGGGAATGGACGACGTCTTTTCCAACTGAGCAGTACTATGCTGGAAGCGCAGATTGAAAAGTTCCTGCCGCTGTTCGGCAAGCTTTGTCTTCAGCTCTTCAATACCAAATTTTTTCAGTTCACTGGCTTTCATTTTACAGACCCTCTCTTGTCACAATAACTGTCTTGACCGGCAGTTTATGTGCTGCACGGGCGAGGGCTTCTTTGGCCAACTCAAGGTTGACGCCCTTAATTTCGTACAGGATACGACCTGGCTTTACCGGAGCGCACCACCCTACGGGGGCACCCTTACCGCTACCCTGGCGGGTTTCAAGAGGCTTTGCCGTGATTGGATGGTCGGGGAATACACGGATCCAGACTTTTCCGCCACGTTTGATATGACGCATCATGGCAATACGGGCAGCCTCAATTTGCTGATTGGTTAATTTCCCATGGACAATAGTTTTTAACCCGATATCGCCAAAAGCGATAGTGGCACCACGAAGAGCTGGGCCACGCAGGCGACCTTTCTGCCACTTGCGAAATTTTACTCTTTTGGGGGCAAGCATTATTTTTCAACCTCTTTATCAAGGATTTCACCTTTATAGATCCACGCCTTGACCCCAATGATACCGTAGGTGGTATGCGCTTCGGCAAAACCATAATCGATATTTGCGCGCAGCGTCTGCAGTGGGACGCGCCCATCACGGTACCATTCAGTGCGGGCTATTTCAGCCCCGGCAAGGCGGCCTGCACAGGTTATTTTAATACCTTCGGCGCCAAATTTCCGAGCAATACTTACCGTGCGCTTCATGGCGCGGCGGAAAGCAACGCGCCGTTCCAGCTGTTGGGCGATAGTTTCAGCCACCAGCTGTGAATCAACTTCAGGCCGACGGATTTCATTGACTTCAAGTGAGAATTCCCGCCCGAATTTTGTCCGCAGATCCTTCCGCAGTTTATCAATTTCCACACCCTTGCGCCCGATAACTACCCCAGGGCGGGCAGTGGAAAGAATAAGGCGGATTTTCCCCCCTGCACGTTCAATCTCAAGTTTGGAGATACCAGCGCTGTAGAGGAGTTTTTTTACATAGTTGCGAATACTGTGGTCTTCATACACAAAGGCAGGGTAGTCTTTTTTACTGAACCAGCGGGATTGCCAGTTTTTATTGTACCCAAGCCGAAATCCATAAGGATGAACTTTCTGACCCATGACTTAGTCCTGCCCTTCTGTGAGTATCACGGTGATATGGCTGGTACGTTTACGGATATTGGTGGCGCGCCCCTGTGCGCGCGGCATGAACCGCTTCCAGGTAGGGCCTTCGTTCACCAGAATTTCACGAACAACCAGTGCATCTACGTCCATATTGGCGTTGTGCTCTGCGTTGGCAAGCGCTGAGCGTACTACGCCGAGAATGGCCCCTGCAGGTTTATTGGGTGTAAAGCGCAGCAGGTTCATGGCAGCCTCGACAGGCATACCCTTTATATTCCGGGCAACCAGTCTGCTTTTACGCGGGGAGACGCGCACAAATTTGGCAGTAGCTTTTGATTCCATGATGTCACCCGTTATTTTTTGGCTTTGGTCTTTTTATCGGCAGCATGGCCGTGGAAGATACGCGTGGGCGCGAATTCCCCAAGTTTATGCCCTACCATGTTTTCAGTGATAAAAACGGGCAGGAATTTTTTGCCGTTGTGTACAGCAAAGGTAATTCCCACCATTTCGGGCAGGACGGTGGATCGGCGTGACCAGGTTTTCACTACACGATGGTCGTTATTAGCAATAGCCGCATCCACTTTTTTCATGAGATGTTCATCCACAAAGGGACCTTTTTTAAGTGATCTGGGCATAACAGCTCCTACTTCTGGCCGCGCTGTTTAACGATAAGTCGCGATGAAGGCTTCTTCTTGTCGCGGGTTTTGTAACCTTTGGCGGGCATGCCCCACGGGGATACGGGATGACGGCCGCCGGAGCTTCTGCCTTCGCCACCACCGAGAGGATGATCGACCGGGTTCATGGCTACGCCGCGAACTTTTGGACGGCGGTTAAGCCAGCGGTTACGGCCGGCCTTGCCCAGGGAAATATTTTCATGCTGGATATTGCCAACCTGACCGATGGTGGCCAGACAGGCAGCCAGCACTTTGCGGACTTCGCCGGAGGGCATGCGCAGAAGAGCGTATTTACCCTCTTTGGCTACAAGTTGGGCATACGCGCCGGCAGCACGGCAGAACTGCCCACCGCGACCGGGGTTCAGTTCAATATTGTGCACTACCGTACCTACGGGGATACGGGCCATGGGCAAAACATTGCCAGGTTTGATATCCGCCTTTTCACTGGTCAGAACAATATCACCCTGTTTCATACCATGTGGAGCAAGGATATAGCGCTTTTCACCGTCCGCATAGTGTAAGAGGGCAATACGAGCAGTCCGGTTGGGGTCGTATTCAATATGAGCAACAGTAGCCGGAATGTCCGCCTTATTACGTTTGAAGTCGATGATGCGGTATAGGCGTTTTACGCCGCCACCGCGTCGACGACTGGTGATACGGCCATGATTATTGCGACCGGCCTTTTTAGAAAGACCTTCGGTCAGAGATTTTTCGGGCTTTGATCGGGTAAGTTCCTCAAAGTCGAACACCGTTTGGAAGCGTCGACCTGCCGATGTGGGTTTCAGTTTGCGCACAGCCATGGCTACACTCCCTCAAAGAATTCGATTTTCTGATCGGGTGCAAGGGTGACGTAAGCTTTGCGCCAGCCGGATACATGGCTTACCTTACGGTTACGCACACGCTCCGCACACTTTTTAGTGACCACACTTACGCCGGTTACTTTTACATTGAAGGCCGTTTCCACAGCTTTTTTGATTTCAATTTTGTTGGCACGGGGATGGACGAAGAAGGAAACCTGATTTGCGCTCTCGCGCAGGAAAGTTGCCTTTTCGGTCACCACGGGCCGCAGGAGAATTTGCGTATGATCCATGGCTAACCTCTTATTTAAGCCTTGCTTCGACAGGTTCCACTGCGTCTTGCAATAGTACAAGCTGCTTGTGCTTCAAAATTTCGTATACGCTGAGCTGATCTGGAGTGATCAGTGTGATGCCGGGTACATTACGAGAAGAAAGCGCAAGATGGCGGCTTTCTTCAGGGGTAATGATAAGGGCTTTGGACAGCCCCAAGTTGTTTGCGATCTTTGCGAAGAGTTTGGTTTTTACTTCCGGAAGTTCGATGCCTTTGACCACCAGCAGATTGTTACCGGCAAGTCGGGAGGAGAGTGCCATACGCATGGCAAGCTTCCTGATTTTTTTATTGACTTTGAAATCGTAACTGCGTGGCTGGGGGCCAAAAAGAATGGCACCGCTGCGCCACACCGGCGAACGGTTAGACCCAGCACGGGCACGTCCTGTTCCTTTTTGGCGCCATGGTTTTACTCCGCCGCCGGAGACCATACCGCGGGTTTTGGTTGAATGAGTGCCCGCACGCCTGGCTGCGAGCTGAGCCCGCACTACGAGGTGGAGAATCTCCGGCCTCACTGCGACCTCGAACACTTCAGAAGCAAGGGTTATTTCGCCCTGTTCCGCCTTGTCCTGATCGTATACTTTTACGACAGCCATTATTCCTCCCTACCTACTGCTTGCGCACCAGAAGAAGTCCGTTTTTAGGGCCAGGTACTGAACCGCGGACCAAAATTACATTATCTTCGGACCTTACATCCACGATTTCCAGACCGAGGACAGTAACCTGCTCGGCACCCCAGTGCCCTGCCATTTTTCTGCCTTTGAATACATGTCCGGGGAAGGTGTTGTTACCAATGGAGCCACCGGAGCGGTGCACCTTTTCACAACCATGTGTGTCTTTGGAACCCTTAAAGTTCCAGCGGCGCATAACACCCTGATACCCTTTACCAAGACTTTTCCCTGTAACTTTTACCTTTTCCCCTGCAGTGAAAATGTCACTTGTGAGTGCCTGGCCTACCTGGTAGGGGGCAGTATCTTCGAGGCGGATTTCGCGCAGAGTACGGTATATGCCGGTACCGGCTTTGGCAAAGTGACCTTTCATCGGTTTGGTCACATGCTTTTCTCCAGTTTCATCGAAGGCGATCTGGAGCGCATTGTAGCCGTCTTTCTCAACCGTTTTGACCTGGGTAACAGGGCAGGGACCTGCCTGAATAACTGTCACCGCTACTGCAGATCCGTCTCCGGTAAAGATGCGGGTCATGCCAAGCTTGCGACCCAGAATTCCCATTTTTTCAGCCATGACATTCCTCGCTAAAGCTTTATTTCGACATCCACGCCGGCTGGCAGGCTGAGCTTACCCAGAGCGTCTACTGTCTGTTGCGTAGGTTCCAGGATGTCCATAAGCCGCTTATGGATCCGCATCTCAAATTGTTCGCGGGATTTTTTGTCCACATGCACAGAGCGGTTTACTGTATATTTATGGATATTGGTGGGCAGTGGGATTGGCCCTGCCACGCCCGCGCCCGTATTCCGAGCTGTATCAACGATTTCTGCCACAGCCTTGTCAAGGATGCGGTAGTCATAAGCCCTGAGCTTTATGCGGATACGATCGCTGCTCACTGTTGTCATTGCGTCTACTCCGTTATCTGGCAACACATATTCGGCTTTTTGTAAAACAAATAATGCCGAACTTCCACACAGTACGGCCTTATGGAAAGGCCGGTCAAAGCGTTGTAACAATCGCTTTGGTCAACCCCTGGCAAAGACCAGATGGCACAAACCGGTATAGAGCCTTTCAGCTGTGTGACTTCAAACAGTTGCGGGAGATGGGGACAGAGAGGATGAGGCCGTTCCGGCTTACCATCCGACTGTTCTCCAATTGCTTGAAGCCAACCCTTGTTTCGCCAGCCTGGCCTGTATTGGATAATTATCCAACAAGACAGGTAGTCCCGCAGGGTCACCAAAGGGGCATGCGCCCCAACAAGACCTTCACATACTCGGGTCTTATTAAAGACCCGAAGATGAAACGGCTCTTGACATCCATTCGGCAATCAGTGACGCCTGCAAATGTCAAAGTTGACTTACGTCAACGTAGCAGGATGGGGAGCCCATCCTTCCCTGCCGCACAGGGATCCACATGATGTGGGAAAAATCTATATACGTAACTTCGCTTTTTTCGTCAAGTGTTTTGTTCAAATTTTTATTCCTGCATATCATCTGTTGTTTTGCGGGGTTACTGGGGGGGGGACTTCTTTCTGGTTGATTTTTTCTAAACCTATTATAGAGTAAGATAAACATGAATGAATGGCGGTAAGAGCGTGATGAAAAAATCCGGTAAAAGTATATATATTGCAGCGTTAATATTGTTTTTGGGCGGCGTTGGGTACCTTGCGTATTCGGGCTTTTCTGAAAACAGCGTTTATTTTCTTAACGTCTCCGAAGCGCTTGCCGTCCCCGCTGACAGGCTGAAAGCTGCCCGACTGTTTGGAACTGTTGCCGAAAGGGATTTTTTCCGTTCACAGGACGGACGTACCGTACGGTTTAATCTGGAAGATCAGACAACTCCTGAGGTTACATTGCATATTGATTTCGAGGGGGCTGTTCCCGATACATTCAAGGTCGGGGTGGAGGTGATTGTTGAAGGAGGGATTACTTCTGAGGGAGATTTCCGGGCTACATCGCTTATGACTAAATGTCCTTCCAAATATCAGAAAGAAAATAGGAGTTGATACAGGCCGGTCCGGCCAGGTGCTGTTTTTGATACTGCCTATTCTGTGCTCTGTTGCAATGGGGTGTGGTTATGTATTATTTTGTGTTCGCTCTTCTTGCGATCTCTACGCTGTGTGCACTTTGTGGTGATGTATGGGCTGTCAGCACCTTATGGCCTGAGTCTGCGGCAGATCCCCTGAAAAAAAAACGGACTGCAGGCTGTTGCGTGGTGCCGGTCTGCCTTGCGGCTATAGAGAAGATACATGTAATTTTAGTAAGCTGTTATATTCTCAGTTCCTGTTTTCTTCTCTACGCATTGATCAGCTATGATTTTTCTCTGGTTTATGTTGCAGATTACACGGATCGCCTGCTGCCTCTGTTTTATCGGATTACTGCATTCTGGGCTGGCCAGGCCGGATCAATGCTGTTTTGGGCTTTTTCTGTAGCAATCTGGGGCAGTCTCTTTCAAAGTACGCGGGCATACCAGGATCTGTCTTCTGAAACAAAGGTCTGGTATTGGCTGTTCTACCTTGGCATTATGGCGTTCTTTGGGTTTATCCTGATAACCTGGAATAATCCTTTCCTTATAAATTATACTGTGCCGCAGGATGGGAATGGATTGAACCCGTTACTGCAACATCCCGGTATGATTTTTCATCCGCCGTTGCTTTTTCTTGGATATGGAGGTTTTGTTATTCCGGGCTGTCTTGCCTTGGCTCAGGCTATGAGCGGGGGAAAAGAAGAATATTCTTGGGCATTGATTTCCCGGCCTTTTATTCTTTCAGCCTGGGCGTTTCTTACCGCAGGGATCGTCCTTGGCGGTTGGTGGGCCTATATGGAGCTGGGCTGGGGAGGGTATTGGGCCTGGGATCCGGTGGAAAATGCCTCTCTTATTCCTTGGCTCATTGCAACAGCGGCTTTGCATACCCTTATTCTTCAGAGGCGGCGCAACAAGCTGCACGCTGTTAATGTTTTTCTTATAGCATTAACAACTGTTTCTGCCTTTTTCGCCACATATCTTGTGCGCGGCGGGGTGGTGCAGTCCGTACATGCCTTTGGCAGCGGTGGTATGGGTGTACCGTTGTTGATGTTTATCGGCCTTGGTTTACTCCTTGCATTGTGCGCAGCCATGCGTGCGCATAAACCGGACAGTCGCCATCTGGCAGGACCTGGAAGCCGTGAAGGCCTCATTGTGATTGCCTGTTGGGTACTTCTTGCCCTGGCAGCCATTATTCTGGTGGCTACCATGTGGCCGGTATTTACTGAATTCTGGCAGAAAAATGTCATGGGGCTGGCGCAAAGCATTCAGAATGATGTCTCGCATAGCCATGGCGGAGCAGCCGGATTGACTGCCGGTTTTTATAATCGGGTATGTATGCCCCTGTTTGCAGCTCTGATCGTTCTTCTGGGGCTTTGCCCATGGTCAGGCTGGAACGGAGGATTTACCAGCATTCGTAAACTGTTGGCGGTGGTGTGCGCTTTCTGTGGGGCAGCAGCGGTATTATACGTGTGCGGGTACAGGCTTCCCGTTGCTCTGGTTGGGGGGGCTGCGGCTATTGCTGGTATTGTAGGGATATTTTTGCAGTTTGCTGGAATTTCGCTATTCCGGTCGCGGCAGAAGTTTGCTGCCTGTGCCGTACATCTGGGGGTGGCCATTATGGCCCTGGGCATAGCTTTTTCTGGGCCTTATACCATAGAGTCCAGTCCTGTTCTTTCAATAGGTCAGTCAACCAGGGTAGGGCAGTTTGATGTTGTGCTCAAAAACATGTACGAAGGTCGTGGCCCAGGGTACATCTTTATCGAAGCTGAACTTGTGGTTGGTAAAAACGGTAGGGAGATTGGTCTGGCCCGGCCGCAGCGCCGTGTGTATGAAAAATGGGGGCAGATGCAGTTTGCTGAGGCCGCCACGGTATCTTCGTTAGGTAATGAATTTTACGCCACACTTATGGCAGTGGACAACCAGGGGCGGGTTTCGCTACGTATCAGTTCTAATCCGTTGATCAACGGGTTGTGGATTGGTGGCGCGCTTATGTGTTTGCTGCCATTTATGAGTCTGAGGGGCACACTGCGGAAGGAGGACTGATGCTGAAGCTTACCGGGGTAGGCAAGCTGTTTGGATCCCGTGTGGTGCTGCGGAACATTTCTTTCCAGATACAACCAGGTACGGTCAGTCTTCTTATCGGTGCCAACGGCGCCGGTAAAACAACGCTTTTGCGGATTATGGCCGGACTTGTTCACCCCAGTGTGGGAAAAGTGGAATGTTCCTGTAAAGCCGGCTGCCTAGCATATCTTGGGCATGCAACCTTCATT
>CAYRKU010000068.1:5577-8116 GCA_964425055.1 uncultured Lawsonia sp. | reverse complement strand
GGCTTCGGCAAATTTCGCCTTGTTCATGGTGCCGTTACCTTCATCATCGCGCATGTGCAGGTGGGCAACAGCGGCCCCGGCCTTCCAGCAGGTGTAGACATCGTCCGCAATTTCGCGGGGAGTCAGGGGAATGGCGGGGTTGTTCTTCTTGGTGGGCCATGCGCCGGTGGTGGCTACGGTGATGATGACCTTGTTGTCCATGTTCATTTCTCCTGATAGATCAGGGCGGAATCCGTCCGGATACTGATGTTTCAGAAAGACGCGACGGAACCCCGCCGCGCTGGGCCTGAAGTCAGGGCGATCCTGAGCCGCTTAATGTTTCCGGCCCGTTCGGGCGGATGGGTTTGGGCGGGGAAAGGACGCCGCCCTGGAGCTGCCCGGAAATTGCTGGGCAGGCCCCAGGGAAACCGCAGGGAGAAAGCCGCCGAAGCAGGTGGTGGGTAGTCGTTCCGCCGTGATTCGTTTCGCGGGATTCGTCGGGACGGGATAGCGTAATTTGCCCGGGAACCCGGTTTATGGTCCGGCGCGGTCGGCGGCCTTCATCCCCGCGGGCTAAAAGTTGACTTTGTCCGCGCCTTTGAGCTTCAATTCCTCGCGAACTTCGGCAGGCGTGGCGATGCCGCACCCCATGAGTTCGGCGATCTTGCGGATCTGCTCGACCTGTTCGGCGTTGCTCTTCGCAAGGACGCCGGGCCGGAGATACAGGTTGTCCTCAAGTCCAACACGGGCGCTTCCGCCCATGGCGATGGCGGCGGGCACCAGCTTAAACTGGCTGCGTCCTGCAGCAGCACAGGACCAGACATAGTTGCCTTCACCGAGGAGTTCGCGGGCGGTTTTGGTCATGTAGGCGAGATTCTCCACAGTGGCGGGCAGACCGCCCATGATACCCATGACAAACTGAATGTAGATGATTCCCTTGATGACGCCTTTGTCGCGCAGGTACTTGATGTTGTTTATCATACCAACATCGTAGACTTCGAATTCGGGAAGGGTTCCGTTTTCATACATGGTGGTCACATACTTGGAGATCCCGCGGAAGGTGTTACTGAACACCATGTCCTCGGTGTTTTCCACATAGGGGAGCTCCCAGTCAAATTTGGGATTGGTCAGCTTGCCTGCAATAGGCGCAATATAGAAATTGAACGACCCCGCGTTGCAGGAGGCGACTTCGGGCTGCAGCAGCGGTATGCCCGAAACGCGTTCCTCAAGGCTCATGCCGAGGCCCGCACCAGTGGTGACGCAGATGACCACGTCGCAACGTTTCCTGATACCCGAAACAATGGACTTGAGAATCTGCTTATCCACGGAAGGCTGGCCCGTCTCAGGATTGCGACCGTGGATGTGCACCACTGCCGCTCCGGCCTCGTATGCGCCCACAGCCTGATCAATAATCTGCTGTTCGGTGACAGGAAGATACTCGGACAGAGAGGGGGTGTGGATGGAACCAGTAATGGCCGCGGTGATCCAGATCTTGGACTTTTTCATGATTCGCTCCTTGATGGTTTGTTGCCTTTCCTCTTCGGTCGTTTCAGCTTTCGGCACTAACGTGGCGGGCAATTCGGCATACTTTTGCGCCCAGATGGCCTCCTCAGCTCAACGGCGTCTGCGGACATTTATGGGGCTTAGATTAAAGAAAAAAAAAAAAAATACAAGTAGATCAGGAGGGAGGAGATACTTTTTCAATACAAAGAAATGCTTAGGCTGTTAAATATTCACAAGAATCAGTCCGCCGTTTAAAGCCCGGGAAGATGCCTTTGAAATGGCCAAGTAAAGGAAGGTTATCATGAAAATATTGAGCCTTGTCTCAGGGAAAAGTCATGATCCCATAGCGTATTGCCTATTTACCCATAATCCTGCGCAGCCTCTCCGAACTACGCAAAAATTTTGATGTTGGCGGAGAAAACAGGTTAAAGCCCGGGCAAACGCAGGAGCCCTGTTGCCATTGAAGGTGAAGGCTCACATTGCGATACTCTGTCGAAATCATGCGACTCCAGCTCCAGCGGAAAACACGTGACGCTGTCAAACGGGATAGGAGCCCAAGGTTGAATAGCGGCTCTTGAAATGACCCACATGAGTTCAGCGGCTTTTCTGTTTCAACGATGGAAAGATCATGGGCTGCCTGAAGATTGAGCCAGAATGCAGAAATTGTTCCAAAGTAGCGGGACAGTCTGGCTGCTGTGTCAGGTGTGCCGCCCCGGCCCTGGTGAATAATGTAGGCTATACGGGTTGCCGGGATTCTAGGCGCAATGGCAAGCGCATGAGGTGTGATGCGCTTTGGTTTCAAAAATTCTCCCAGCAGGATTCTCTGGGATGAGCGCGGACACGCATGACGCCTCCTAGTGATAATCAACAGTCCCAACTTGATGAGCGGAACCATTTTCCTAGATGAAGCAAACGCGCCACTGCCCGTTGACGCAAATGCCGTACTGATCAGATCTGTTTCCCCCTGAGACGTACAAGTCTGTTTGCGGTGAGGGGGAGGGTGGGGGGGAAAAATGCGGGGATCGTTAAGGCGTTTGGCCGAATCAAGCAAATTCGG
>CAYRKU010000068.1:0-5567 GCA_964425055.1 uncultured Lawsonia sp. | reverse complement strand
ACTGATCAGATCTGTTTCCCCCTGAGACGTACAAGTCTGTTTGCGGTGAGGGGGGGGGGAAAATTCGGAGATCCTCAAGGCGTTTGGCCGCATCAAGCATATTCGGCTTTCGCAAGGCCACGGATGCAAAGGCGGAAAAACAACAAGGGCTTTCCCCAACCTCGGTTACCGTTAAACGGAAACTAACTTGCCCAGACCCCGTGCTATGCTTGCCCAAACACGAGGGTATGCCTGATGTACAAGCCTGAATATTTCTCCCACTCTGAATTTCACTGCAAATACGGCTGCGGGCATGGATTCGACAGAATGGACTCCGGTTTTCTGGTCAGACCTGGTAAATGTGGAGCTGAAGCATATGTTGGTTCATAGCTGGAGTACGGCGCTATAAGCATAAGATGATACTCACGGCAGAATTATTGTACTTGACATTTCGCGCTGTCTAAGTAAGGAAATCTATTTCCGGATAAAATCGCGCTTAGGTGCGCAGGAGGTTTACCATGGGCACTGAAAATACCCTTGTGGGCGCCATCAAAACCGAACAGGGCGTAGAACTCAAAGGCATACTGATGCAGCCTGTTGTGGAAAAATGTGCGGGCTGCGATCGCGTTCGCAGCTTTGAGGGTGAAAATTTCTGCAGCAGTTACCCCAGCCCTGCCCGCAAATGGTTTGACGGGCGGTGTAATTTTGCAACCCACATCAAGATGGAATCCAGCAAATCCGCCAAGATTAACCCGCTGAAAGCGTCCAAACGCGCTGCCAAGGGCCGTTAAAACCGTTTTGCAGGCGTTTAAGAGGAGGGAGAGGCGTCTTGCCAACCCTCTTTTCTTTTGTGGAAAAAGTCCTCCGTAAAAGGCACATATGAAACCAGCACAGCGCCTGATTGAAGCTATCAGCCTACAGCGGGACAAAGTTATAGAATATCAAGCCCGCATGACGGCCATTCCAGCCCTTGGCCCTGATAATGGCGGTACGGGTGAAATGCCCAAAGCCAGATATCTGGAGAGTGTATTGCGTAGTCTGGGCTGCCCGAACATTGTCCATATCGATGCCCCTGATCCTCGTGTACCTGATGGCCTGAGGCCCAATATTGCCGCACGCTTTCCGGGAAAATCCTCCAAAACAATATGGATCATGGGTCACATGGATGTGGTGCCTCCCGGGGAACTTTCCCAATGGAAAAGCGACCCATGGACTGTTTCTGTAGATGGGGACATTATCCGCGGCCGTGGTGTTGAGGACAACCAGCAGGCCATTACCTGTGCTCTGCTTGTCGCAGGGGAAATGCAGCGGCTGAATATCACACCGGATCTGACTCTGGGTATTCTGCTGGTTTCCGATGAGGAAACTGCCAATGCGTATGGCGCTCATTACGTGCTGAAGGTACGGCCAGATCTGTTCAGGCCTGATGATTGCGTTATAGTCCCTGACTTTGGCGTTCCGGACAGCAGCTGTATTGAAATTTCCGAAAAGGGTATACTCTGGCTGCAAGTATGTGTAACCGGGCATCAAAGCCACGCGTCGCGGCCACAGGATGGGTGCAATTCCCTGCTTGCCGCGGCAGACATGATCCAGCATGTCAGAGAGCTGAACCTAATGTATCCAACAGAAGATCCTCTGTTTGAACCGCCTGCGTGCACCTTTGTACCCACCCGGCATGAAGAAAACGTACCCAATATCAATACCATCCCCGGTAAAGACACGTTTTATATTGACTGCCGTATTCTCCCCGGTATCAGGCATCATGATGTGCTGGAATCGGTACGGGATATTATGGAACCTATAGCGGAACGGCACGGGGTAATGGTGGATATTTCTATTGTCCAATCTTTGCCAGCAGCGCCGGCAACCTCGCCTGACAGTGAAGTTGTGCGTCGGCTTGCAGCCGGCATCAAACATGTGTACCAGGTTACGCCCAAATGCATGGGCAGCGGAGGAGGCACTGTTGCTGCAGGATTCCGCCAAATAGGCATTCCCGCCGCTGTATGGTCTACTGTAACACCCACATATCACCTAGTAAATGAATACTGCCGCATTTCGCACAATCTGGGCGATGCAGCTGTGTTTGCACACATGTTATTTGATGAGGGCAATTAAGGCGGACGGGTTCCGGCAGTTCAGTTTTTATCTTAGTCATCCCCGGCCGGAGCTACCTGAAAATCAACCCGGATTTTATACATCCGTTCAGCCGGCAAATTTATAACAGGTATGCCGGTTTTCAGGGAAATGTCGTCCACAAGATCACAAATGGACTGCCACGAACAACCTATGACTGAAAACCATACATTATAGGCATGTCGCCGAAGATAATTATGGGTTACACCGACATGCCGATTTACTTCGGCAATAAAAGCGTTCAACCTGCCCTCAGGTACTTTGGCAGCGCACAGTGTTGAACAGAAACCAAGACTGCTTGACTGAAAATTTGCCCCAAGACGGCGAATAATCCCTATCCGCCGCAATCTGCGAACCCGGTGCAGGGCTTCCTCTTCAGAAATGCCCAACCGCACCCCAATCAGTGCATATGGGCGGGATTCCAATGGAAAATCACTCTGAATGATATCCAGCAGCTGCCTGTCCACAAGATCCATCTGGGTATCTGTGTCATTATCCTGCATACTCTTACCCTACACAAACTCATACTTCTGTGATAACAGGAACCACCACTGGATCACGCCCCACAACTCTGCGGAAAAAGCTCCGCAATGAAGAACGGATACGATCCCTCAGCCGCGGGATATCCGGACGGGGCGTAGCTTCAAGATGATCGAGGACCAGGCATTTACTGTCTTCCAGGACATGGCTGAACTGTTGTTCAAAAACAAATCCTTTGGAAATCATATCCGGTCCGTGAATCACTTCTCCTGTTTCGGCATCCAGCACCAATACAACCACCACTACTCCATCCCCGCCAAGCAGCTGCCGCTCCCGCAATACCATGTTGCCTACGTCACCCACACCTTTCCCATCTACAAGTAGGGAAGTGGCATGAATTTTTTCTCCAAATTTTATGACATCAGGAAGTCGTGTCAGCGGTTCTCCATCCTCCAGGATCACAGCTCGCTCCGGCATAACGCCCCAGCTCCTGGCCAGCTCCTGATGATGAGTAAGATGGCGATATTCTCCGTGGACAGGAACAAAAAATCGCGGCCGAACGGCATCCAGCATGGCCTTCAATTCTTCCTGACGGGCATGGCCGGATACATGTACCCGACTGGTTCCCACATGAAAAACCCTGGCCCCCAATCGGTACATCTGATTGATAATACGGTTTACTGCTCTGGCATTACCGGGGATAACCCGCGATGACATGATAACTGTATCCCCTGCCAAAATGGACAACTGCCGGTGTTCTCCAGTGACAATACGTGACAGGGCAGAAAGAGGTTCGCCCTGGGACCCGGTGGCAATAATAACCATACGTTCGGGAGGTAAAGCAGGGATACACTGATCGGTAAATAACTCTACGGGAACATGCATCAAACCGAGATCCCTGGCCCGTTCAATATTATTTACAAGGCTGCGGCCACTGACAACAACCGAACGTCCAAATTCCGCAGCAACATCAAAGACCATCTGAATCCGTTCAATGTGGCTGGAAAACAGCGTGATGACAATCCGGCCTGCGGCCTTGCTGAAAATATTCTGAAACGTTTCCAGCACAACTTTTTCCGATTCAGTGCACCCTTTGCTTTCCGCATTGGTGGAATCTGACAGCAGAAGGCGAGCTCCCTCCGCCCCGGAAAAGGTGCGCAGGGCAGCAAGATCCGTCCCTATGCCATCTTTTGGGAAAGGATCAATTTTAAAATCCCCGGAATGAACAATTTTGCCTACCGGTGTATCTACAGCCAGGGCATACCCCTGGGGGATAGAATGCGCAACGGGAATAAAGTGAAATGCCAAACTGCCAAGATCCAGCCGGGAATACGGCGAAACTGCAATCAATTCAGTGCGATCCAGAAGATTTCTTTCCTGCAGCTTTGATTCTACAAAAGCCAGAGTCAGGGGTGACCCGTAAATTTTAAGCCCTCTGATGCAAGAAACCAGCCAGGGAACAGCGCCAATATGATCTTCATGCCCATGCGTAAGCACCAGGCCAAACAGGTGCTCCCGCCGTGCAAGGATAGGGTCAAGAGGAGGTATAACCACATCCACGCCAAGTTGCTGATCATCGGGGAACATGAGGCCGCAATCAACAAGGACCGTACCCTCCGGGGTATCCCATAGCTGGCAGTTCATGCCTATTTCCCCGCAGCCACCCAGGGGGGTAATGGTTAAAAATGGGTTCGCCATATATTCTCTCATAAAAGTTGTTTAAGTTTACTCGAATCGTTACCTTTACACAAGTTGTCCCGACAACCCACAATCCATCGGGGATATAAAACAAAAAAGGCCGGAGTTACCGGCCGTTAAAATATGCAAAACAATTTTCGGTTTAACGCTTGGAGTACTGGTACCGAGCGCGGGCAGCGCGTTGGCCGTACTTTTTACGCTCTTTCTTACGGGAGTCACGTGTCAGGAACCCAGCACGCTTCAGAACAGTACGCAACTCAGGGTCAGCTTCCAGCAAAGCCCGGGAAATGCCATGGCGTACGGCTTCGGCCTGACCAGTCACCCCGCCTCCACAAACATTCACCTTTACATCATACCTATCAAGAAGCTTTGTCAGCACCAACGGTTGCCGAATGATCATCTGCAATGTTTTACGCGGAAAATAATCTTCAACACTGCGGCCGTTGATTTCAATATTGCCACTTCCGGCGTAAAGGCGGGTACGTGCGATTGCGTTCTTACGCCGCCCGGTGCCATAATCAAATTCGTTGAGCATGATAAACTCCTGACCTCGTTAATACGGGAAGGACAAAGGCTTTGGGCTTTGAGCGGCATGCGGATGTACAGGACCAGCATACACTTTGAGTTTCTTCAGCATGGCACGCCCCATACGATTTTTGGGAAGCATCCCCCGAACAGCCAATGTCAACACGTCAGCGGGCTTCTCTGTAAGGAGTTTGTCCAGCGTTGTTTCACGTAGGCCGCCCACATAGCCGGAATGACGGTAGTACTTTTTCTTTTCCAGCTTGTTACCGGTAACCTTAATCTTTTCACAATTAACAACAACGATGATATCGCCATTGTCCATATGCGGAGCAAATTCGGGCTTATGCTTACCACGAAGGCGGTGCGCAATCTGAGCTGCCAGGCGTCCAAGAACCTGATTATTCGCATCCACCACAAACCACTGGTGGTCAATATACTCCGGAGTGGGGCTAAACGTCTTCATAGTGAAGCGCTGCAACAAACATCCACGCTGAACAGAATTCAATCGCCAACAGGCGCTACCAGATCCGTCATATTGCAAACCCGACCGGAATTGACTTGAAATCCATACAAACAGCACCTACCATACGAGTAACGGTTCGCAACGGAGGTACTGATGTTCACTATTCGTAAAAGCCTTTTGCAATTGCTTTTTTCCGGATCATACATGCGCCGCTGGAACGATAAACTGCGCCCCATCGAGCTGCATGAAATAGACAAGCAAGCTCATAAAATGATTGTAGCCTGGATGC
>CAYRKU010000067.1:576-8134 GCA_964425055.1 uncultured Lawsonia sp. | reverse complement strand
CGTTCGGATACGTCCGTCTTTTCCCATGAGGCGTGGAATCGGTTCAAGATAGGTGGAACGTAATTTTTCCAACTTACGGTATTCGAGCAGGGCATCAATAACAGGATGATGGCCAGCCAGTTTTTCCAGCACTCCCTGTGAGGTGGATGCCTGCCCCCCGCGCGTTTTCCTTGCGGCGGGAAGTTTCAGCCGATGGAACAATACATCCCCGAGTTGCTGGGCCGAACGAATGTTAAAAGGGCCATGCGCTTCCCGGTAAATATCTTCAGTAATCCGATCCAAATCTTTCTGAACCTCCTGCAAAAAGGCAGCTAAGGCATCAGAATCCAGTAACACACCTGCATCTTCCATATCCGCAAGCACTGGAATAAGCGGCAGCTCTAACATAGTCATAAGATCCAGCAAATGCGCGCCCGAAAGCCGCCTGTACAGCTGCTCTGCAATCGCCAGTGCCAGCTGACCAGGGCGATCTGCTGACATGCCTAGTACCGCCCCCCAACGAGCAGAAAGTTTGGGCCAGCCATAATCTCGCTCTTCAGGTTCCAGCAGATAGCTGGCAAGCCCCAGATCAAACCAACAGGCAGAGGGAATCCGCCTCCAGGCTTTATCTATATGTAACAGAGATTTTACATCCGGAGTGACTATACGCGTTACTGTCAAAAGCCTGTCTACAAGTGGTGCCACAGAGCCGGTATAGACAGCCTCTTCTTTGCCGGCAGCAAGCACCACCTCGCAGCCATTGTTCAAAACAGCTGCAGAACCGCCCGCAAGTGCATCCAAAACAGGATCGTTCAGGGCAGAGAAACGGCGGCTGGGTTCAGCCTGTCCCACCTCCATCAGAGATACCTGATGCAAAGCACCTCTACCAGCCAAGTTCGAACCAGCTTCCGCTGTCACATAGCCGTCTCGAATAAGCCAAACCAGCTCACGTTCCAACGAACTCAACTCAAATTCACGCAGCAACGTGACAGCTTCCTGCCTGTTTACAGGGCGTACCTTCATGATATCCGGTGTCAGCTGAGCACAACGGGACGTATCAAGCCTAGTCAACTGGCGATATAGGAACATGGCATCAAGCTGGCCCTCAAATTTTTTGCGCAAGGCAGCCGGAAGGCCGTCAAAGCCATCACGCACAGCTTCAAGAGAAAAATATTGGCGAAAAAGTTTTTCAGCAGTTTTTGGCCCAACGCCACATATACCGGGAATATTGTCACTGGAATCGCCCATGACGGCCTGAACATCAGGCCACTGATCCGGTGTCAATCCCGTTTCTGCAGTAAAGCTGTCCACAGTAACAATTTTTTCATTTTTGCTTCCCGGATCCCACATAATTACATTGGGATGAAGGCATTGCCTGATGTCTTTATCTGTAGCTACAAGAATCACCGGATAGTCATCACGATACCGTGCTGCTACGGAGGCAATGCAATCGTCTGCTTCGCAGCCATCAGAAATTTCAAGATGCAGTCCAAATGCGCGGATAAGGCGGTGAATAGGCTCTATCTGACGGATAAGATCTTCAGGGGTTGCACGGCGTTGCGCCTTGTACAGCGGAAAAAGAGCATGCCGAAAAGTTGGCCCATGTCCATCAAGCACAAACGCAAAATACTTCGGCTGTTCTTCCCGTAGAATTTTCAGCAACAACCGTGCGACGATAAACAACGCACTGGTGGGGAAACCATCCGAGCGTTGCATGCTTTGATTGGCATAGAATCCTCTGTAGACGAAAGCAGAGCCGTCCATCAGGTAGAGTGGCTCAGCGGCAAAACGCTTCTTGATACTCATCGCATGAGATACCTTAAACAAAAGTCTGCCAGGTGCGATCATGAATCTCTACACTTACACCCAACAGCTGACAGATCAGCTTTTCAGAGCTTCCCGGATACGGCAGACACCGCACACTCCGGAGGATGTAGGGTAGCCGCATACGGTACAGGGAGCAAGGGAATCCCCCTGAATAGATTCCAACTGTTGGAAGGCAGCACGGCCGCGCTGAAGAAAAGCCATATAAAAAGCAAGCTTACGGCCGGGCATTGCCTCTTCAAGCTCATTCCAAAGCCTCTTATAAAAAGTAAAACTGGCACCAGTGCTGTAGGGGCAGGGTGCGTAGTGGTGATCTATTTTTTCCAAAAAAGCATAGGTTGCTGTTTCAAATTCGGTCAAGCGCCAGAACGGCTTGACTTTACGGACAAAACCACCCCTACCTTCAAGCCTTGGCCCCTGATCGGAAAGATACCCGACATCCCAGCGGAGAGTATTGCTGAACAACCTGGCTATTTCATCATCAAGATTGTGTCCGGTAACAAGTGCCGTATACCCCCCTTCCAACGCTGTTCTGTTAAAGAAATACCGTTTTATTTTGCCGCAGGCCGAGCATATGGGCCGTCGCAGTTTTTCCTTAACCGCAGGAATGGTCAATCCTTCCCGTGCCATCTCCGTAATAATCAGTCTGAGGCCATGCCGTGTACAAAAATCCTCGACAATACGGCGAGCTGCTGAGGAAGAATCGGGAATACCAAGGTCAATATGCAAGCCCGTTACATTGTACCCCTGTCGGGAAAGTTCCAGCATCAGCCCCAATGAATCCTTGCCACCAGACAAAGCCACAAGCAAACGATCCGCCCGGGTAAACAGTCCGCCTACTTCAATACCCCTGGCCACCTGGGCCGAGAAAAAATCGCGGAAACATGCTTCACAAAACCCCGTGTTGTGACTGGGGAGAGAAATAATAGCCGTAGCAGACTTGCAACGCTTACAACGCATAATAAACTATCCGTAATATCAAATAATTAGATACAAAGTATTCCCTGAACAGCTCAAAGTCTACTCATGAATAAAACACTATGTCAATCAATCTTCAAGCCCCTGCTCGAAAGTAAAAACCGTTGCCAGTTATCCGGAAAATATGAACTACACTCCACTGTCAGAAGATATGCATCCCCTGTTCCAGCAATTGCTGGACTTCGTCAACAAGTTGGCGAGGTGTGGAAGCACCCGCAGTGATGCCTATTGCATTAAAAGGAGCAAACTCGGCAAGATTCAATTCATCTGCCCTTTCGATATGCCATACAGGCACACCACAGCTTCGCACCATTTCAACCAAACGCCGGGTGTTGCCACTACTGCGCCCGCCCACCACAATCATGGCCTGAACATGCCCAGCGACGAACTGTGTTTCTTGTTGACGCTTTTGGGTGGCATCACAAATAGTGGAGAGAACGGAAACCTGTAACCTGCTTTCCAGCCATTTACCTATTGCGGTAAATTCAAGCAGATCCTGTGTAGTCTGCGCGGCCAGCACAGCACGCTGCCCAAATTTGGAAGACATGGATTGCAATTCCTTCAAATTACCGAACACATGGCATGGCCCCGCAGCATAGGAAATAAGCCCCTGTACCTCAGGATGTTCCGCCTCTCCAAACAGATACAGCGGACTGCCATCCATAGTAGCCTTGCCAATGGCAAGCTGAGCCTGTTTTACCTTTGGGCAGGTTGCATCCACAATAATGGTACCTAAAGACAATAACCTGGCTTCATCTGAGCGCGGAATACCATGCGCACGAATGACAACAGTATCGCCTGGACGAATTTCATCCAATGAATCAACCTGAACAACGCCCTGAGCGATATATCCCAAAAGTACCTGTGGATTATGAATAATTGGCCCGAACATGACCAGTCTGCCACCAGAGCAGGCACTTTTTCTGGCCACAAGCGCCTGATCCAGGCTACGCAGTGCCAAACCAACTCCCATACAGAACCCTGCCGTACGGACACGCATAATAGCAGTCATGATGACCTCTTGTTGCCTTCATATATCAAAAACAGATACGAATTGCATAATCAAGAACAGGCAAAAGCCTGTCTTGCTGGCAGCAGATAAAACCAATCTCATGCCGAATGCGTTCTGCAAAACACTTTGCCTGTAGCCAAATTTCCGGTCAACTGCTTTCAAAGATAAGAGCTTCAGCAGAAGCATGGTCGGCAACGAACAGTTCCCAGTTTATCGTGTCATTCTGTTGTGTATTGGAATGGTAAAAATCACATTACGGTATGGTGAAATGTAAAATGTATAATAACGAAAACAGATGATTCCCATCAAGGTTGACACATGCACGGACTTTATTTAACCGGCTCTCTACCATAATTGCATACATTACAATAGGTTCTATCTGTAATGGGGACGAAACTTGTCTCCTGTATCATACATGACATTCCTGTGCAGTGGCAGACTTGACATTGGCACAGAGGCAGGATAGAAATCAACAGCTGTATATCTGGATAGCTAAATATATTTATACAGTTGCCGGATCACACAACACATTCAACTGAATAACAAATAGTAAGGAGTAGTTATGCAACCGGAAAAAGGCAGATATTTCTTTACTTCCGAATCCGTAACCGAAGGGCATCCAGATAAAGTTGCCGATCAGATCTCTGATGCCATTCTTGATACACTGATCGCACAGGATCCGAACTCCCGTATTGCCTGCGAAACTTTGGTGACTACAGGCATGGCAGTGATTGCCGGAGAAATCAGCACCAAAGCTTATGCTGATCTGCCCCGTATTGTACGCGAAACAATTAAAAAAATTGGATATAACAGTTCTGAAATGGGTTTTGATGCCCAAACATGCGCAGTGATATCTTCTATTGACCATCAGTCTGGCGATATTGCTCAGGGCGTTGACCGTACTGCACCGGAAGATCAGGGAGCAGGCGATCAGGGCATGATGTTTGGCTTTGCCTGCAACGAAACCTCCACTCTGATGCCCGCCCCCATTTATTGGGCGCATCAGCTTTCGCAGCAATTGGCTAAAGTACGTAAAAACGGAGAGGTGGACTTTTTCCGC
This sequence comes from uncultured Lawsonia sp., assembly GCA_964425055.1. Taxonomy (GTDB): domain Bacteria; phylum Desulfobacterota; class Desulfovibrionia; order Desulfovibrionales; family Desulfovibrionaceae; genus Bilophila. The sequence continues at coordinate 3,281 of CAYRKU010000067.1, read as the reverse complement.
CCCGATGGCAAAACGCAGGTTTCATTTGAATATGTAAACGGTAAACCAATAAGGATCAATAATGTCGTTGTATCCACACAGCATGCGGCTTCCGCTTCACAAGCAGATATTATCGAAGCTGTAAAAAGTCGGGTTATTCGCCCTATTCTGGAACCATCCGGCTTTTTTGATGAAAAGGACTGTGAAATTTTTATCAATACCACTGGCCGTTTTGTTATCGGCGGCCCGATGGGCGATTGTGGCCTGACCGGTCGTAAAATCATTCAGGACACCTACGGTGGATCCGGACACCATGGTGGAGGTGCCTTCTCCGGTAAAGATCCTTCTAAAGTAGACCGTTCAGCTGCTTATATGGGCCGTTATGTGGCTAAAAATGTGGTGGCTGCAGGGCTTGCACCACGCTGCGAAGTCCAGCTTGCCTATTGCATCGGTGTAGCCCATCCGGTATCAGTGCTTGTGTCTTCTCTGGGAACAGGTGATATCCCGGATGAACTGCTGACAAAGGCAGTACGCGAAGTATTTGATCTGCGTCCTTATTTTATTACTAAGCGTCTGGATCTCTTGCGTCCCATTTACAGTAAAACATCATGCTATGGCCACTTTGGCCGCGAGCTTCCTGAGTTTACATGGGAACAGACCGATGCAGTAAATGATTTGCGCACTGCTGTAAAATCCTAAACTACAACCTGTCTAACCTAGACGCAGAAAGACCTTCCTCCAGAGGGCTTTCTGCGTATGCGATACCGTTGCACCATTTAATATTCTGTTAACCTTATACCCCCAGGGTGATCATGATACATGCCGATCTGCATAATCATACCACAGCTTCCCACGCTCGAAACAGCGTAGCCGAAATGGTTGCTACCGCCAAACAACGTCAGCTACAAGTATTTGGTTTCTCTGAACATTCCCCAAGGCCATTGGGCTATTCCTACCCTAAAGAATATAGAGAACACCTTCAGGCGGCTTTTAGCGGATATGTTCAAGATGTGCTCTCATTCAAACACAATGACACCGAATTACGTGTTTTGCTGGGGATAGAGCTGGACTGGCTACCAGCAGAACGCGCTTTTATGGAACAAACCGTAGCTGCCTACCCCTTTGATTACATCATTGGCGGGATACACTTTCTGGGGACATGGGGCTTTGACTTCACTGCGGAAGACTGGAAAGGCGGGCCGGAATTCTGCGAACGGCAGTATGTTGCCTACTTCAAAACGTTGCACGATCTGGCCCGCAGTGGGATAGCGAATATTGCTGCCCACCCGGATATTATCAAACTTTTTTCAATAGGTACGTTCAGAGGTTGGGTTAAACGTACGCAAAACCTCGACTTGATCGCTGATGCTTTGTGCGCCATCCGTGATGCTGGTATGGGGATGGAGATATCCTCAGCCGGCCTGCGTAAGCAGTGTGGAGAAATTTATCCCGGGCCAGAAATCATGCGGCTCGCGGCAGATCTGAACGTCCCCATTACTTTTGGTTCCGACGCGCACGATGCCAATACTCCGGCATATGCCTTTGAACAGCTTGCCAGCTACGCTCGTTCATTCGGCTATACGCACAGCCTCATCTTCGAACGCGGCAACCGGGAGGAGATACCCTTCTGATTGGTAACTATACAGTCCAACTTTTAACACAAAAAAAATGATTTCTCGTAATTACCTTTTTATGTTGTACTAAATGGAGGCTAGGTGTGACTTCACGGCACCCATTGATCACAGTAGAACATGTGCGGGTAAGCTATCCTGGATCCAAGCGCAGAGCTCTAGATAATTGCTGCCTGACACTATACGTAGGCGAGCATACGCTTATCCGTGGTGACAATGGTGCTGGCAAATCCACACTGCTACGACTGTTGCGTGGGGAGCAATGGCCGGATCAGGCTGGAGCCGGACGCATGGGTAGGGTGATTTGGCATACACCGGAAGGCCCAGACGAAGCACCTTTGGCAGGACGAAAAATAACAGCCCTGGTTTCCGCCGCACAGCAGGAAAAAGCTGTCCGCCAAGGCTGGAACATTACTGGTGAAGAACTGGTCCTCGGTGGATTTACGGATACTATCTATATGCAGTACCGACCAAAGGCTGAAGAAACAGCCACCGCTCTGGCAATAGTACGCATGTTGGGTGGGGAACATCTGCTACGGCAAAAACTCAAAACTCTTTCCCAGGGGCAACTGCGTCTTTTGCTTATTGCCCGAGCTCTGGTACGCAAACCAGCGCTTCTTCTCCTCGATGAAGTAACGGATGGTTTGGACGCACATACTCGTACAGTTTTGCTGGATGCTTTGGAACAGGCAGCAAAATTTTCCACACTGGTTATGACCACACACCGCCCAGAAGAAACACTGCCTGCGTGGATCCAGCAAGATATAATCCTTATCCATGGCCATATCAGCACTGTTCCCCTAGCAGGGGTACCAAAAACTGCCGATAACCTGCATCCTGTCAGGCAAGATCCTTTCCCAAAATTACGTGGTATTCGGGGACATCAGGCACGTATTGTTATCGAACATGCTTCCGTTTTTATTGAACGCACCCCTATACTGCATGATATCAACTGGACCATAAAACCTGGGGATAACTGGGCAGTGCTTGGCCCAAATGGGGCGGGTAAATCCACATTATTGCGCCTGCTTAATGGCGACGAAATTGTGGCCTACGGCGGTAGTATCACACATTATTTGCCGCGACAGGGCGGAA
>CAYRKU010000067.1:0-566 GCA_964425055.1 uncultured Lawsonia sp. | reverse complement strand
TCAAACGCCTGGAAGATCTGCGACGTTACGTACGTTTGGTTTCCGATCAACAACAAGCAACATATGGCTATGATGTGACTGGGGCAGAACTTGTGTTTTCCGGCATTGATAATACCGTAGGCATTTATCGCACTGCCTCCAACACAGAAAAAGCACAGGTGCATAAGTTGTTGTGCGATCTGCATCTGGCATTTCTGGCGGACAGGCCTATCCGTTCCTGCTCTACAGGCGAGCTACGCCGCCTACTGCTGGCACGTGCTCTGGCCGGTGATCCCGATCTTTTACTGCTGGACGAACCTTTTTCCGGCCTAGATGCTACATCCCGCCTAGAATTTGCCTCACTGTTTGAACAGCTAGCCCAACAGGGAATCCAACTGGTTATGGTAACGCATCATGAAACAGACCTAATCCCTGCAATCACGCATGTATTGGAACTCGCACAGGGCCGGATAACAAGTATCCGGAAACGAAACATTCCATAGCAAAAGCTACACTGCTGACTTAAACACGCACAGTGTCAGACAGCAACGACTGAACCTCCTTAAGCCGCAGAAGCCTACTCACCC
>CAYRKU010000066.1:5767-8147 GCA_964425055.1 uncultured Lawsonia sp. | reverse complement strand
GCGGCCCAGCAAAGGTTGAATGGGATGCCGCCCGTACTCTGCGCGGATCAATCCTACTCTGGACAGATTCTCACTATCCCCAGAGGCTTAAAGAGCTGCCCGATGCACCGGTACGCCTGTATTGCCAGGGAAATATATCACTTTTGTCCGCGCCTTGCATCGGTATTGTAGGAACACGAAACTGCACACAAACGGGCACCCGCACAGCCGCAATCTTTGCTGGAGCTTTGGCGGCATCGGGGCTGACTATTGTATCGGGCATGGCCCGGGGGATTGACCGCGCAGCCCACTTGGCCGCTGTAGACATGCCGGGCAGCACCATAGCTGTTTTGGGGACGGGCCTTGATGTTAACTACCCGTCGAAGAACTCAGATTTACGGCAAAAAATCGCAAAATCTGGCCTATTGATCTCAGAATACGCGCCTGGGACACCGCCTGAAGCACGCCTTTTCCCCATTCGTAACAGGATCATCAGCGGACTTTCTTTTGGCGTGCTGGTAGTAGAGGCAGCAGTACGCAGCGGCAGCCTGATCACGGCCAAACTGGCACTGGAACAAAACCGCTCTGTATATGCCATAGCCGGAGGCATAGGGGAAAAATATGCGGCAGGGTGCCAGGAACTGATCCGGCAAGGTGCCCAAGCTGTTTTTTCGTCTAAGGATATTATTTTGGACCTGGCACCGCAATTACAGGACTGTATAGAACTTCACCCAACAACCCCACCGGCACAAACAGTTGAGCAGCATGTACAGACAAAACAGCGGGATACAGCCTTACCTTTTGTGCAAAAGCAACTATTATGTCTGCTTGGTCAGGGCATGCCTTACAATGTTGATGAATGCTGCCAGCTGCTGCATCTCAAAGCGGAGCAGATAAGTTCGGCCCTTGTCATTCTGGAAGTGAACGGAATGGTGCGTCAGCTTTCAGATATGCGCTATGAACTGATGTGAACGTCATGTCGAAAAAAATAAAACCTTCTTCCATGCACTCCACAACAGAGGGCAGGAGTTCCGCGCCAGATTCATTACCGGCTGCAGCCGAAAAATTTTTAGACTGGGCTGGTCTGCAGAAAGGATATTCTCAGGCCACGCTTTCTGCCTATCGCCAGGATCTGCTGCAATTTGAAACCTGGCTACAGCAAAAACACCTTTCCCTTACCGATCCTGCGGCCATAGGCAAAATACAACTACAGGGTTTTTCGGCATTCCTGTTTAACAGTGGTATTGCCCGCAGTTCCATTGCCCGCAAACTTTCCGCACTGCGTTCTTTGTTCCGCTTTCTCATACGCACCAGTATCCTGACCGATAATCCGGCAAGCCAGGTACACAATCCTAAACAGCAGATCCGCCATCCCAAATTTCTCAATGTAGATCAGATGTTTTCTCTGCTTGATACATCTGCTGAAAAGTCTGACACACATGCTGCTTCACATCAGGATATGGCCGTACATTACAGGGATATGGCACTGGTAGAGCTGCTGTACGGTTCCGGCCTGCGCATTTCCGAAGCGCTGTCCCTCAATATTCAGGATATGTACCCGGAAGAAGGCACTGTGCGCGTTGTGGGAAAAGGCAGTAAGGAGCGTCTTGCCCCCCTCAGTGATACCAGTGTAAGCAGTATGCGCCTATGGCTAAGCGTGCGACATCTGCTTGCTCCAATGGGAGAAAAAGCGCTGTTTGTTGGCAACCGTGGCAAACGCCTGGACCGCAGGCAGGCAACCCGTATTCTGGATAAACTTCGTGCTTCGGCCAATCTGCCGCAACATATTTCGCCCCATATACTGCGACATTCCTTTGCCACGCATCTCTTGGAAGGCGGGGCGGATCTCAGGGCTGTACAGGAACTGCTGGGGCATGCCCATCTTTCCACAACACAACACTACACACACATAACCCTGGCCCACCTGACACAGGTGTACGATAAAGCCCACCCTTGTTCTGATCTTCGGGCTGTATCTTCTGAAACTAACGACGAATAATTCCATACACTGCCCAGCTGTTATGCCTGAACCATGGTGCGTATGGCAGCCCACAGGGCAGTAACAGTGTGCAGCTGTTTAACTGAAACAATTAAGGGACGTAACCCATTCAGAAGAATACTCCATTCCCGCTGCTTTTTTACCTGCTCGACCCGGGAACATTTATCCGCCTTTGTCAACACAGGCAAAAATGGCAAGGCGTGCTGCCGGGCAAAACTGACAAAATCTCTGTCCAGAGCCTGAGGCGGTATCCGGCAATCCAGTAAAAGAGCCACAGCTTTGAGTGACGGCCGGTCAGCAAGATAAAATTCTATAAGATTTGCCCAGTTGCGCTGTTCCTCATATGAGCAGCGGGCATAGCCATAGCCCGGCAGATCGATAAGGGAAAAACCATCCGGCTCC
>CAYRKU010000066.1:5243-5757 GCA_964425055.1 uncultured Lawsonia sp. | reverse complement strand
CTCCACCCAATAAAAATTAATTGAGCGTGTTTTGCCCGGCGTTGCACTGACCCTGGCAAGTTGTTTCCGCCTGGCCATAGCATTTATAAGGGAAGATTTGCCCACGTTGGATCGCCCTACAAAGGCTATCTGGATGGCTTTCCGCACATCCAGTGCGTCAAGTTGCCGTTGCAGTTGTTCTTTGTTAAACGCTGTAGCCGTAAGTGTCAGTACCAGGGGTTGTTTGGGCTCTTGCATAGACACTCCATATATGTTTGATGCTGCCTGGGTTCAGACAGGCTTTGGGCACATCAGCCCAACGGCAGCCCACAACACCAGATCTCCCAATGGGCAACACCCATAATATATTGACAACTATATATTAGTAGACAATAATATTCAATTCTCATGTCAGTCTATCCTGATACAGCAAAAATCTATTTAAACTGGAATAGATTGGCTTGGGAGATTATTGGCATTATCCGAACAAAAAACTTTTGCCAGCTACATACTCTGGAGGCGACCGTGTATTCCA
>CAYRKU010000066.1:4535-5233 GCA_964425055.1 uncultured Lawsonia sp. | reverse complement strand
ACTTTCGCAAAGGGCTGAAAATTGAACTTGATGGTATTCCTTATGAAATCATTGACTTTCAGCACTTTAAACCTGGTAAAGGTGGCGCCATGGTCCGAACCAAGCTGCGCAATATCCTCAATGGCCGCGTTGTAGACAATACATTCCGTTCCGGTGAAAAGGTTGACAGGCCTAATCTGGAATCACGCGATATGCAATTTCTTTATCATGAAGGCGCGGATCTTATTTTTATGGACATGACCACCTATGAACAACTGCCTATGCCCGAAGAAGTGACCGCCGGAAAGGCTGCTTTCCTCAAAGATGGCCAGGAGTGTCGCGTGCTGCTTTACAATGGACGGCCTTTGGACATTGAAATCCCGGCATCGCTTGTGCTGGAGGTTATTGATACAGAACCCGGGGCCAAAGGGGACACTGTCAGTAACGTGACCAAACCTGCCAAACTGGAAACAGGTGTGGTGGTACAGGTACCCATCTTTGTAAATAAAGGCGATAGAATCAAGGTAGATACACGTACAAGAGACTATATTGGCCGCGAATAAATGCACAGTAACTCCGAACACGGCACACTCGGCGAATTTAGAAGGTGATAACCGGATATTCCGGGGGAGGCTATCATTACTGAAGAACGGAAAATAACCCGGGAACTTTTCGGGCTCTTCCTTATTTTCTGGGGATTGCTGCTTCTCCTCAGCCTC
>CAYRKU010000066.1:607-4525 GCA_964425055.1 uncultured Lawsonia sp. | reverse complement strand
TTCAATCAGAACGATCCCGGTCTCAACCATGCTATAAGCAGTACTGCTGTGGTACATAACAACGCAGGGCTGTTTGGTGCCTATGTCAGTGGTCTGTTGGTTGATATTTTTGGTCTGGCAGCCTTTGTCTGGCCTGCGCTGTTCATTGCCTGGGGAGCGAGGTTTGTCTCCAGCTGGTTTTCTATGCCATGGTGGCGGTGGTGCGGCTTTATCCTTTTGGCAGGGTGTCTGGTATCTATTGGTGCTGCCTGGAATTTGGGTATAGGTGATGTTCGGGGCGGAGGAATGCTTGGCATGACCCTGTATACCAAAGGCACAGCCCTGTTCAGCCCGGTCGGGGCCACGCTAATTTGGCTGTTTCTGCTGTTTATGTCTTTGGAACTGGCCTTTGGCATTGAATGGCTAACCCTCATCCACAAAGGCTGGAATATAATACAACCGGTGCTTGGTAAGCGCTTCCATTCCTGGGAATCAGCTCCAGACTATTTTGCATCCCTTACAGCCCGAGTACCAATTTTGCACAAGCTTTTTCCAACCAAGCATCCTGACAGTAAAGCAAACAGTGAACAGGCAGATAATATTATTCCTCTGTACGAACTGGAAACAGAGGCGGATCTCACAAACAGCGGGCAGCCCCTGACACTGCACTTACTGCCGGACATACCGCCCCAGGATACAACGCAGAATGCGCCGGGAAAAAAGAAACGTATTCCCAACCTGGAAGATTTACTGACGCTTACTGCCCCGGAAAAGCCTGCAACACACACACCTGACACTGCAAATGCAGCTCTATCTGACCTGAATGCTGGCTTTGAAACCCCACAGCAGCCAACCGCCGCTGACCCCAAAAACGATGGAACAGCTGCGCATATCCATTCGGCTGAATCTGGACAACGGCAATTCTTAGCCCCGATCCGGTCTGCAGAAGCCAGTGCTGATCCATCCCACATGCCTGTACATAAGCCGGAACGGAAAACCCCGGATTCCCTGCCGCAGACTCCGATGCTGCACAAACGCAGGTATCCCATGCCGCCTGTTGACCTGCTACAGCAGCCACAGGAAAGCGATTCTCTGCCCTCTTCTGCAGTGTTGGCTGCACAGAGTGAGCGCTTGATGACATGCCTTGGCGAATTCAGCATCCAGGGAGAACTGGTTCGGGTAACACCTGGCCCTGTGATCACACTTTTTGAAATACGCCCTGCCCCGGGCGTTCGGGTAGGCAGATTCACCAATCTGACAGACGACCTGGCCCGTAGCCTTAAAGCAGAGGCAATTCGCATTCAGGCTCCGGTACCTGGAAGTGATACCGTGGGAGTGGAGATCCCCAATATAAAACGTTCTACAGTCAATTTTCGGTCGCTGATCCAGTCTGATGCCTTTCGCACATCATCATCCCTGCTGACCATGGCCTTAGGTAAAGATATTGAAGGTAGGCCAGCCGTGCGGGACCTGGCCACCATGCCGCATATACTGATTGCCGGTACCACGGGCTCGGGTAAAAGCGTTTGCCTCAATTCTATTTTGGTCAGTTTCCTATACAAGGCATCTCCTGATGAGGTAAAGCTGATGCTTGTGGACCCAAAGCGTGTGGAAATGGCCATGTATACGGATCTGCCGCATCTTGTTCATCCAGTAGTTACAGAAATAACTCTGGCTAAAACAGCATTGGAATGGGCTGTGCATGAAATGGACCAGCGCTACGACTGCCTTGCCCGATGCGGCGTCAAAAACATAAAAGATTACAACAAAAAACTGTTGTCTTTTGGGGAAGAAATCCCCCCGCAGTACAACGGCATGCAGCTAATGCCCTATCTGGTGATTGTGATTGATGAACTGGCTGACCTTATGCTGACGGCAGGTAAGGATGTGGAAGCCTGTATTGTCCGCTTGGCACAGCTGGCCAGAGCCGCAGGTATTCACCTGATTGTTGCAACGCAACGGCCCAGTGTGGATGTGGTCACTGGGCTTATCAAGGCCAATTTTCCCTGCCGAGTATCGTTCCAGGTTACCAATAAGTATGACTCGCGCACAATTTTGGACACTACCGGGGCTGAACAGCTTTTAGGTAAGGGCGATATGTTGTTTAAGCCCACAGGGGGAAAATTGCAGCGTTTGCACGGCCCCTTTGTTACTGATGAAGAAGTTCAAGAAGTTGTAAATTACTGGAAGCGCCAAAAGGCTCCTGCGTATGAAATAGATTTTGCCGAATGGGGGGCTTCTGTTGCTGAATCGGCAAAGCCTGGGGTGCCCTCTGCCGGGAATGTTTCCAACGAGGAAGAAGCCCTGTATGCTGAGGCTGTTGCTTATGTGCAGGAACAGGGGCGTATGTCCATTTCACTATTACAACGGCGTTTTTGCATCGGGTTTAACAAGGCAGCCCGCTTTGTTGAACGTATGGAGCAGGATGGAATCCTGCTTCCTGCATCTCGCGCCAATAAAGCGCGCCAGGTGCGCCCTAATTAACTACTTATCCAACGCACTGTAGCTGCCTCTTTTCAGGAGAGACAGCTACAGCACCTTAAAAGGAACAATTCATGCGCCTTATTACGTTTACTGCACTGCTTATGGCTGCGGTGCTGTCCATTTTCCCTGCGGCAGTACCTGCTGCAGCCTCCCTGTCTGGAGAAATTCAAAAAACCTATGGTGCTATGCACAGCTTCAGCGCGACCTTTACCCAACGGCTTCTCCACCAGGAAAGCGGTGCTGAAGAAATACGTCAGGGTAGGCTGTTCTTTCAGAAACCTTTACGTATCCGTTGGGAAACACAAAATCCCAATTCTGAATTGCTGGTTATTTCGGAAACAGAAGTCTGGGATTATCTTCCCGATGAAGAAATAGCCTATAAATATTCCCCGGAAATCATTCAAGATTCACGTTCTGTGCTCCAGGTTATTACCGGGCAAACCCAGCTGGAGAAAGATTTTTCCATTGAACCCGAAAAAGATGAAAATGAGATGGCTGTACTGCGCCTATACCCCAGAGAACCGTCCACACAGATGGTAGAGGCTGTTATCTGGGTAGATAAAGGCAGTCATTTGATCAAAAAAGCCCAGGTTATGGATTTTTATGGAAACAGCAATGAAGTGACGCTGAATTCAGTAACCACCAATCCATCCATTCCGGCCCATATATTCCAGTTCACACAACCTCAGGGCATTTCCATTGAAGATTTGAGCAATCAGCTCAATCCAGAGCGGCCACTTCTCAACTAGCCGCCATGCTGTCGGCCCGTAAAGCAGCCCATATACAGGGGCAATGGGGGGGGGCACTGCAGCTGAAATTTTCCGACTTTTTGGCCAGGCAGAACATCCCAAAAACTGCTTACGCCACGTATTGCTCAATGCAAAATGCTCATACCGCGCATACGTGCTACCAAGCCTTCCCTGTTCTGTATATCGGGCAACTCCCGGCCCGGCCGCAGTGAAGTGACCACCGCCCGACCAATAATATACCGGCCTTCTCTGCCCCGCTGCTGTGTACGTATACCCCACAGGCTGTGAAACATAACCGCCCTGCCTTCATATTCTCCCACATACAGGGCAATGTGCCCGGGTAACCACAACAGTGTGGCAAAAGGTTTGCCCTGTCTCAAAATCATCCGCTCTTTGTCTGCTGGGGATAGATGGGAAAAATCTCGAAAATCCCAACTCTTGGCCTGAGCTGCAGAATTTCGCGGCAACCATATTCCAAAAGGAACAAACATATCCCGCAACATAAGAGAACAGTCGCGGTCGCCAAACATTCCTCCCCAACCATAGGCCTGGCCCATCATATTGTTTCCAATCCTGGCTAGAGCATCTTCGGTCAAAGGTATTGGCTTAAGGGCAACAGCGGTCGCCGGGGCTGTTACCTTAAGTAAGGTAGCCTCACCCTGAACTGTCCGTACCGGTGCCCATAACGTTGCAGAATCTTTGTCCA
>CAYRKU010000066.1:0-597 GCA_964425055.1 uncultured Lawsonia sp. | reverse complement strand
AGTGCCCATACATACAAACCGTCCCTCGCTGTCCCGCAACGGAACCTCATCCTCCAGGAATACAGCATAAGCACCGCATTCAAAACGGTTGCGGAAAGTGGCATTAACCACGGCCACATCAACAGCCGGAACCCAACCTGTTGCCAGGGCCGTTTCCACATATACCCAAGCCCCATCCGCAGATGTATGAACTATTAAAACGGGCATACCCGCAGGCAAGGTGGAATACATAAACATATCAAAGGGAAAGCCTCTACCAGCCTTTGCCGGATCTCCAAATCTGGGCTTTAGTGTAGGGGCTTCCCGCAGTACGGTAGTGTGAACAGTGATGCCTGTATCCAATCGGGAGGGAAACGATTCCCGGGCAGCATTGGCCACCAATTTGGCCCAATTCTGCTGTGTCCATGGCAAAAGATTTTCGGCCCAACCACGTGGCTTGCTGGACTTTTTCGTTCCACCAAATATGGCAAAGGCTTCGGATGCCTTCATTGAAGCGTGTGCTGCATGCCATGGGCTGAAATACAGGGCATCGAATTTTGCGTTCATTTGTGCCTGCTGTTCCGGCGACAGGAGGCGTATAGCAGTCGAATGCGTGTA
>CAYRKU010000065.1:0-8200 GCA_964425055.1 uncultured Lawsonia sp. | reverse complement strand
TTCCTGAACAACGCCGTCCACTTCAATGGCATCTTCCTTTGCCATGGAACCTCCTAAAATTGTTCAATATATTCTGTGTAAATGGTGTTCGGTTTCCAGCTTTTAACAATGCTCCGAAAAAAAGTTTCTGTCAATTGTAAAGTCATCTGATTTGTTTGGATTTGGAATTGGATACAGGCGCTGTAGGCATGGAAAAACTGCGCAGTAACAGCCATCCTCCGATTATAAGTAAAGGTAGGCACAGAAGTTGCCCCATTGTGAGCCAACCGAAAGCCAGATAACCCAGTTGGTGGTCAGGTTGGCGGACAAATTCCACCAGAAAGCGCGATATCCCATAGCAAAGGGCAAAAACGCCGGAAACCATACCAATGGGCCGAATACGGGATGAAAAAATCCAGAGGATAACAAATAGGCACACACCTTCTAGGCCGGCCTCGTACAGCTGAGAAGGATGCCTTGGAAAAGGGCCTCCATTGGGAAAAATCATCCCTAGGGGGCTTGTGGTGATCTTGCCCCATAGCTCTCCGTTAATAAAATTACCGATCCGACCGAGCAGAAGCCCCGGGGGCACCATGGGTACTATAAAATCAACCACAGTAAGAAAGCGGAATCCATGCTTTTTGCCCCACCACCAGGTCATAAGTAAAACACCAACAAGCCCTCCATGAAAGGACATACCGCCGTTCCACACCCGGAAAATTTCCACCGGATCCTGAAGAAAAGATGGCAGATCATAAAACACAACGTAACCTAGGCGCCCGCCGACAACCACACCAAGCATAAGCCATGAGATCATGTCATCAATCAACTGACAGTTCCAACCAATGGCCTTCCATGGTGACCGCGAGGCACGCCAGCGCGCAAGGCCCCAGCCAAGCACAAAGGCAAAAAGGTACATTAGGCCATACCAGTGTACCTGGAACGGCCCTAGGCCGAAGGCTATAGGGTTAATTTGGGGGTAGGTGAGCATTGCGTATCTGTTTTTTGGGCAAGCCGTAGTGTGCTTGCCGCAGGGTTGTGTATGGCAGCAGGAATGGCATCTGCCGGGCTGCCGACAACATGGAGAATTGCGGCAAGTACACTGGTGATGTCCATGTGGGAAGTATCAATGATAACTGCATCCTGTGCCGGCCGAAGCGGTGCTATGGGCCGGTTACGGTCCTGCTGATCACGTTGGCGGATCAGCGCAGTAATATGTGTTAAATCTGCTTCTCCTTTGGTGTGGAGTTCGTTAAAGCGGCGTTGGGCGCGTACTTCCGGGCTGGCGTCCAGAAAAAATTTGAATCTGGCTGTAGGGAAAATGACAGTACCCATGTCTCTACCTTCAGCAACAAGCGGTGTGGCTTCGGCCAATGCGCGTTGAATACCTTTTAGCCAATCACGGATGGCAGATATGGTTGCCAGGCGGGAAGCAAGTTGCCCTACCTGCTCAGTGCGTATTTCTTGCCCGATAATACTTTCGTTACATTTGAGGATGGTATTTTCTCCAGTACCTTCCAGCTGAAAGTGAATGTGTGAGCGGCGTTCCAGCAGTTCTTGGGCAGGTAGTTGTTCTGCATTGGGGCCAAGAAGCAGAGCAACGGTTCTGAACATGGCTCCAGTATCCAGATACGGCATTTTCAATATGGTGGCGGTGAGGCGGGCAATTGTGGATTTGCCTACTCCGGCCGGACCATCCAAGGTAATAACGGGTAGTGTATTCATTGGGCTAACAGCGTTTTTAGGACAGATATCAGGATATGATTTTCTTCTTCAGTGCCTATACTTACGCGCAGATACTGTGGTAGGCCATAACTGGCCAGTGGGCGCAAGATAATGCCGTGCTGGAGTAGACGCTCAAACAGTACAGTAGAATCGGTAATGCGTGGTTGTGCTTTGAACATTAAAAAATTGGCCTGCGACGGAATTACTGTAAACCCAAGTTTGGTTAGTTCCTGTGCGAGCCAGGCACGACCTGTCTGGACAGTGTTACGTGTGGTTTCGCAAAAAACACGATCCTGCAGTGCTGCGAGCCCGGCTTCTTCAGACAGCAAATTAACGGAAAACGGCAGACGTACACGCCAGAGGTGTTCGGCAATAAGTGGGGGGAGGATCATATATCCAAGGCGCAGCCCTGCAAGGCCAAACAGTTTGGAAAATGTTCGGGAAATAGCCACATTAGGGAATTCTTCCACATGGGATAGCAGGGAATAGGCATTCTCATTGTCGGCAAAATGTATATAGGCCTCATCAATAACCAGAAGGCAAGTTTCGGGTAGAGAGCGTGCAAAAGATACCAGCTCGGACACAGATGCGGCATGGCCCGATGGGTTATCCGGAGAGGTGATAAATACAAGGGCTGTTTTATTATCTATCAGGGTGCGCATACCTTCCCAAGGGAAGGAAAAATCGGGGTTTAGCCCTATTTGGCGTAGATTGACCCCGCATAGAGCAGCTTGAGTGACATAAATGCCAAAGCAGGGGCAAAAGGCTACCGCGTTATGTACACTTGGTTCAGCGCATACCCGGAACAGCAGGTCAATAAGTTCGTCCGATCCATTCCCCACAACAATTCTGGAGGGGGAAACACGATGGTACTCGGCCAAGGCTTGTACCAAGCGCGGGTTGCCGGGTTGCGGGTAACGGAAAACGGAAGTGGCATGACGGTGCAGTGCTTGTTCCACCAAAGGCGAAATGCCAAGCGGGTTTTCGTTACTGGCCATTTTAATAACCCGGGAAAGGCCGTATCGCATGCGAATTTCTTCAATGGAAAGCCCCGGAGTATACGGTTTAAACTCCCGTACGTTTGCGCGTAAAGGAAGAGATGACATGGAGATGGCTCCTCTTGAAAAGACTGAGAAAATTTTCCCTTTTTCTCCTGACTCCGTCAAGACTAAAAGGTACAAAATAGTATTTACCTTAATGATGCAAAAGGTTACCGCCAGTCTTAAGAACTGTTATGTCCATATCGCTGCAGATTTCATGTGAAAGCGCAGCTATTGGGACGGGGAGCTCAGACTTTTCCTCGTAACATGTTGTAGAAATGATTTCCCCCAATTCGCTATACAGTACTACTGCGCGGTAAAGGGAAGAAGTGGAATAAAAATTTTTAACGTATAAACCGTAGGATACTTTTAACAGAAGTGCCTATACTTGTATTCTGTGCAGTTCTATTTCATGCAACATAAAATATAAAACAGATTTATATCTAATCGTATTCTTATACGACTTATTTTGTAATTTTTTGATTTTATATATTTCTCCGATTGTTTCGGTACAACTTACCAGATATTTCCGGGTGGCAATTCAAACGTGCTGATTTTAATAAATATTTTCGTGTTGCATCACGTTCGTGAAGATATTTTTTAGCTGTCATGCAATAATATACGGGCGTTAGCTATTGCTTTTGTCAGAGTGGGAGAACAGTCGGGTAACAACCACAAAAAAAATGGGGATAAAGAAAATCCCGAGAGCTGTAGCCGAAAAAGTTCCCCCCATAACACCAGTGCCAATGGCGTTTTGCCCACCGGAACCGGCACCAGTACTGATGGCCAGGGGCAACACGCCAAGGAGAAAGGCTAACGATGTCATCAAAATGGGGCGTAACCGCAGGCGGGCTGCTGCGATTGTGGCCTCAGTAAGGCTTTGGCCGCGTTCATGCAAATCTTTGGCAAATTCAACAATCAAAATGGCATTTTTGGCCGACAGGCCGATAATGGCAAGCAGGCCTACCTGAAAAAAGACGTCATTGGACAGGCCGCGGATGCCGGACGCTACCAATGCTCCGAGAATGCCAAAGGGGACAACCAGGACAACGGCAAAGGGAATGGTCCAGCTTTCATACAAAGCGGCAAGGCTGAGAAATACAACGAGGATTGAGAGCATATACAGATATGGTGCCTGGGATCCGGTAAGCCGTTCCTGAAATGACATCCCTGTCCATTCATAGCCAATACCATCGGGCAGTTGTCTTGCAATGCGTTCCATTTCAGCCATAGCTGTACCGGAACTGACATTGGGTGCGGCTGATCCTTGGATGAAAATGGAAGAAAATCCATTATATCGTTCCAGTTGCATGGGGCCGAATGTCCATTCGGCAGTGCCAAAGGCAGCAAAGGGAACCATTTCCCCTTCGGCGTTACGGAAGTACCAGCGGTTGAAATCCTCCGGCTTCATCCGGAAGGGAGCATCGGCCTGAACATAAACTCTCTTGACGCGGTTGCGGTCAACAAAATCGTTAACATAGTTGCCGCCCCATGCAGTGGACAGATCTGCATTAACATCTTCAAGGTTAAGTCCAAAGGCTCTGGCTTTGCGATCGTCCATGTTGATTTGCAGCTGCGGGGTGTCTTCAAGGGCATTGGCGCGGACATTCCACAGTAAGGGGCTTTGGTTGGCCAGTTCAAGGAAGCGATCTCGCGCGGCAAGCAGTTGTTCATGCCCAAGCCCGGCATAGTCTTGCAATTCCAGAGCCAGACCGGACGAGCTGCCCATCCCCCTGATCGCGGGTGGGGCTGAGACAAAAAGTTCTGCACCGCGAATGGTCGCGAAGGCCTGTTGCGCTCGGCGGATAACAGCTTTGACATGCTGTTCCGACTTGGTTCGTTCGCTCCAATCCCGCAGACGGATATTGGCTTGGGCAGTACTCTGCCCCCGGTTACCGCCACCCCCGTTACCGATGTTGACCATAAGACCCTGAACGGTATCTGTTTCCTGTTCAAGAAAATATCGTTCGACCTTTTCTACAATTTTGAGAGTTTCTTCCTCAGTTGATCCGGCTGGGAGGCGTATCTGAACACTCATTACGCCCTGGTCTTCTTCAGGCAGAAAAGACGTGGGCATTTTTTGCCCCAGCCAGAACATCCCTGCCCCAAGTAGGAGATATATCAGCATGATCCTGCCACTTCGGCGCAGCAGACTGCCAACAATGCCTTGATATTTTTTTTGTGTCCTTTCAAAAGCCTTGTTGAACCAACCAAAGAAACCGTTTTGAGAAAGCTCTTCCTGCACATGGTGAAGCATTGTAGCGCACAATGTCGGGGTAAGCACGATGGCAACAAGGACAGAAAGAGCCATGGTCGACACAATGGTGATGGAAAATTGCCGGTAGATGGCACCTGTTGCCCCACCAAAAAAGGCCATAGGGACAAATACTGCTGACAAAACAACGGCAATACCGATCAACGCACCGGTGATTTGTTCCATAGACCGAATGGTAGCTTCTTTAGGGGGTAAATGTTCCTCACGCATAACGCGTTCTACATTTTCCACTACCACAATGGCATCGTCTACAAGCAGGCCTATGGCCAGTACCAGGCCGAACATGGTTAAGGTGTTGATGGAAAAGCCAAAGGCAGCCATTACACCAAAGGTACCCAACAGGACTACCGGTACCGCGATGGTGGGGATGATGGTAGCGCGAAAATTTTGCAGAAAAAGGTACATCACTGCAAAAACAAGGGCGATGGCTTCCAGAAGAGTTTTGACTACCTCCTGAATGGATATGCGCACAAAGGGCACCGTATCGTAAGGGGAGACTATTTTGACTCCATTGGGGAAGTTTGGCTTCATGCGTTCCAAAAAATCAGAAACCCGTTTTGCTGTTTGCAGCGCATTGGCTCCGCTGGCCAGTTGAATACCGATACCAGCGGCAGGTTGCCCGTTATAGCGAGAGGAGGTGATGTAGTTTTCCTGGCCAATTTCCACACGAGCCACATCGCGCAGAAAAACGGATGCCCCGTCGCGATTCACTCTCAGCAAAATCTGTTCAAATTGTTCTGGTGTGTTTAGTTTTTTTCGGGCATTGACGGTAACATTCAGTTGTTGGCCATGTACAATGGGGCTTGCCCCAATTTGCCCTACAGAGAGTTGAACGTTCTGGTTGGCAATAGCATCAACCACATCCTGTGGTGTCATTGTATAGGCATACAGTTTTGCAGGATCAAGCCAGATGCGCATGGCGTACTGCGCGCCGTACAGTGAAACAGCCCCCACACCATCGATACGGCTTAATGGATCCTGCAAGGTAGATGCAACAAAGTCAGCTAGGTCAACGGCATTCATGGAGCCATCTTCAGAAACGAAGGCAAACATCTGCAAGAAAGTGTCGGAGACCTTGTCGACGGTGATACCCTGGCTTTTTACTTCATCCGGCAGGGAAGGCATAGCCAGCTGCAGCTTATTTTGGACCTGCATCTGAGCGATATCTGGGTTTACTGTAGAATCAAAAGTCAGACGCATGGTCATGCGTCCGGCGGAACTGCTGCCGGATGTCATGTACAGAAGGCCGTCAATACCATTAAGCTTCTGTTCAATAACTTGGGTTACTGTCTCTTCTAGGGTTTGTGCCGATGCGCCCGGATAATCAACTTGGAGGCTGACAACAGGTGGAGCAATGCTGGGGTATTGGGAGACAGGCAGCTGGAAAATAGCAATACCTCCTGCCAGCATGATTAATATAGCAATAACCCAGGCAAATACAGGACGATTGATGAAAAAGCGTGCCATTAGCTGCTCCGCTGGGCAATTTCAGGAGTGACTGTTCCGCAGCAAGGAAGTGGGTAAAAATTATGGCCAGGTTTTATCTTATAATCCAGTGCGGCGCATCCGTGTTCCAGATATTCAGTCCTTGCCGTGAAAAGGGTTCAAATGGTCACACAAACTACCCAGTCTGTCCAGCCATGTGAGTTGTTTGTGGCATTGTGCCTTGTATTGAACAGCATCCTTACCTGGCAGACGCGCATCTCTTTTATTGATTTGCTGCCTGAGAATGGAAAAATTAAATAGAAAAGGACTTGCAAACAATATTGCAAGCCCCTTGAAAATCTGGTGGAGATGGACAGAATTGAACTGACGACCTCTTGAATGCCATTCAAGCGCTCTCCCAACTGAGCTACATCCCCACGACAATTTTTGTAGGCAAAAAAATCGGGGCTGTCAAGTTTTCTTTTGATTTTTTACAGATTTTACGAAACTATTTGGAATATATAGAATATATTAAGGGAACAGCCTGCATGGCACTGGATCAGAGGATAGAGCAGCAGGAATAATAAGAAAAGGCTGTGTCAATGATATAAGGCCACAAAATGCTAACAGCTTCAAACTATGAACACGTTCCCTGGTACTAAGTCTCAGCGCCAGCGAGCAGGCCAAAATCAAAGCCGAACTTCAGCTTTGAAGACCTCATCAACTTCAAAGCCAATACAGGTATCACGTGTTCCCATTGCGGTGGCGTTGAGTTCGTCAAGAATGGCATAAGAGATGGTATACAGACGTACACGTGCAAGACTTGTAACAAATCGTTTAATAGCTTGTCACAGTCATTTTTAAGCCGAACTCATAAAGATTTTGAGGTTTGGAAGAGTTATGCTTATTGTCTTTCCGAAGGTTATTCTTTACGAAGGGCTGCAAAATATTGTAGGTATACGTCTACCAACAGCTTTCTACTGGCGTCATAAACTGTTGAATATTGTTAGATTGAAATCAAGCGTTCAAAACAGAGTTACTGCGTAGCTGTGGGAGAAATTCCTACCGCTACCAATTTATTTTGATTTCAACTTTTCGATAGACTCTACGAGAGTTAGAATAATTTCACAAAGCTTACTAGCCTCAATCAGTTTTCCCTTCTGAATTTCACTGATTGCTGTTTTTAGCCTTCTCGGGTCATTTCCCTCATCAAATGGTAAGAAGGTTTATTTTCTGAGCAACACGGCCTCATAATTTCACAAAAAGAAGTTATGGGGCCGTGTCAACAAATCAATCGCGGTGAAGTTAGAACGTGACGTGCTCCAAGCATGAACTGGTGCATGGCCACGTTTTTGGCCTTGCCGTAAACCGTGTAGGGTGGCCTTCGTCAACACTCGAAAAAGACTTGCTTTTAGCCTTGCCGAAGTCGGCATAACGGTAGCCGAGGTCAATGGAAACAGTGTCATTCAAGGCATACGAGCAACCAAGGCCCACATTCCAAGCGAAGTTGGTACGGGTCTTCTTGCCCAGACTGTAGCTCCAATAAGGATCAACCTCCGCAGGCTCTTCGTGACCGTTTTCGCTCAGGTTCGTTCCAATGAAGGCAAGTCTCACGCCAGCGCCGAGGTAAGGCGTGAATGAGGTGCTGTTTTTGAAGTCGTAGTAAGCGTTAAAGAAGAGGCTTTGAACGTCAATCTTCATTAAGGCGCTGGCTGAAGTCGTAGCCGAGGGCAATGTTCCGCCGAAGGCGTTTTCA
>CAYRKU010000064.1:4806-8373 GCA_964425055.1 uncultured Lawsonia sp. | reverse complement strand
AACTAACAAAACAGCTCACACTGAACAGGCAAATCCGCTTTGTTCCTCTCTCGTATGGTGGGAAGGATCGATACGGCAGGTTAATCGGTGAAGTTTTTTTGCCCAATGGAGTATCTGTTAACGAACAACTGCTCAAAGAAGGACATGCCTGGTTTTATGATCATTCTGATTTGCCAGAATCCATGCGGCAACGCTTCCTCCGCGCCCAACGGTCAGCCATAAACCGACAGGCCGGTTTTTGGAACCGGATATTGAAACGCCCGGAAGCACATGCCCACTTTATCGGTAACAGAAAAAGCCGCCGCTTTTTTCCCATACCTTGCACCAAAAAGTTCTTTATAACCCCCCGGAACAGCGTTTTCCTCCCCGATATGGAAACTGCTTTTCGAAAAGGGTACTCTCCAGCACGTTCCTGCCCTATCTGGCCCACCGCGGCAGGAGCAGGCAACTAGGCGGGTAACATATAGAGTAAGGCCTTTCCTCCGGAGAGAGTTTTCCGTATACTATATCCATATGGAGTTGATTATCTCGCTGCCCTTGAGAAACCGTTATGTGGAACATGGAAACAGTCCAAAAACGTGACGCATGGTATGCTACGCCCGAAGGTGCCTTTGCCCTTAATCAGCAGCATCACCTGTTGCAATGCCTTTCTTCGCAATGGCCCAGGCGGAATCAGACAATCATCAATCTGGGGTGTGGCTCGGGTATTTTCCTGGAAATGCTGTGGCACTATGGTTTTGACGTCACCGGATTTGACAGGGAAGAAGAAATTTTAAACCTGGCTCGGGATCGCCTGGGGCACAGAGCTGACCTGTATCTGGGCCAGTTTGACCAGCTTCCCTTTGATGACGACAGCTTTGACTATGCTGCACTTTTCTCCGCTCCTGCGTATGTGCACAATCCGAAACCGATGCTAGCTGAAGCTATACGGGTTGCAAGACGCGGGGTACTCCTTGGCTTTGTAAACTCGTGTTCCCTTTATCGTTTTTGGGGAAAGAGGACAGCTGCGGAACACTGGCTGAATCCGTTTACAATGGCCCGGATGGTCAGAAAAATTTCCCCTGATTGTCGCATTTTTTCCCGTTCCATTCTGCTGGGTCCACCCTGTACCTGGAAAGAAGGCAAATTTTGGGGGGCAGTAAACCGTCTACTCCTACCGTTCCCTCTGGGTGCATATATTGGTATGTGCCTGGATACACAACCACGCATTCCCCTGACTCCACTTTTGCTGAAAGCACGGGAAAAGGCCTTACAGGTGTATTCACACCTGCAGCCGGAAGCGGCCACACGTATCTCATCAAAATAGAAATCCGATAACCGCACCAGGCAGGCTGCCCTCTGGACTCCGTACCGCCTGCCATCACGTATCCTGACTCAGGTCTCTGCAAGGACACCAATACGCTGGTATAAAGGAGGGAGGCCAAAACCTCCCTTCTTTATACCAGCTATCGAAATGTTACTTCGTCTGAAGCCAGGGCATAAGGGCACGCAACTTACTGCCAACATCTTCGATTTGATGATCCGCTTCAATGCGCCGTTTAGCCTTAAAGCTCGGATACCCACAACTGCATTCAAGGATAAAATCTCGTGCAAAGGTTCCATCTTGAATTTCGGAAAGAAATTTACGCATTTCTTTACGGGTGTCCTCAGTAATGATCCTTCAGCCGCTCCGGTAATCACCAAATTCAGCGGTATCGCTGATGGAGTAACGCATTTTGGCAAAACCGCCCTCATGAATCAGATCCACAATAAGCTTCATTTCATGGCAGCATTCAAAATAGGCAATTTCCGGTTGATAGCCTGCGGCCACCAACGTTTCAAAGCCTGCCTTGATCAATTCGGTAACACCGCCGCACAGAACAGCCTGTTCACCAAAAAGGTCAGTTTCAGTCTCTTCCTTAAAGGTGGTTTCAATGACCCCAGAACGGGTACCGCCAATCCCCTTGGCATAGGCAAGGGCCTTCTGCATGGCTTCACCGGAAAAATCCTGCTGCACGGCAACAACGCACGGTACCCCACCACCTTCCGTATAGGTACGGCGTACCAGATGGCCTGGCCCCTTAGGAGCGATCATGTACACATCCACATCTTTAGGCGGAACGATCTGCCCAAAATGGATATTAAAGCCATGCGCAAAGACAAGAGAATTGCCTGGTTTGAGGTTGGGTTCGATATCTTCACGGTACACTTTGGCCTGATGCTGATCAGGCAACAAAATCATAATGATATCAGCAGCAGCTGCAGCCTCTGCAGCAGACATGGGGGCAAAACCATGCTCTTTGGCAAGTTCATAATTGGCACCACCAGGACGCTGCCCCACAATAACATTCACTCCGGAATCCCGCAGATTTTGGGCATGAGCATGCCCTTGGCTACCATAACCGATAATGGCTACAGTTCTGCCCTTCAGATAATCCAGATTGGCATCCTGTTCGTAATAGGATTTCATGACTGCTCCTTATATGTATAGTACAGCACCCAGCCAGCGTGGCAGATGCGAAAAAAAAACAACGGATATGCGCAAAAGGCAAATCCGAGGGGGAAAGAATACCCAGAAGAAAGGAGAGTTGCAAGCCTCCTTTCCCCTGGGAATGTTTACTTTTGCAGACGGAAAATCAGGCTTCGTCACTCTGCATGGTACGGCGTATGGCCAAGGTACCGGTACGCGCAAGTTCCTTAACGCCAAAACGTTGCAGCAATTGGACAATGGCCTGCAATTTAGAGTGATCGCCGGTGGCCTCCAGCGTAAGATCGATGGGGCTTACATCCACTACCTTACACCGGAAAATATCCGCAATGCGCAACACTTCGCCCCGTTTGGCGTCTTCTGCATGCACCTTGATCACCATCATCTCCCTTTCCACAGAAGACATGCCGTAAAAATCAACCACCTTTACCACGGTAACCAGTTTACGGAGCTGTTTGACAATCTGCTCAATAATCTGCTCATCACCGCTGGTGGTAATGGTCATGAGGGACATCTCCTCGTCAATAGTAGGGGCCACATTGAGTGATTCGATGTTAAACCCACGCCCGCTGAACAGACCAGCAACACGAGACAGTACACCGGGTTCGTTTTCAACAAGAACAGAGAGGACGCGCCGCATTCTTCCTCCAGCACACGTTATAATACAATTTTGCCATAAGGTTTATATCAGCCACATTTCATCCAGAGCAGCGCCTGCAGGAACCATAGGGGACACGTTTTCCTCCCGTTCCACCACCACATCGATCATTACGGTGTGCGGTGAAGCCAGGGCCAGGGGCAATTTTTCCTTCAGATCATTCTCTGTTATAATCCGATAGCCCTCCGCACCATACGCTTCAGCAAGCTTTACAAAATCCGGCTGCCCGCGCATGTCCGTAGCAACGTAATTGTTGCTGTAAAAAAGCTCCTGCCATTGCCGCACCATGCCCAAGTATCGATTGTTCAGCACGAGTATTTTGACTGGGAGCCTGTTTTCCACAGCCGTCATCAACTCTTGGCTGTTCATCTGTATGGAACCATCACCGGCCACGTCCACAACTAATCTATCCGGAAAGGCCAGCTGCACTCCAATGGCTGCA
>CAYRKU010000064.1:1509-4796 GCA_964425055.1 uncultured Lawsonia sp. | reverse complement strand
AGCCATAGCCCATGGTACCAAGCCCACCGGAGGTGATAAATGTACGAGGCTTACGGTATTGCAGAAATTGCGCAGCCCACATCTGATTTTGCCCCACTTCGGTGGTAACAATCATATTACCACGGGTACAAGTATTCAACGCTTCCAAGACCTGTTGTGGCTTCAGATTGTTACCTCTGACCCAGGTGAGTGGGTGCTCTCGTTCCCATTGCCTGACCTGATCCACCCAATCGGCATGTTCCCCTGCCCAGTTCTTGACTGCATGGCCGGACTCCAAAATGCCCCGAAGCCCCTGTAGCGCACTGCGGCAGTCACTGACTACCGGTACTTCTACCCGCACGTTCTTTCGCAACGTGGTGGGATCAACATCAATATGTACAATACGGGCATGTGGCGCAAAGCGAGTAAGGTTGCCCGTAATGCGATCATCAAACCGCGTCCCCACAGCCAAGATAACGTCAGCTTCACTGACTGCTCTGTTGGCAGCATAGGTCCCATGCATCCCCAGCATACCAAGCCAGAGCGGATCATCGCCAGGAAAGCTCCCAAGGCCCATCAGCGTACCCACTACAGGGGCATGCATGGCATGAGCAAGCAGGGTTAATTCTTCCGCTGCATCAGCCATAATCACGCCACCGCCTGCGACAATCAACAGCCTACGGGATGTAACAAGCACATCCATGGCCCGGCGCAACTGGTTGAGATTTGCCTGGAAAGTAGGACAATACGATCTGATGGACACATCCGGCGGCCACACAAATTCACATTTAGCCTGCTGGACGTTTTTGGGGATATCCACCAAAACCGGACCCGGTCGGCCAGATCGGGCAATATAAAAGGCCTTGCGCAAAGTGATGGCCAAATCTTGCACGTCTTTTACCAAAAAATTATGCTTGGTACAGGGACGAGTAATCCCTACAATATCTACTTCCTGGAAAGCATCATTGCCGATCAGAGGGGTAGAAACCTGTCCTGTCAACACAACCATGGGGATGGAATCGGCATAGGCAGTAGCGATCCCCGTAACGGTATTGGTGGCACCGGGACCAGACGTGGCAAGGCAGACTCCAACCCTGCCCGAGGCACGCGCATACCCATCGGCGGCATGCACAGCACCCTGCTCATGCCGCACCAAAATATGCCGAAGCTCAGGATAACGGGACAGTTCATCATAAATATCAATGACAGCTCCGCCTGGATAGCCGAAAAACAAATCTACGCCTTCACGCTTCAAACTTTCCAGTAGGATTGTAGCCCCGGTGCACTGCATTGTTACTTTCCTTCCTGTTCAATATAACCATCAAGAATGGCGTGAAGACGGGTTTTCCCCTCAAGTTTCTGCTTCTTCAAGTGTTTTAGCGTCTGTTCTTCCATCGGAGTCCGATAGGCTTTGCTTTCAAGCTTTTCTATCTGTTTCTCGTAGAGAATATGCTCTTCCCACAGATCCTTCAATTCGGGATTGACGGCTGCATATTTCTTCAGAAGAAGGAGCTCGTGCTGTTCCATAAAACTTCTCCGCGATATATGTTGAACATGCAGGCACACTGCAATACTGGGTGGTGCCTTTAGTTATGTTTACCGCAAAAAATCATGAAAGTGAACGGTAAAATTTATTTCTGCAACAAAGCCAGTCTCACGGAGCGATACACCGGCTACAGCATGGCTGCATATTGGAATAATGAGCGCACAACAATGCTCTGTACCAGCTGGATCACAATGAGTACCACAATGGGCGAGAAATCAAGCCCATTGACATAGGTAAAAGGTAGATATTTGCGAATGCGATATAAAACCGGTTCAGTAAGTGCATTGATGGTCCGGACTACTGCATTGTACGGATCGGGGCGTACCCAAGACAGTAATGCAGCAATAATTATAATCCAAAAATACAGAGAAAGCAGTGTATCCACGATACGCGCAATGGCAAAAAGGACATTGCCGAGTACAAACATAAGCCCTCCTGGCTGCAAAATCGGTTTACCAAACACCTGTTATCCGCCCAATCCAGGCAATAATTCAAGAGCCTGGTGCAACTCCGGAAATCCGTTGATATGAATAGCTGCAGGTAAATCAGCATTACGATACGCCAACAGTGGTACACCTCCACCCAAAGCAGCTGCTGCATCTGTGGCACTGTCCCCCACAAAACCGACTGTTTCAGAGGCAACCTGCCACGCATCCAAAATACGCATAACTCCTTCCGGAGATGGCTTAGGGGCCACAACTTCTGCAGTTATGACCGGATCGAAAAGATTTTCCAGACCAAACTTTTTCAGAACGTCCCATATGCCATTGCCACGGTTGGTATGCACGCCCAAATGTATGCCTTTGCTGTGGAGCCAGAAAAGAAATTTTCGCAGGCCAGGCTCCAGTTGGAGCAGAGGCAGGGTTACCTCTTTGTAGGAAATTCTTCGGGTAATGGTCGGCAGTTGCGCGTATTGCTCAGGCGTAAACAAAAACCGCAGAGCCTGATCTCCTGTAGACATTTGCACATAGGGCACATACTCCTCTGCTACTGGGGGGAGGCCAAACTCTGCCAACAATTTGTTGTAATAGCCAACATTGGCCGCACAGGAATCAACTAACACCCCGTCGCAATCAAAAATAAATCCATTTATACCCATTGAGAAAATCTCTTCCAGCACAGATGTCAAAAGGTTACTCATACTCATTCTCCGGTCAACAGAATCACTGTGCGTGGAGTATCGAGCCATGCCTGATCAGGATCTGGCACCCTGCGTCCAAGTAATTGCCATGCGGGCCTATGTATGCAGGAAATTGTCGCCTTGGTTTCAGAGAAAAAATGTTGCAGTTCAAGTGGCAGAGCACTGCATTTACCCAAGCTGGAAACTGCCTCAATCATCCTGGCATCATCAGTACACAAAACAATTTCAGGCGGCAGAACTAGTGAGAACAATCCCAGCATAAATTGCCAGGAGGGCAAAAACACGGGTGTATCATCACACATTGGGGCAGACATATCTGTAAACAGCTGCGGGAGCGTGGCACCTTCCTCATCATCCAGACCAATATGTGTAGCCAGCCTGCGTACTCCGTCACGATAGTGCGCGGACAGATTGCGCATTTCCAGAACTCGTTCCTCCTGCAGCCAGACCAGCAACAGATAATATTGTGCCCAGCGCAGCAAGCTGTACTCTGCCAATCCCGGTACAGCAGGGGCTGTTTTTTCCAACAGACCACCGGAGCGGGTAAAACGAACCAACTCTTCTTTTTCCATACATTCACGGCGGTATATTGCCTGTATTCCCGGAGTAGAGACGGAAGGA
>CAYRKU010000064.1:0-1499 GCA_964425055.1 uncultured Lawsonia sp. | reverse complement strand
ATTTGCCATACAGATTTCGTCAAGATGGGCCAAATCCATCATACAGCCCGCAGCCTCATCCGGTGTAAACGGCAGCGCAGCTGGGACAACCCACAAAGCCGGGTCAAAATGTGAGCCGCGGCCATTGGGCAACCCAGGCCAAAGCGTGCGGACGCAAGAGGGTAGAGCGCCCCCAAGAAATTCTCGATGCATGGTTGGAATGTACACAAAAAAATCATTGGAACACATTACCATAATTCATCCCCGGCAAGCGGCTATACCCTTACAGCGACACCCGCTGGGGAAAGCTGCATAACGTATTGGTGACAAATTTGTAGCCTGACAGGTAAAATGTTGCAAACGTTCTGCCTTGACCTTGACGGCAACCCGCTATATTTTTATTCATCAACTGCGGAGGGAGTATGTACGGTATCGGCATGCAGGAACTGCTTTTACTGCTTCTTATAGTAGTGGTCATCTTTGGGGCAAAAAAGCTTCCCGAAATCGGCGGCGGTCTTGGCAAGGCTATCCGCAATTTCAAACGGGCCAGCTCAGAGCCGGATGAAATAGATATTACCCCTAAACCCGAAGCAGAAAAAAAACACGATGATGCACCTTCTGCCTGAGTACATGTATCGTGCTGAGCTATTTGTCTTAGGAGTGTGTTCATACCCGGTTATCAGAGCAGGCAGTTGCGCAATACTTACCTAGATGCTTGGGTAACTGGCCAATATTTATACCATTAGCGAAACCATTTCTTACTATTCAAGCATCCCCTGGTGCGCATTCTTGGTCTTGATGTCCTCACCTGGACAATACGCTGGCTGGCTTATTCCAGCTCCGATTTGTACTACGGCAGTGCCTCTGTGCTGCACGGATGCTTGAATGATGGGAACGCACATCGTGTAAAATTCTCCAAATACAATGGCAATATGCGCCTTTATGCAGCAATGCCAGGATCTGAATACTACAACTTCTCTTGACAGATAAAAATCCATAGCTATTTTCTATTTCGCTTGATAATTGCATAGTTATTTTGTATTGTGTCGCACACTTTAAAAAATAGGAGAAAAATATGAGAGCATTGCCTATACTTCTTTTATTTGCTGCCCTCAGCATTCCGGGGGTGACCTTTGCCGGTTTTCAGGGGTCCAATACCTCCAGTGGCGGCTTCCAGGGGCCAACTACCGGCATTCAGGCTGACACTGTGGCTAAAGCACAGAATAAGTGGGATGATGCCCCTGTAGTACTTACCGGGAACATTATCCAGCATATAGCCGGAAGCGACGACAAATATGTTTTCAGGGATGCCACCGGTACAATAATTGTGGATATCGACCCTGAAATCTTTGCTGGCCGCACCGTTACCCCTCAAACCACAGTTCGCCTGTCCGGTAAGATGGACAAGGACTTGATGGAAGCGGCGCAGGTAGACGTAAGAATCCTTGAAATTCTCTGAGAGAAAAATTCAGCCCCCTGTAAATAAAGCGACCGCCATATTGGTGGTCGCTTTACGTATA
>CAYRKU010000063.1:6750-8498 GCA_964425055.1 uncultured Lawsonia sp. | reverse complement strand
TAAATTTAATAAAATTCGTTTCCAAGAAGTGGAAAGTATATGTAACATTTTTCTATGGGTATGCACTTGCGGAACAGGCGTTTTAGTTACCGTTGAGATTGATGCGAGAATTTTTTCAAAGGCTACGTCAGAAGAGAGTAGTAGGTCAGAGAGAAATCGTTCGAGGCTGTTTCTAATTGCCTTGTATGAAGGTATTTTTTTACTTGCCCATTCGGTACAGGCTACATGCCGCAGACGGGTACAGGCAAAACGGGCAGGGCAAGCGTGTGATGAAAGCCTAAGGCAGATTGCGTTTTTTACCGAAGATCGGTATTTTGCCATAACTGTTTCAGTTTTGGAGGCCGCGTATATGCATAAGTTTTCCCTGGGGATATCCCTTATTTTTGTTTTTTCCCTGCTGGCAGGGGTAGTGAACTGCAATGCTTTTGTCGCCGGGGACAACAGCAAATTTGATGCGCTCAAACGCTTCAGTCAGGTGCTTGATATAGTAGAACGGTATTATGTACGTGATACACCCCGTAAAGATTTGGTGGACGGAGCTCTCAAAGGGATGCTTCAGGACCTGGATCCGCATTCTACACTGATGTCTCAGGAAGAATTTAAGGAGATGCAGGAAGCTACCTCCGGAGAATTCTTTGGTATTGGCGTGGAAATAACCAGGGAAAACAATCAACTTACCGTTGTTGCACCCATTGAAGATACGCCTGCATATAAAGCAGGGATGCAGGCTGGAGATATTATCCTTACTGTAGCGGGGCATCCGACCATGGATATGACACTTCAGGAGGCTGTCTCGCATATACGGGGACCCAAAGGTACTTCTGTAGAGCTGACCATTCTGCATCGAGGCGCCAAGGAATCGGTAGTCATCAACGTTAAGCGGGATACTATTCCGCTTATCAGTGTCAAATCCCGTGAACTTGAACCAGGATATTACTGGATACGTATCACCCGTTTCAACGAGCGTACTACGGAAGAACTTTTTGACGCTGTCAGGGAAGCCAGATCCAGGGGTGATATCCGCGGGATCGTATTAGATTTGCGCAACAACCCAGGTGGATTGCTGGATCAGGCTGTCAGTGTGTCTGATGTGTTCATGAGCAAGGGGACAATTGTCTCCATGAGAGGCCGGGCGAATGACACTTCCCGTGAATTTACGGCTACATCCCAAAGTACGGATGTTACGGCTCCGTTGGTTGTTCTGGTCAATGCCGGTTCTGCTTCAGCGTCTGAAATAGTCGCCGGGGCACTGGGCGATCAGAAGCGCGCGCTGCTTATCGGGGAAAGAACTTTTGGTAAAGGATCCGTTCAGAATGTTATCCCTCTCTCCGATGGTTCGGGGCTGAAGCTGACCATAGCCCTGTATTACACTCCGTCTGGACGTTCCATTCAGGCTGAAGGTATTCAGCCTGATCTGGAAATCCCCTTTGAAGCGCCTGAAGCACAGCCCAATAACCCGGTGCGTATGCTGCGGGAAAAGGATTTGAATAGACATCTGGAAAAAGGTGACAGCAATACCGACAAGCCAGGCAATACCGTTGAACCCGACAAAGTATCGCCTGAAGCCAAACAGTTTCTGGAGAGTGACAATCAGCTGCGCATGGGGCTGCAGTTTGTAAAGACGTTGCCAAAGCTCCGTGATATTCGGTGAATAGTGTATTACCGGGCCCTGTTCCCTTTTGGGGAGGTCGGCCATTAGGATCTGAATAAAGGAATGATATGCAGCAGTGGTTTCCGGCTATACGTGC
>CAYRKU010000063.1:0-6740 GCA_964425055.1 uncultured Lawsonia sp. | reverse complement strand
GCATTGACTCGAGGCAGACTTCGCCTGCCTCAGCCGTATCCCCATACAGTACGTACATTACTGGGATCGGCTCTGGCAGCATTACTTTCGGGAGCCTTTATTGGTATTTTTTATCTGGCATACAGTCTGAGCTGTTTTACTATGAATATGGTTGTGCACCTAGGCGATTTTTTTGCCCCCACATCAGTTGATGTGGTTGATACAGCAAATACTGGAGAGGCTACCGCACAGGCGGATCGGAAAATTCTGGATAACAAAGTTGACAATGAAGGAGTGCCCGATATTGCCCCCCGCGAAAGCCGTGCCAGCCTAAAAAGCAGAGAGCTGCCATACTCTGAATATCGAAATCTTTCCTTTTCTGAGGCTGCCAGACAGGTGGATTTTGCCCTGGTTCAAACGGTGTTACGCCTGAATATTGAACGGGGGCGTATTGTCCTGTTAACATCTGAATATCGGGAGCAGGGCGACGAAACTTATCAATATCAGCGGATGCGTATTTTCCTTCCCCCTGTTGCTGATCCTTCTCCTGCGGAAATTTCTGCTGAGGGGCAGCAGCCGCGGCGCGTGGCCGTGGATGCTTTTTCGGAATTTGTGGGTACGCTAGAAGAAAATCTGGATGTTTGGGCTAGCAAGGGTATTTTGCATGAACAGCCGGGCAAAATTACTCTTTCTGTTGATAAAGTTATAACACATGAAATCTGGTTGGATGTAACCTCAAAGAGTTTTGTGCCCGTTTCGGAAGCTGACTTGCAACATCATCCCCGGTTGAGCATCGTGATAAACGATCTTGGCCATAGTCTGGACGCTGTAGATGCCCTGCTTGCGTTGCCTGTACCTATTACACTGGGAGTGGATCCTTCTGGAGCATTGGCGCGGGAAACAGCTGAAGCTGCCTGGAAAGCCGGACATGAAGTTATCATTCACCAGCCCATGCAATCGGTACAATCGCCCTATGTCACGGCCGGCCCGGATGAACTTGGCATAGATATGCCTGCAGAACGCATTGCCGCCATTATTCACAAGGCACAGGGAAAAGTTCCGCATGCATCCGGTTTGACCAATCGAATGGGGTCGAGGTTGGATACGGATCAAAACGCTGTTGCCAGGGTTGTTACGCAAATTGCTGCTGCCGGTCTGTATCTGCTGGATGATATGGCCAGCCAGGATTCTCTGCTCTATTCAGAAGCCTGTAGATTGGGTCTGGCGGCATGGCAGCGTAATCTTTCATTGGATGATGGGCATCCGTCAGAATCAATTGTCCGTGCAGCATTGAAGCAGGCTGAACAGTTGGCCATGCAACGTGGCTATGCTGTGGTTACGGGGCATCCTTATCCGGAAACAATGGCTGCGCTGCGGCTGTGGGTACAGGAACGGAATTCGGATTTGGAGATTGTGCCTGTCCACACACTCCCTATTGTGCTGGATAAATAATGTATTGCTATGCTGTGACTGGTGAATATTTTTGGAGGTAGTTATGGATACTCCCCGCTCTTTACAAGGTAAAAATATTGGCTGCATTGGCTGTGGCAACATGGGAGGTGCCTTGTTGGGTGGGCTTTCCCAGCTTCCTGGTATACGTCTATTTGGGTATAACCGAACCCCTTCCCGCCTTACACCGCTTACGGCCAAAGGTATTGTTGCTGTGGATACGATACCGGATGTCGCTGCCCAGGCAGATATGCTGATTATTGGGGTAAAACCATACCTTGTTGAACAGACGCTTGCCGCGGCATTGCCGTCTCTGCGGCCAGAAACTGTTGTTCTGTCTATTGCCGCAGGGGTTTCTCTTGCGGATTTGCAAAAAAGTGTACAGGGCAAATGCCCGGTAGTACGGGTTATGCCTAATACACCTGCCCTGGTGAATGCAGGTATTTTTGCTCTGGTTTTAGATGATCCGGCGCTCAGTCAGGCTGATAATCAGGCAGTTATCGACCTGTTTTCCGTACTTGGGCAGGTTATGGTATTGCCGGAGAGTAAATTTCCTGCCTTTACGGCACTTATCGGCTGTGGCCCCGCCTATGTTTTTCATTTTATGGATGCTCTTACTGAAGCCGGCGTTACCTTGGGCTTTACCCGCCAGGAAGCGCTGCAGCTTGTTGCACAGCTTGTACTTGGTTCCGCCATGCTGGCTGCCCAACCTGGCAACCATCCTGCTATCCTGCGTGAGCAGGTGTGTTCACCAGCTGGAGTCACCATTGCGGCCATGAATCATCTGGATCGTACTGCGGTACGTGGACATCTTATTGATGCGATTCTTGCTGCGTACGCAAAAGCTGAGTGACAGGGGAATGTTTTCTGTCCCACGGGTTTCGTGGTATTTTATCAACCTTGGATACATCCATGCCAATCGAAACTTTTTCCATAACTTTTTGCGGTGGCTGCAATGCTGCGTACGATCGTTCGGCCTTTGTGCGGGAACTGCTCTCAGGAGTTAAGGCTATTCCTGGCGGACCTAGGCTAGTTGCAAAGGAAGTAGAGTCTGATGTTGCCCTGTTGGTTTGCGGCTGCCATGCACTGTGCCTTGCCGAGAGAAATGATTGCGGTTTCGCCCGTATAAAACGGCACATTATTGGCTTTGAAAGCCTAGATTATCTGCATATGCCTTTGGAGGAAGTCAAAGAGCAGTTGCTGGAGGAATTTGCTGCCGCTGCTGCATTCGCCCCGGCGAGTATACCATAATGTATCTTGGCGCAACGTTAATTTCAAATAAAAGGCCGTCTGAAATTCAGGCGGCCTTTGCTTATATATGGGCAGAAGGATTGCGTAAGCAGCTGTCAACTTTCGGCGGCAGGTTTGCTTTCTCTCCGGGTAAATTCAAAGATAACCATGGGGGCGCAGTCACCCTTTCGGGGTAAGGACAGCCGCGTGATACGGGTATATCCACCCGGAACACCAGCAAAGAGAGGGGCAACTACGTCAAACAGGCGTTGCACCAGTTTATGATCCCCCAGGGTTTCATAAGCGAGACGCCGTGAATGCAGATCGTTGCGCAGGGCAAGGGTGATAAGAGGTTCCACCACCCGGCGCAATTCTTTGGCCTTTACTTCAGTAGTACGGATTTTACCGTATGTGATCATCGCACAGGCCATGTTACGGAACAGAGCCTTGCGGTGCGAGGGTGTTCTGCCGAGCTTTTTGCCGGAATTACTATGCCTCATGGTGTTGTTTCCTCTTCCATTCTTGGTAGTTCTTCTCGAAGTTATCGATTTTCATGCCAAAATCAAGCCCCATACTTTGCAGTACGGATTTGATTTCATCAAGAGATTTTTTACCGAAGTTCTTTGTTTTCAGTATTTCGGCTTCGGGCCACTGTACCAGTTCCCCAACAGTGGAGATATTGGCACTGCGCAGGCAGTTTGTAGCCCGTACGGAAAGCTCCAGCTCGTTGATTCCCTTAAACAGGTTGTCGTTCATATCGGTACTGCTATTGCCTTCTTCAATATCACTACCGGAAACACTTTCATCAAAACTGATGAAAACCGAAATTTGATCTTTAATAATCTTGGCACTATAGGCGATGGCGTCTTCGGGAAGAACAGAACCATCCGTCCATACTTCGAGAATCAGTTTGTCATAATTTGTCATCTGACCCACACGGGCCTGTTCCACAGTATAGGCTACTTTGCGTACAGGGGAGAAACTGGCATCCAGTTTGATAAGGCCAATCGAGTCCTGCAGGCCCTCGTGCATATCAGCGGGGACATAGCCTTTGCCCATACGCACTTCAAACTCCATGTCCAATTCCATATTATGAGTCAGTGTGGCAATATGCTGTTCCGGATTTAATACCGTCACATACGTGTTGGATTTGATATCGGCAGCAGTTACCTCACCCTTTCTGGAAACGGAAAGCGTAAGATGCTGAGGTTCATCGGTACTCATGGCCAGGCGAACCTGTTTGATATTCAGAATAACATCTGTAATATCTTCCAGTACGCCGGGAATGGTTGTAAACTCATGCTGCACGCCGGAAATTTTTACAGAAACAAAGGCCGCCCCCTGCAGGGAAGAAAGCAGTACACGGCGCAGCGCATTGCCAATAGTAACCCCGTATCCTCTTTCCAGCGGCTCATAAGTGAACTTGCCGTACATGGTATCATTGGGATCACTCTCGCACGTGATTTGATCCGGGCGTACGAGTTTGGCCCAGTTACGGGAATTGATAAGCCTGTTGCCTTGTCTGAAGAGCATGTATGCCCCCGTTTATTTGGAGTAGAGCTCGACGATGAGATGTTCGTTGATGGGGAACTGGATATCATCACGCTGGGGCAATGCTTTCACCACGCCTTTGAAATTAGGAGCGTCCATTTCCAGCCAGGCAGGGCAACCACGGCGGGCAACTGCCTCCTGCGCTTCAGCCAGGACGGGGATTGTTCTACTCTGTTCCGGTACTTCAATCTTGTCACCTATCCTAACCTGAAGTGAAGGAATGGTGACTTTGCGCCCATTCAGGGTGAATATACCGTGGCGGACCATCTGCCTGGCCTGAGACCGTGAGTTGGCAAAACCAAGACGGTAAATAACATTGTCCAGACGGCGTTCAAGGAAAACAAGCAGATTGGTACCGGTGATACCCTTTGCCATATCGGCCCGGACGAAGTAACCATGAAACTGTTTTTCCATAACGCCATATACACGCCGTACTTTCTGCTTTTCACGCAGCTGGGTTGCGTAGTCGCTCAGTTTTTTACGTGCGCGGCCATGCTGACCGGGGGCAGCCTGCTGGTGCCTGTCAAAAGCGCATTTATCGCCAAAGCAACGATCGCCCTTTAATAAGAGCTTCGTCCCTTCCCGGCGGCACAAACGGCATTTTGCATCATTATATTTGGCCAAGGTAAAGTCCTCCTGTAAATGCGGGCTAGACGCGACGCCGTTTTGGCGGTCGGCAGCCGTTGTGGGGGATAGGGGTAACATCACGAATAAAAGCAATTTTGAAGCCAGAAGCATTGATAGCACGCATGGCTGCTTCCCGCCCGGATCCAGGCCCTTTTACATATATACCCACAGTGCGCATTCCGTTATCCTGGGCTTTTCTGGCTGCTGTTTCTGCGGCAATCTGGGCGGCGAAAGGTGTAGATTTACGGGACCCCTTAAACCCACTTTGACCGGCACTTGCCCAGCTGATGGTATTTCCCCGTGTATCGGTAAACGTAATAATAGTATTGTTGAACGAAGCCTGGATATGAGCCATCCCCAGAGGCACGTTCTTCTTTTCTCTTTTCTTGGTAGCACGTTTTGGTCTAGCCATAATTTTTTCCATTGACCGGAACGGTCATATCAATGAAGGCTTCACATGATCGCACCAAAACGGGCTGATCATGCCGGAAAGTTCCATTACTTCTTTTTGCCTACGGCGCCACGGCGCGGCCCCTTACGGGTACGGGCGTTGGTATGGGTACGCTGACCATGCACGGGCAAGCCTTTGCGATGACGCAGCCCACGGTAACAGCCAATATCCATAAGTCGTTTGATGTTCATTGAAATTTCACGGCGCAGATCGCCTTCCACCTTGTGATTCTGTTCAAGTTCCTTACGGACTTCGTTCAGCTCTTCGGCAGACAGCTCATCAATACCGCGAGTCCAGTTGACGCCGGCAGCGTCAAGTATTTTCAAAGCCGTTACACGGCCAATGCCATAGATGTAAGTCAACGCAATGTCTGCGCGCTTGCCTCTGGGCAGGTCAACACCAGCTATTCTGGCCACAGTCTTTCTCCTGAAAGCTAGCCCTGGCGCTGCTTGTGCCGGGGGTTTTCGCAGATGACCCTGAGTACACCCTTGCGTTGGATGACCTTACATTTAGGGCAAATTTTTTTTACAGATGGCCTGACTTTCATGACAAGTCTCTCCACAGGTTTCTTTGGCAGCATAAATTACCGCCTGAACAAAATAGCTTATCGTTTTTTCCCATGCTGTCAATGACTATATACCATTCATGGGCGATCAAGTATCTCCGGCCCGTTGGGGAGAATGGCCACGCAATGTTCAAAATGGGCAGCCAGGCTCCTGTCTCGGGTAACAGCAGTCCATTCATCGTCCAAAATGTCCACTTCAGGCGTACCCACTGTAATCATGGGCTCAATACACAGAACCATGCCGGTTTTCAGCGGTAACACCTTTGATGGAATAATAAAATTGGGTACTTCCGGTTTTTCGTGCAACGTTGAACCGATACCGTGCCCCACAAAACGTCTTACAACATGGAAACCGGCACCTTCGGCATGCTTTTGAACCGCACCGGCGATGTCGTTAAGTTCATTACCA
Organism: uncultured Lawsonia sp.; assembly: GCA_964425055.1. GTDB lineage: Bacteria > Desulfobacterota > Desulfovibrionia > Desulfovibrionales > Desulfovibrionaceae > Bilophila. The sequence goes on along the minus strand of CAYRKU010000063.1, from coordinate 479 downwards.
TGCTGTGCTTCAGATACGGCTAAAGCAAGGCTTTCTTCTGTTACCCGCAGCAGCCGCGCTGCCTCCTGGCTAACCTCACCCACAGCAAATGTGCGGGCTGCATCCCCATAAAATCCCTGATAGATGGTCCCCACATCAAAGCTGACAATGTCACCTTCTTTAAGGATTACATTTTCAGAGGGAAATCCGTGTACAACGGTTTCATTTACCGAACAACATAGAGCATACGGGAAACCGTACATCCCTTGAAATCCGGGTTTTACTTTGAATTCACGGCACATTTTCTGGACAATTTCTTCGAAATACATGGTAGGAAGGCCGGGACGTACCTGCCTGCCCAATTCGTCCAGAATCAGCGCAACCATTCTGTTTGCTTCACGCAGAAGGCCAATTTCCCTCTCATTTTTGAGGAAAACGCCGCGGTACTTCTTCACGCTTCAGCTCCGTCCCTTGATTCGCATTTTCCCCATGAGACCTTC
>CAYRKU010000062.1:0-8703 GCA_964425055.1 uncultured Lawsonia sp. | reverse complement strand
TGCATCCAAGGCCCTGCTGCCCAGCGCAAAAAAAGTTTCTGTTGGGAAAATAACCGGATGACCGTCCAACATCAATGCTGCAGCGCGTTTCAGATTGACGAGAGGGGCTCTCTTCCGTGTTCTTTCCATAAGGTCTCCTAGTTTGGCCGATATCGATTATAATAAGTATGCTATGAAGCTAAAATCATTACGTATTATCGCTGTAGGTCGGCTTAAAACACCTTTCTGGAAGGCAGCAGCCGAACACTACACTCAACGGATTCAACGCTGGATAGCCTGTATGGAAACTATTATTCGGGACGGCGATCCTGCTCTTCCTATTGTTGACCGTAATTCGTGTGAAAGCAAGGGGATTCTGGCAGCGATTACTCCGCTGGATATTCCCATTGGATTGGATGAACACGGTAACCAATTTTCTTCACGGCAATTTTCGGTTTTTCTTGACCAGCTTTTGGAAAATACATCTCGCCGTCCGTGTTTTATCATTGGAGGAGCGTTTGGCTTTGATCCTGCAGTACAGCGGATTGCTGCCCATACGCTTGCTCTCGGGAAGCTCACCTTGCCCCATGAACTGGCGCGGGTAGTTTTGCTGGAGCAGATATATCGGGCTGAGCTGTTGCTCCATCATATTCCCTATCATCATGCCTGAAACAGTGAAATTTGGTCCGTAACGGTAGTACGATAGTAGATATAAAAAGGGAAGCCTTAGGTCTCCTATATGTTTATGTGTTATCAGATCACTTTGTTCAGGGCGTATTCAAGGATGCCCTCGGCACCGGCAGCGCGCAACTGCGGGATGAGGTCGCGCACAATATCGGTACTGACAACTGTTTCCAGTGAGAGCCAGTCACCATTTTGCAGGGGCGCAACCGTGGGAGAATTCAGAGAGGGCAACAGGCCGAGGATAGTATTCAGCCTGGCTGCTGGGGCATTCATTTTGAGGCATACAAGTGCCTCAGCCCGCAATGCTCCTTGCAGCAGGAGATCAATCTGTTCGATTTTGCGGCGCTTGGTCGGGTTGGCCCATGCCGCTTTATTGGTAATAAGGACTGTAGACGTTACAAATACTTCCTCAATAACACGCAGTCCGTGAGCGCGGATGGTTGTTTCCGTTTCGGTTACTTCTACAATGGCATCAGCCAGCCCTTCCACAACTTTTGCTTCTGTGGCACCCCAGGAATAGTTGATATTGACTGGGATATTGCGTTCAGCAAAATACGCTGTGCTGACATTGACAAGTTCCGTGGCGATTCGTTTCCCGGCAAGATCTTCAGCTTTTTGATAAGGAGAATTTCCACCTACAGCCAAAACCCAGCGGGCTGGCCTGTTGGATGCTTTGGAGTAGACCAGGTTGGAAACGGTTATTACATCAGCTCCGGTTTCTTTTACCCAGTCTTTACCAGCAAGCCCCACGTCCAGAATGCCATCCTGAATATATAGCGGGATTTCCTGCACACGGCAAAGCCGTGGCGTAATTTCCGGATCATTAATATCTGGAAAATAGTTGCGTGGGTGGCGGAGTACCTTCCAGCCGGCACGTTCAAACAGATTGATGGTGGATTCTTCAAGCGAGCCTTTGGGCAGGCCAAGTTTGATCAGGAGGTTATCCATGATATACCTCTTTAGGATCAAAAATACGTTTGGAGCAGAGGCTTACTTTACCATCCTTGAGTTCCCGGAAAAAGCAGCTGTGGTAGCCCTCATGGCAGGCTGCCCCGCCAATTTGCTCTATTTGCAGGAGAATGGCATCAGAATCGCAATCTAGCCGAATGGAGCGTATTTTTTGGATATTGCCCGATGTTTCGCCTTTATGCCACAGCATTTTGCGGCTGCGGCTGTAGTAATGTGCTTCCCCTGTTTCAAGGGTTTTGGCCCAGGCCTCGGGAGTCATCCAGGCAAGCATCAGTACCTCACCGCTTTGGGCATCCTGGGCAATTGCTGCCACCAATCCATTAGATTGGTTGAAGTTTGGCGTAAAATCAAGCGATAGTTCCATGAAAAATCCTTTACACGTGTATACGCCTGGCCTGGGCACAACAAAACGCCACGCCCTTTGTCCAGAGCGTGGCATATGGTACGCCGTATTACCTATAACAGGCCGCTGTTTTTTAGCGTTTGTACCAGCCGTTCGGCATTGGCAGGCTGAAGCGGTACAAGCGGTAGTCGCAGTTCAAGGGGTTTTCTGTTCAGCAGGCTGTAGGCAGTTTTAACCGGAATAGGGTTAGTTTCAAAAAACATGGCCCTGTGTAGTGGCATAAGCTCAAAATGAATGCTGCGGGCCTCGGGCAAATTTCCCTCAAAAAAGGCATGGCACATGCGGGATACACGGCCAGGTACAATATTGGCAGTAACCGAAATCACACCACAGCCACCAATGGCCATTATTGGCAAGGCGATAAAGTCGTCGCCGGAAAGAACCTGAAATTCTGCTGGGCACAGTTCCAAAATATCCGAAGCGGCAATCAGGCTGCCTGTTGCTTCCTTAATACCTACAATTTCCGGAACGTCTTTTGCCAGGCGGGCAACCGTGGAAGGTAGTATGTTGCAGCCCGTGCGGCTGGGCACGTTATACACGATAATAGGTAGTGGAGCTTCGGTAGCAATGGCTTTAAAATGTTGATATAGGCCCTCTTGGGTAGGTTTGTTATAGTAGGGCGTGATATGCAGTACGCCGTCCGCGCCTACTTTTTTGGCAAATTGCGTCAACTGGACGGCTTCTGCTGTGTTGTTGGACCCTGCCCCGGCAAGCACGGGAACACGTTTCCGCACCTGATCAACGCAAATCCGGACAACAGTTTCATGTTCTTCATGGGAAAGTGTGGCGGATTCTCCGGTAGTTCCACAGGGAACAAGACCGTCTATGCCCTGTTCGATTTGTTTTTCGATCAATTCACGGAAGGCATCTTCATCGATTTTTCCACCTGTAAACGGCGTAACCAATGCAGTAAACGCACCGCGAAAAATTCCCGTATTCATAACTGTCCCCTTGTATCGTGTATACGGTCTTACCAGTGATCAACCTCTACTATTGCAAAATGGGGCACACCCTTCTCATCCACTGTAGTTCTGTATTCTAACCGTTCGGCAATACGGTTGGGATGAGCAGGATCACTGTTGTCAAAAATCAGTACCCGTGGTGTGGATGCATAGAGGGCTCGAATACCGGTTACCCTGCGGGATGTGGTCACGATAACTTCGTCCCCGGGTTGGCAAGTACGTGCCGCAGCCCCATTTAGGCATACAATACCAGTACCGCGTTCCCCCGGTAGAATATAGGTGCTGATTCGTGCGCCGCTCTGTTTATTCCAGATATGGGCAAATTCCAGAGGTACAATCCCTGCCTCTTCAAGGATGGATTCATCAATGGTAATGGAACCGTGATAGTCAAGCCGAGATTCTGTAACACGGATACAGTGCAGCTTGGCCCAAACCATTTCGATGCTGCCGTCCCTGTTGGCGACTTCCATTTCCAGCTGTTCAAGGGTTTGCATTGCTTTAATGGGGTTAAAGTAAGCCCCGGTTTTACCCCGGGGAAATATTACAGAAGCACCATTTCATCCAGTGATGCCCCGGCGGGTACCGTAGGATAGACAATCTCATCCCGTTCTACCCAAACGTCAATAAGCGCTGTTTTGGGTGATGCAAGTGCCATGCGTAGAGTGGCTTCAAGGTCATGCGGCTTGGTTACCCGATATCCCTCAGCCCCATAGGCCTCGGCCAGTTTTACAAAATCGGGTTGGTCAGCAATGTCTACGGCAACGCAGTGTTGCTTGTAGAACATATACTGCTGCTGTCGCACCATACCAAGATATTGGTTGTTTAGGATCAATATCTTAATAGGTAAATGGTTACTGACAGCTGTGATAAGCTCCTGCAGATTCATTTGGAAGGATCCATCTCCCGATACATCAATAACTAGCTTATCGGGGAAGGCAAACTGCACACCAATGGCTGCGGGCAGGCCATAGCCCATGGTACCAAGTCCGCCGGAGGTGATAAGCGTGCGCGGATTATGGAAAGTGTACAATTGGGCCACCCACATTTGATGTTGCCCCACTTCCGTAGTCAGGATGGCTTTGCCTTCAGTCACGCGATAGAGTGTTTCCACAACGTCTTGCGGTTTGAGTACAGCCCTGCTGGGCATCCAGGTAATGGGCTGTTCGGTTTTCCATTCATTCAGCAAGGCCCGCCAGGGTTCAAAACGCCGTTCCCAAGGTTCCGGATCGCGCATGGCCAAATGTTTCCGGATGGCTGCCAGTGCGTTGTTGCAGTCACTCACTACGGGGATGCTTACATTGACGTTTTTTCGGATAGATGAAGGATCAATATCAATATGGACAATGGTTGCCTTGGGGGCAAAGGATGAGATACGACCGGTTACCCTGTCATCAAACCGCACCCCTACGGCAATAATTAGGTCAGCATTGTTGATGGCTTTGTTAGCGGCATAGGTACCGTGCATACCCAACATGCCTAGCCAGCGATCATCATCGCAGGGGAAAGCACCCAGCCCCATAAGTGTGGATGTTACCGGTAGATGCAAGTCATCGGCTAGGGCACGGAATTCTGCACTGGCATTGGCCAGGATAACGCCCCCGCCGGAAAGGAGCAACGGCCGCTTGGATTGATAAATAGCGTCCACCACTTTACGGATCTGGGCAAAATGAGGCTGATAATTGGGGTTATAGCTGCGCAGGCTGATATCTTCCGGCCAGACGAACTCTGTTTTTTCCTGCTGGACGTTTTTAGGCATGTCCACCAACACCGGCCCAGGTCGGCCGGAGCGTGCAATATAAAAGGCCTGCCGGATGGTATGCGCCAGGTCTTTAACATCCTTCACCACATAATTGTGTTTGGTACAGGGCCTTGTTATTCCGGCAATATCCACCTCCTGAAAGGCATCATTGCCGATAAGCCCAGTAGGTACCTGGCCGGTAAACACCACCAGCGGGATGGAGTCACAATAGGCAGTAGCGATACCGGTAACCGTATTGGTAGCACCCGGACCTGATGTAGCTAGGGCTACTCCCACACGGCCAGTAGCACGGGCATATCCATCGGCCGCGTGCACTGCGGCCTGCTCGTGCCGTACCAAAATATGCCGTAGCTGCTTAGAGTAATGGGGAAGAACATCATAGATATCCAGAATCGACCCGCCCGGGTAGCCGAACATAATGTCCACGCCTTCGCGGATCAGACATTCCATGAGAATCTGCGCACCATTCAGCAACATTAGATACTCCATCTGGTAAAATTGGAGGGAACTTACCTGTGAAGAGTTTCAAAACCGAGCGGCCAACAACCCCAGAAAAGTTCCGGTAATACAGCATGATCATATACTTCTGTTTTGTCAAGGATCAGTATGGATAGAGGAGATTTTCCTGTTGTTGTACAGCATGTATTTGGACACGTTGTAAAAATTTTTGGCCCATTGCCGCATATGAGCGGCTTGTTCTGGTTTGCTTTCGATAAGATTATGCAGAACAGGATCATCTAGGCTGTACATGCCTTCACTTTCCGCAAAGGTGTAGCAATATCTCCCTTCTACCAGTTTGACAATAGATTCGGTACTCCCTGCAATGAATTGCCGCGCAGTGGCTTTGTTTTGAGCATCCAGTAAATTTCGCCCCAACGCATTGTATCTGTAGGGGATACCTGCTAGGGATGCCAGTGTGGGGAAAATATCCGGTTGGCCGCAAGGGTGACTGTCCGTACCGGGTGTAAAAAGCCCCGCCGCTGTCAACCCTGGGGCAAAGATGAGCATGGGGGTATGGTAACCATGCAGGCCACAGGCTACATACCCCGGGGACATATTGCCCGGAGTGTCAGTAAGGCCATGGTCACCAAAAACGGCGAATACGGTGTGATTAAACCAGGTCTTTTGACTGGCCAAGCGGAAAAATTCCCCCAAGGCATGGTCGGCAAAGCGCATGGAGTTGTATTCATCTACACCGGTAAAACCATAATTTTTCAGAGCTTCTTCAGAAGGGATTTTGATATGAAAATTAGCATTGTCAACAGGGATAGTGTATGGCCGATGGTAGCCGGCAGTTTGAATAACGGCCACAAAGGGTTTGCTTTGCCGGGTAAATACCTCCACTGCTTCACGGAAGAGGTTCAAATCGGATATACCCCATACATCCACATTAGGGGCTTTCCATGCGCTTTCTTCCATCAGGTGCAGGCCATCCACGTTATGGTTCAGTATCCCGCGGATATTGGCCCAGCTGGCACTGCCACCGATCATATAGAATTTTTCATATCCGGTAAATTCGTTGATCATCAATGCCTGATCTACCAGCGCAGGATTGCGCGAGCTGGTTCCGCCGGAACGATTAACATCCGGAATGCCGGTCATAGTGGTGAATATAGCCCGGGCCGTGGTGCGGGTAGGTGCAAAAAACAGAGGATAAAAGCGAGATTTTTTGGCTAGGGCAGAAAGATTAGGTGTGGGATCATCCGGGTGGGCTGTTTTGTCCGGCGCAAATGACGTTTTGGGATATGACAGCGACTCCATGATGATAATTACCACGTTCAGAGGATGTTTTTGCTCAGTTACTGGAATTCCGGCAACATGGCGGGTAAAATTGAGCTGATCCACATCCGGATTTTTTACCCCCAGCCACTGGGCAACAGGAAGGTAACTGTTCCGCGTTGCAGTCATATCCGGTCGTGTTTCTAGAGAAGATTTGAAGGTATCGCGTAAATTTTGGATGGGATTGAGGGCCAGAGTTGCCAGATTGGCATTTGTTGAAAAATATGCATTGCTCCAGCGTAGAGGGAAAAAGTTTGAACTGATCTGTCCATAGGCCAGTAAGAACAGTATAATAAAGGAACCTGCCATCCAGCCGGTACGTTTTTTCCAGCCCATGCAGGGAGTGTGCCGATGTGAACGCAATACCTTGTTAAAAAACGTTATCCAACCTGCAGTTAAGGCAAACATGGCGCAGGCAATGGGTATAACCGGGTATGATTCCCATACCATGTTACCGGCAATGTCTGGATTCCCCGCAAATTCAAACAGCGTGGCGTCCACTCGCTGGTTCATGTAGAAATACCAGCCAAAATCCACCACATACACAAAAACTGCGCCGAAAAAGACCACTCCATACAGGGTACAGATAATCTTTCGGAACCACACTCTGCTAAGCATTTGTTCCAGAGGGGGAATACTAAAAATAAGCATCGCCGGGATGAAATACAGCACAACCATGCGCAGATCGAATTTTGTGCCAATATATAATGCCTGTAAAATATCGCTGGGCAGGTTGGAACGTATGCTGCTCCACAGCAGGCACAGCATGGCACATCTGGCCAGGAACAAAATAATAAATGCTCCTGCGAGCAGTTTTGCACTGCTTGCAATAAATGGGGGAATACTGAATGCTGTTTTCATACGGAAAGATTAACCTCGGAAAGGTAAAAAATAAAGGCCGGTATCAGCGCCTTGTTGTATGAAACAGGTTGATCAGCATGGCTTTGTCCCCGGCCAGCAAAAGAACTGCATAGGTAACTGCTCCGGCTGGTATGGCCAACCCCAGCGTGAATATTGGCGAATGTGTCGTGCAGGCAGTTGCAACCCATGTTGCCGCAGCATAGGCACATGCAGCCCCCAGCAGCATCCAGGCCAAAGAGCGGAGGGGTAAGTGTGGAGCGCAGACACCAAGGCCCCGCCGCAACAGCCAGACGTTACACCATAAACCAAGTGAAACCCCCAATGGTGGCCCCCAGGGTCCGTTAATTTGCATAAGGGTAAGGCCGCTGATAAAGGCAACAGAGAGTGAAGCTATAGCTGCCAGCATGGGAGTACTCCTGTCCTGCAAGGCCTGGCAGGCTGCTAGGAGCGGCCTCGACAGAGCATAGGCGGGCAGCGCCGGGGCATAGGCGTACAGGGCGAGTGCTGTAGCCTGTACTGCATTTGACTCAAACGCTCCGTGGTTAAAAACAAGCGCAACCAGTGGGACCGCCACAGCGGCCAGCCCTGCGGCCGCGGGAATGTTCAGTCCCAGGGATAGATATTGAGCCCGGTTGAGTTCGTGCATAAACGGTGCGGGGATTATAGTATCACCGTGAATGGCAGTATTCACTGGCAATGGAGGATTTTGAGCTACTGCGGCTGCAAGGCGGGGCACTGCCGCCATACCCGTTGCCGCCCCTAGTACGCACAGGGGAAATTCCAACAGACGCTCAGCATAAAACAGCGCTGCCAAATGGCCTTCCGGTAAGAGAGAATACAATACTGCTGCGATAAGAAAGGCCAGTTGGGGAACTGCCGCTCCAAATATCCCTGCGGGGAGACTGCATAGTATAGTTCGGATATGTGCCTTTGGGGGTAGTGATTCTCTTCTGCGAACCCTACCATGCAGACGCCCACCTGCAGCTAGTAAAAAAAACCATTGTATAAATCCACCGCACAATACGCCGACAGCAAGGATCATTCCACATTGTGGTACTGGCCTGCCCATGGCTAGAGCTACGCTACACAGAACAATGATGTTGAACAAAACCGGCATAAGTGACGGCAACAGAAAATGCCCCCTGCTGTGCAGCTCTGCCATATTTATGGCTGCAAGCACGGCAAAAGCGGCGTAGGGGATACATAGTCGGAACAGGTGTACCGCCTCTGTCAGCACTTCCTGCCGGGCAAGAAGTCCAGGTGCGGTAATGGGTATAAGAAGCTCCGCCCCTAAAATGGCCAGTAGC
>CAYRKU010000061.1:0-8962 GCA_964425055.1 uncultured Lawsonia sp. | reverse complement strand
ACCCGGCCCCCACAAGTTCCTTCATTTTGTTCTAAGCCCGGGTAATACGTTCCGGCATAGGAGTACCTCCATTTAATAACTGGCTGTGGGCAATTTGAGATGTCTGATCTATTGCCTGGGCTGCATCCATGCAGGAGACAACGGCGGCCAGAGCACCAGCTATAGTACTGCTTAAAAACTGCGTCGGGTTGTTTATTCATCAGGTCTACGCAACATGTAATAAAAATTTAACTGTTAATTATAAATTTTCAAGGTATAAACAATATTCATTACCTGCAGGAGCCTGTGCGCCAGGCACTGCCCAAATTCCAAATATTATGTAGAAATACCTTTAGTTAAATATAAGGCCAGTACCTGGGGTTCTCCGCTTCCTGCGCTGACATTCCGGATTGTGGGATATGCTTTGGTCAGTCAGGGCACTCCTTATCACTGCGTGCAAAAACTAATCTGTCTGTTCATATATCATATTGCTAAGTAAGGGATAATAGATATGCTCAGCAGATGACAGTAGCCACAATCCTCTCTAAACATTGCTTAATTCTATCAATCCCCTATCCAAAAATCGATTTTCGTGGTAGTTTGTTTATATACTCACCGAGCAGGATAATGGCTATGAATGAACATGATCGACATGAAGTGACACGAATCAACACACAGTTGAAGGAAAAAATTCTGCACTGGCTGCCCCATCCAGGGAAACTGGATACAGCCATCGCAGGTTTAACGCTGATCCACCGTACGGAGGTCAACCAGGCTGAAAATACTTTTGGCAGACCCTCTGTGGGCATTGTGGTACAGGGAAGTAAATGCACGGTTATAGGCTCGCAGGAATTTAAATATGGCGAAGGCCAGTACTGCGTATCGGGCGTGGATATGCCAAGCGCTTTTTATGTGATCAGACCCAGTGCCGACAGACCATTCCTTTCTATCGCCCTTGAGTTGGACAGATACCGGATCTCACGGCTTATCTCAGAAATTTCTCCGCAGAATAAAACCGACATCGGCCCCTGCCATGGGGTATTGGTTGCCACTGTAGATACACATCTTCTGGACGCGTTTTTACGTCTGGTAGAACTGCTGGAAAAACCGGAGCATATTTCTTTCCTAGCCCCCGTCATCATACAGGAAATCTATTATATGTTATTGACCAGCCCTCTGGGTGCAAATTTGCGCAGGCTGAACATGCCCGGATCGCCAAACAACCATATTGCCCTGGCAATTTCCTGGCTGCGGGAAAATTATCGCAAGCCTTTACGGGTAGAGGAACTAGCAAAACAAGTGCATATGGCTACATCAACCTTCCACCGTCACTTTAAGGATGTAACCGGCCTCAGTCCGCTCCAGTTCCATAAACGACTGCGACTGTATGAAGCACAGCGACTGATGTTATTTGAAAATGAAACTGCTTCCAGCGCAGGACTGGCCGTGGGCTATGAAAGCCTTACCCAGTTTAACAGAGAATACAAACGGCTTTTTGGGGAACCGCCACATAGGGATATGAACCGCCGCCGTAACAGGCGCTGACAAGGCAACAGATTTCGTGTATTCGGCAGCAGACAATGATCCATCACCTGTGCCCTAGGATCCGCGCCGCTGCACCTGACACCTCCGTCGCCTTGACAGATTCCCTATGCAGATTATCTGTACATATCGGGTCGTTTATGCGGGAAGCTCAACTACCGAAAATTCCTGTGGTTACCTTAGTTACCTCTGTCTTAAGCTGATTGGAGAATGCAATGAGCACCGAAATAGTAGCAATCCCTTCTGTCAACCCCGGTGGCATGGATGCCGAAATGAGCATGCACTTTGGCCACTGTGACATGTACACGCTTGTCACCATTAAAGATGGAACTATTGAATCTGTAGCCACGCTGCCCAATGTACCCCACAACCAGGGTAGCTGTATGATGTCAGTGCAGCACCTAACTGCCCATGGGGTAACCAGCCTGCTTGCGGGTGGTATGGGCATGCGACCACTTATGGGGTTTAAGCAACAGGGGATTGAAGTTTTCTTCGCTGGTGGGTATTCCACGGTACAGTTGGCTGTTCAGGCCTTACTTGATGGTAAACTGCCGGCCTTTTCTACGGACTTTACATGCCAGGGGCATCACCACGCATAGATGGCATTTTTCTATACTATAAACTACTCCAAATATACTGCTTAGTTCTGCTGCAGCTGACAAATGGGCATGTTGTATCCCTGTACTCAGGCAAGGGGGGATACGTACTATTGTCCCCCAACTATGCAGGAAGCATTTGGAATATATCCGACAGACCCCGCCCCTGCTGGCTATTCTGGATCTGCGTGCTGCGATCATAGACATCCTTAAGCTCAACGCAACGGTACATACCGAGTAACCAGCGAATTATCGAAAGAGCATTTCCATGATGCCATGGAGGGGCTAGGAGTACTTACAGCCCTGCCCGTAATACCCAACCCCGATGATATGCGGCAGTTGCTGGTAGCGCTGGGGAAAATCTGCTAAGGCTTCTTAAGTTTTTCAAAGGGTCATGACTAGCTGAGAGGAGAAGTTCTGAGCAATTTGAGGGTCAGCGGATAAATGTTTTCTTGCTATATGATTAAACCTAACCTCACATTCTTTCAAATGAAAAAAATAGAATGTATGTTTTTGAAGGCCGCGAAAGCGTGCAAGTCTCGTTTTGGCATAAGCCCGGAAGCTTTCTATCCCATTGATATGTGAGTGTTTGTTGGCGAATTCATTATTACCGCGTTCCACGCGAAAGTGCTTCCGGCAGCCAAGATCAACAAGCCCATCGTATCCACGCCAGCCGTCCGAATGGATGAGGCTCTCAAGGTCTACACGCTCTCGCATAATTCCCTGGAGGGTAGCCTTGGAGCAATCAAGGGCTATTTCTGTATAACTCGCCCATTCCTCTTGAACAAGCAGCAAACAATGGTTTTCCCCGTGCGCCGCGGCTTCGTATATCCCGGACTCTTCGGGCGCCAAATAACTTTCGCCGGCTTCTTTACAGAAGATTCTTCTTCACAATAGAAAGCAACCCTCTCCCGTATGCCAGAGAGGTACCGGTTCACGGTATTCCGGTTGATTCCGGTCAAGTTGGCAATCTGTGAAGCCGTCAAATCAACAGAAAAAAGCTTCACAATTTGCCGGATGTTAGCCCCGGAAATTTTTGAACGATATGCATACCTGTTTTTCAGTGCCTAGCCTTTTAGGCTATTCATGCCTTCTCAGTTAGGGAAGACTCAAAAATTTTATTTTTCAATGGGGCAGCGATTGAACCTCCAGTTTTCTGGGGATAGCGTGACCAAAGCGGGGACAAAGGGAGTGATGGCAGCGTATCTTATCTCTTTATTGGTTTGAGACATTGGCCTTCAGGCCGAGCGTTCCTCCAACCCTGTTTGAAGTCGGGGTTGGAGGAACGCTCGGAAGAGATTCATACCTTCCCAAATTTTAGGTTTCATAGGCATGAATGCCTATGACCTTCTAGGACTATGGGAGAGAGAATTTTAAGGAGTATGGAATCTTCTCCTGCCGGTTTTCCTGATACTCAAGCCCAATGAAGATTGTAACCACCAAGTAGGCCTGTTATGTCAAGGACTTCTCTAACAAAATAGAGTCCCAAAATTTTACGACTTTCCATAGTATTAGGGTTCACTTCCAAGGTGTTCACTCCTCCGATGGATGATTCTGCCCTGTTCATTTCTACATTTTTTCAATGCAACTACTTCGTATTCATGTATATCCCTGCAATAATTGTCCGGGACGGTTTTCCGATTTGAGCAACTTTGCATGCAGCCTGTTTGCGGGATATAAGCCATTCGGCAAGCCTTTTCGGCAGAAATCTGCGGAAAAGCGTTCTTACAGCAATTTTGCCGTTCTCTATGCATAAGCTGAAGAGCGTTCTTTATGTAGTAAGAAGTTGATACGCAGAGCATCATCCTTTTTTCCAAAAGCACGATGCCTGTAAAATGGCAGGTCCGCTCATCCCATTATGCGTAAGGGTATGCAAATGTTCTCTGCTCTATACTCACAGCTACAGGAAGGCTGATTCCGGAGAGACCATGTAATGGCCATGCTTCTGGAAACAAAAGAGGGACAAGAGCCGGCTGTACCGGGATTATTTTGTGACCAAAATGTTAGGCAAGACGTATGCCCAAATCACTTGCTCCGCTTTGGGGCCGTGCAGGGCCTCCAAGCGCTATGACCAACGGGGAGATTAAACATTTCTTCAGATAGTTGAATACGAAACTGTCCGTCACTATACTCAACAGTATTCAGATTACGTCCTAAGAACAGGGCATACCCGCTTCAAGCGCATCCCTGATAAGCCTATCACCAGATGAGATGCGGGAACGGTACAGAATATCTGGCCATGACTTCGCTCTTCCCAGGGAATGTTATATTCTTTAAGGAGGTTAAGAATCAGGTTTGGCATGCAGCGTTGCAATGCTTGCCGGGTAAAGACAGTATTTTGTCCTACATACCATTCGGTACTCATGTAAAGATTGGTAACATTCCCCTTACCACCGCCGGAGAGCTTCACCTTGCGCCCTGCTATGGGAGAATGATCCACGATAATACAGTAAAAGTTACGCCGGGCAGCTGTTACAGCACAAAAAAACCGCCTGCTCCTGCACCAAGAATGATAACATCAGTCTTCATTAGGTTGTGGAAGCAATGCGCAACCTGCGGAACAGTGCGCGGAAAGCGTGGGGTGGATGTTTGTGTTTACGTTCTTCACGGGCGCGGCTTATGAGATCACGAAGAATGTTGTGTTCTTCAACGGGTAGCTGTGCCAGCAGAGCGTCTAACTCTGTCGGCGATGCAAGCATGAGTTTGTCCCGTAGCTGTTCCACTTTTTTTAGAGAAAGTATTTCTTCACTGTAACCAGCCTTGATTTTGTCCAGAGCTGTACGGATCACGTCGGCATCTCCTTCTTCACGCATAAGCCGCCCTATATATTGCATTTGGCGTCGACGTCCTTCATGCGAAGTAATATGCTGCCATTCCAGAATTGCTTTCCGAAGGCTGTCTGAAAGAGGAATAGACGCAATTTGTGAGGGGCTTAGAGCCGCTAGTTCTTCCCCTATTTTCTGCAGGGCAGTGCTGTCTCTTTTTTTTTGAGACCGGCTAGGGTAACTGTCATTATGGAGTTCTTCAGAGGAATTCCATTGATAGCGTGTTGCTGGAGACATACGTAGAAATAATGTGCCTTCTTGAAGGGTTGAGTGGGAACAAATTTTTACGCCTGCAGTGAACCACGAAACGCATCAAGGCTGCTGATACCCAGCTGGCGGCAAAGATGTGGGAGCTCCTCGACAATTCGGAATGCTGCATCCGGACGAACGAAATTCATGGTCCCAATTTGTACTGCATGCACGCCTACAAGGATAAATTCAAGAACATCCCTGGCTGACGTAATGCCACCGATACCTATAACCGGAATTTTTACAGTACGGCAGACCTGCCAGGCGCAACGCAGTGCCACCGGTTTGATTGCTGGCCCGGAAAGCCACCCAATCTTATAATCAATAAGCGGTTTGCTAATTGTTATATCAACAGCCATAGCCGAGATGGTATTGATGCAGGAAATGGCGTCTGCACCAGCTTTTTCCACAGCAGCTGCAATGACAGTAATATCTGTAACATTTGGAGACAATTTGACAATAACTGGCGTGGTTCTCGCATGTTTTTTAACCGCTTCTGTCACTTCCGCTGCCAGGAGCGGATCCTGCCCGAAAAGGACCCCGCCTTTTTTGACATTTGGGCAGGAAATATTTACTTCAAGCCCTGAAATTCCTTCTTCTGCAGCAAGAATTTCAGCTAGATTGCCAAATTCTTCAGGAGATGTGGCATAGATATTGGCAATAATGGGTACTTCCCTCCAGGGGAGGCGGGGAAGTGTATTTTTAATGAAAAATTCCACACCGTCATTTTGCAGCCCTACAGCATTGAGCATGCCACAGGGTGTTTCAGCCACACGGGGCAGCGGATTGCCGTCACGCCGTTTCAGGGACAATCCTTTAACAACAATACCGCCGAGTTGCTTCAGATTGCCATATGGAGAAAATTCCACACCATACCCAAATGTACCAGAAGCCGTAAGAATAGGATTTTTGAATGTCAGAGGCTTTGTTCTGTCATTTTTGGGGGTAATGAGATGTACTGTGTGGTGAGTCATTTTTACTCCTCCAGTAAAATCTGATCAGCCCAAAAGACAGGTCCATGTTTACAGACTTGGACAGGTGTTTGTGCCTTTTCAGCCAACAGATACCTGTCGGTGGTTTTGGCAACGCAGCCAAGGCAGGCGCCAACGCCGCAGGCCATACGGTTTTCTAGCGAAAGCTGGCAGTGTGCTTTGCTTGTAACTGCGTAATGTTGCACAGCTTTAAGAAAAGGAGCTGGGCCGCAGGCCAGGATCAATCCGTTCTTTTCCGCACACGTTTTAACACAGGAATGTATATGGTTCAGTAACCGATCGAGGTCATTCGGGCCATTATCCTGAAAAGATTCCATACTGATGCGTTCCCCAAGTGTTTCCACAGGGTAGCAGTCTTCAGGTTGACGATGGCTGAAGATCATTGACAGAACTTCAGGCGTGGGATGATGTTCGGCATAGCCAATGAAAGGCGCGATACCTATGCCCCCTGCAAGGAGTAAAGTTGGTGTACCACTTTCAACGGCAAATCGATTGCCAAGTGGCCCCAAAACCTGAACCTTATCACCGCACCGCAGTGTTGCCATTTTTTCTGTACCTCTGCCTGAAATCTGGAAGAAGATGAACAATTCATTAGCACTTACGCGGCAAATGGAAAAAGGACGGGCCAGGGGCATATCCAAACCCCAGCTTTCAGGCCGGATCATGACAAACTGACCAGGATACCATGATTTCCAGTCAGGGCGTTCAAGGCGTAGGGCAAAAAAACGATTCTGGCGATCGGGGGACCCAAAGGGAACATTATCGATAACTGCAAGTGTGCATAGTGAAGGCTTACTCATTATACTTTTCCTGTGTTATAGAATGAGAAACTGTTTGTTTTGTAGGGTGAATGGCATTTGATGGTCAACAGGAAACTGCTTTTTTTGTGTAGCAACCTCAGATAACGGGCTGTCAGGAATGTGATGAATTGCACCTTAAAAATAAGAGTGGCATACTATGTTACATATTTTACCTAAAGGATCTTATCATGTTTATTACACCTATGGGATTTCGTTTTGCGACTGCCAGTGCCGGATTCAGAGAAGAAAATCGGGATGATTTAGCCTTAGTAGTCAGTGATGTTCCGGCTGTTGCAGCAGGAACGTTTACTCAAAATCGTTTTCCTGCAGCGCCTGTTGTGGTGGCAAAAACCATGCTTGCGTCCTGCCCCTCAGCGCGGGCTGTTGTTATCAACTCCGGGCAGGCTAATGCCTGTACGGGTGAACAGGGTATCCGTAACTGCCGTGAAACGCAGCGCCTGCTTGCTGCTGAACTTGGCCTGGAGCCAAAAGATATTTTACCTGCCTCTACGGGTGTTATCGGAAACCAACTGAAGATGGATATGTGGAGGAAAGCCGTCCCCTCATTGGTGGAACGGCTTGGAAAAGCTGATCCCGAGGCGTTTACCAGAGCTATTATGACCACCGACGCTTTCCCAAAACTATCTTCCTTACAGGTAGAATTGCCGGGAGGGGCTGTTCGGATTGCCGGGATGGCTAAGGGAGCAGGTATGATCTGCCCCAATATGGCAACTATGTTGTCTGTTATTCTGTGTGATGCCAGAATTGAAGCCTCCAGATGGACAAAAATGCTGCGCGATGCTGTGAATGTGACGTTTAACCGGGTTACTGTAGACGGTGACACCTCTACTAATGATACGGTGTATGGCCTGGCTAATGGTTGCTCCGGAATATCTGCCGATGATGAAGCGTCCTGTTCCGCGCTGTCTTCTGCTTTGATTTCCGTGCTTGGGGATCTTGCCTATATGTTGGTGCAGGATGGTGAAGGCGCGTCCAAGGTTGCTCATATTGCTGTAACCGGAGCAGCTTCGGACGCAGATGCTGAACGCGTAGCACGCACTGTAGGTCATTCACAACTTGTTAAAACAGCTTTGTACGGTCAGGATGCAAACTGGGGGCGTATTGTGGCCGCTGTAGGGCGCAGTGGCGTGGAATTTAACCCTGATGACGTACGAGTTTCCCTTTGCGGTGTGGAATTATTTCGTAATGGGCAGCCAACAGACGGTGATTTTGATACACTCCTGAAGGAACCGCTGCAGAAACAGGATATTTTTATTGATATTGTTATGGGATTGGGGGAAGGAAAATACAGCTTGCTTGCTTCTGACCTGACCCATGATTACATTAATGTAAATGCGGATTATCGCAGTTGATTTTTATTGGTGATTGTTTGAGCATGTTGAAAAGGTGAAAAGGGGAGCGTCCAGAATATTTTCAGGACGCTCCCCTTTCTATAGACTTGATTATCAGATAACCTATAAAATTTATTGAAAAAAATATATCAATCAGCCGAAAACAGCACTATCCAATTCCACAGCAGTGTGGGTACATTATCAGATTTTTGAAAAAGCCACATCTCCCTGGCCAAGCAAATCATGCATGTGTACCATACCGATAAGCTGATTGCCTTCATTTACTATAGGAAGGACTGTAATGGAATGGGCTTCCATAATGTCAAGCAAAACAGCCACGGTATCATGTTTATGCCCACAACGGGGGGAATGAGTCATAACAGCGGAAACTGATTCCTGAGGATTCAGGCAGTTATTACATATCGCCCGGCGTATATCACCGTCAGTTATAATGCCAGAAACTCTGTTTTCATGATCGAGAATAAGAACAGCGCCCATTTTACCCTGATTCAAGTGATGCAGGGCTTCAGCCTGGGTACTGCTTTCCGTGAGAAGTGGCAGGCCCTCAGTACGCATAATTTCACTTACATTAAGTTTAAGGCGGTGTCCTAGGCTCCCACCGGGATG
>CAYRKU010000060.1:3402-9072 GCA_964425055.1 uncultured Lawsonia sp. | reverse complement strand
AATCTGCCCCATATACAAATACGGGCCTATACGAATCTGCCCCTGCGTTTCAGGGGATGGTGCTTCAATGGCAGGAGAAGGGCTGTTCTCCATTTTCCGAAACGTTCCGGTGGGGACAAGCTCCTCGTATACTGTATCCGAAGATAGGGCGTCATCCCCACCCGATACGGTGGGAATATCATCCCAAGGGAGGCCCTGTTCCCCATACAATTTTTTTGCTTCGGCAACTTCACCGACATTTTCCTGCACTATCGGATCAATCGGATCCAGTGCCGGATCCAGCAATTCAACAGGATTTTCCCGCTGCCGAAAGCGATATTCCGGGGATAAAATCCGCTCGTTATCAACTTCGCCCCAAAAGCCCTGCGGCCGCGGTGTGTAAGTCGCAACATTCGCACCTGCAGCAGGGCCAACTCCGCCTGTGGGCAGGGCCCGGCCCACGGCAGCCTGCACAGCCCGCAATACTGCAGAAAATATAATCCGTTCATCCCGGAAGCGCACTTCGTTTTTAGCAGGATGCACATTTACATCCACTTCTTCGGCCGGTACATCCACAAAAAGCACTGTCTGCGGGTATTCCCTGGCCAGCAGGCGACCCCGATACGCTTCGCGTATAGCTTTAAGTAACAGCCTGTCGTTTACCGCTCGCCCATTTACATACAATAACAGTCTGTCGGCCCTCGGTTGGGCCTGCCCAGGGGCTGAAGTCAGCCCGTGCACACGCACTTCGCCTGTTTTGTCAGCAAAGGAAAGCAGGGCTTTGGTAATGGCCTCGGGCCATATAGCGGACAGTCTTTGCTCCAAAGCCTCCCCGGCCGGAAAGCGCAACACTTCACGGCCTCCAGCCAGAAAAACAAAGCCTGCTTCCGTATGTGCCAGGGCCAGGCGTACCAGTACCTCTTGGGCCCGCTTCAGTTCTGTTGCTGCCGTTTTTAAAAATTTAAGCCGGGCCGGGACTGCAGCAAACAAATCACGTACTTCTGCAACAGTGCCACGGTGTAGGCCGCTGGGTCCCTGCTCCAGCACGCGGCCGTATTCCACGCGGATAAAGGCAGCTTCTTCAGCACCCTCCCGGCGTGAATCCAGGCGGAAGGAAGCCACCGAGGCAATACTCGGCAGGGCCTCCCCACGAAAGCCAAAGGAATGCAGCCGCCACAAATCGTCCATACTGGATATTTTGCTTGTGGCATGCCGGGTAACGGCCAGCTGCAGCTCTGCCGCTGCAATACCCGCACCGTCATCCCGTACCCGAATCAGGCTTTGCCCGCCGTTTTCAAGTGTTACTTCAATCAGTTTTGCGCCGGCATCCAGGCTGTTTTCGACCAGTTCCTTTACCACGCTTGCCGGCCGTTCAACCACTTCACCTGCCGCAATGCGGTTGCATAATTCGGGCGGAAGCAGGCGGATTGTCGCTGCGTGAGGGGCGGCCTGCCCGGATCCCATTTCAACTGGTAACACCTCATTTGCCATGGGCAACTCCAGGCGCGTCTACGCGCCGCGTATCAGCTTTTCTGGGCAATTTTAGCCCAGGTATCCTTCAACGTTACTGTCCGGTTAAACACCGGTGCACCTGGTTGACTGTCCGGATCCACACAAAAATAACCCAGGCGTTCAAATTGTATGTGAGCCCCTGTCGGGAATTCGGCCATGGCCGGCTCTGCCAGCGCTCGAACCACTTTCAGTGAATCCTGATTCAAAAAGTCGGTAAATTCTGTCCCTTCCGGAGTAACACCCGGAGTTGGTGTGGTAAACAGATGCTCATACAGACGTACTTCTGCCGGCACAGCATGCCTGGCTGATACCCAGTGCAGCGTTCCCCGCACTTTGCGGCCATCCGGGCTGGACCCGCCACGCGATTTCGGGTCATACCGGCAACGCAGCTCTACCACCTTGCCTGTGACATCCTTCACCACACTTGTACATGTGATATAGTAAGCGTAGCGCAGTCGCACTTCGGCCCCTGGTGCCAGACGGAAAAACTTTTTAGGCGGATCTTCCTGAAAATCATCCCGCTCAATATACAGTTCCCGGCTAAAAGGCACTTTGCGGCTTCCCGGAACTGTGTTATCCGGGCTATAGGGCATATCAAACCATTCTTCATGCCCTTCCGGATAGTTTTCAATCACAACTTTAAGCGGATCAAGCACGGCCATTGTACGGGGAGCCACTACGTTTAAATGTTCCCGTACGCAAAATTCCAGAAGCGCATATTCTACCAAATTTTCTGCTCTGGCTACGCCAATCCGGCCGCAGAAGTCCCGAATGGCTTCTGCAGTATAACCGCGCCGGCGCATCCCGCAAATTGTGGGCATGCGCGGGTCATCCCATCCGGCCACATAGCCACCCTTAACCAGCTGAATCAGCTTTCGCTTGGAAAGTACAGTATAGGTAAGCCCCAGCCGGGCGAATTCTATCTGCTGAGGGTGGTACACATTGAGGGCATCCAGTACCCAGTCGTACAATTCCCTGTTGTTTACAAATTCCAAAGTACATATGGAATGGGTTATCCCCTCCAACGAGTCTGAAAGGCAATGGGTAAAATCGTACAAAGGATACACGCACCAGGCATCACCGGTGCGATGGTGGCTGGCATGGCGGATACGGTACAAGGTTGGGTCACGCATCACCACATTGGGCGAGGCCATATCTATTTTCGCCCGCAGCACATGCGCCCCGTCAGGAAACTCTCCCGCACGCATCCTCCGGAACAGATCCAGATTTTCCTCAATAGTCCGGTTACGGTACGGGCTTTCTATACCGGGCCTGGTCAGCGTGCCGCGCGTCTCGCGAATTTCATCCGCACTTTGGCTGTCTACATACGCTTTGCCTGCCAAAATCAACTGCTCAGCAAAATTGTACAGCTGTTCAAAATAATCGGAAGCGTAAAATTCCCGATCTTCCCATTCACCGCCCAGCCATTTTACATCTTCCCGGATAGAATCAACATATTCGGTATCTTCCTTCACCGGGTTGGTGTCGTCAAAGCGCAGATTGCACTTTCCCCCATATTCACGGGCCAGGCCAAAATTGATACAAATGGATTTGGCATGGCCAATGTGCAGATAGCCGTTGGGCTCAGGAGGGAAGCGCGTATGCACCCGGCCACCAAAACGGCCCGATGCATTGTCGTTATCAATATGCACATGCAAAAAATCCTGCCCTGCGGTATTTGTGGCTGTGGACGGAGGAGTGGCGGCCTCTCTGTTCATCAAAGCAATCCTTTTACAGCTGGAACATTTTCACAAAACAGATGGAACCCCCTCCCGGAAGCTCCACCCAAACTTCAGCCAGTCTTCTGTCAGCGGTTTGTTCCAGCCGGTGCTTTGCCGGACAGTTCATCCGAGGACGGGGGACGAATCAGTGGCATGGTCTCTTTCCCTTCCCTGGGTGGCATAGCCATGCCCTGGCCTACCCCGTCAGATCCGTGGCCTTTCCGGAAAGCATCCCATTCCGGCAGGGAAATGGTCTTATCCCCATTACTGTCAATTTTATCAAACGCGGCCTGCTTCATTCCAGGCAGGCCGGCCTGAAATTCTTCCCACGTTACTTTGCCATCAGCATTACCATCCAGCGCAGCAAAGCGATCTGCCGCATACCCACACACGGCACAGAGCAGCAGCGCCAGCAACGTTACAGACAACAGCAGCATTTTCTTCATAACAGATCTCCAGTTGCATCAGCCGATTTCAACCTGAAACGGTAGCATTTCTGTCCGGTACACGCAAGCATTCCCCTGTCATGGCTATCTCCTGCCGGATAGATTTTCTCTGCCCCGCAATGGACATGGGTCATCAAAATACAGGTCATGCCCGGCGCAATCCCCAGCACTGTTAGGGGAAAATCACCACATCCATAAGCCGCGTCTCTGGCCCCAGGTCAGCATAGGCCAGGACTGTATGGCGTTGTACGTGCCCCTCCTGTCGCCGCAAAATGTACCATAGCGCATCATGGCCTCTTTTACTGAGGCATTCATTTCGGTTACCCTTGCCGATCATCCCGATGGGAACATGGCAGAAATCCAATCCAAGGGGAAGAAATGCAAGCCGCTTCCCCAAACTGACTTTCTGGCACAGGCAGGCCTACATTCCAGCCATAAGTATTCGCCCCCCCCTTTGCTTTTTACAGATCTGCCACTGCGGTTGAGCAGCAATGTGCACCCTGGCAATGCCCGGGAAGGATATTCCGGCATTGATACGGTAGTGCTTTATTTTTATTCGACTGGTTGCCGACCTCGTACAAAAAAGGTATGCTTTTCAAAAGTAGGAGCGGCCTTCCGACTGGCCTTCCTTAACAGTGCAGGATTTCATGACCACCGCTGCCAAAAATCCCCGTGCTCTGGGTACTGACCCGGTAGGGGCTCTGCTTATACGCTATTCTTTGCCAGCCATTGCGGCCATGGTGGTTGTTTCCCTCTACAATATTATTGACAGCATTTTTATCGGGCATGGGGTTGGGGCATTGGCAATTTCCGGCCTGGCTGTGACCTTCCCGATCATGAACCTTACCTTTGCCTTTGGCCTGCTGGTGGGCATTGGCGGGGCATCTATTTCTTCTATCCGCCTGGGGCAGCAGGATAGCGCCGGGGCGGCCAATGTGCTAGGCAATGTGCTTATCCTGGCCATTATCAATGGATTGGGGTTCGGCCTGGTGGCCCTGGCAGTGTTGGAGCCAGTACTAATCCTGTTTGGGGCCAGCCCGCAAACACTCCCCTATGCCCGGGAGTTTATGCAAATCATCCTTTTGGGCCTGCCAGTCACCTACACTATGTTCAACCTTAACCACGTGATGCGCGCCACCGGCTACCCACATAAAGCCATGCTTTCGGTCATGCTTACGGTGGGGGTGAACGTCATCCTGGCCCCTGTCTTTATTTTCGTGCTCCACTGGGGTATCCGTGGCGCGGCTATTGCCACTGTCCTTTCCCAATGTTCCGGACTTATATGGGTACTGCGGCACTTCTTATCCCCGCACAGTGCTGTATATTTTCAGTCCGGCATGTACAGGCTGCGATTACCCATAGTGAAAAGCATCTTTTCCATTGGTATGTCACCCTTTCTGTTTAACATTTGTGCCTGCCTGGTAGTAGTGCTGATCAATACCGGGCTGACCAGATACGGTGGAGATATGGCCATAGGGGCTTTTGGAATATCCAACCGTATTTTGATTCTGTTTGTGATGATTGTTGTGGGTCTTACCCAGGGTATGCAACCCATCATCGGCTATAATTACGGAGCACAGCAAATGCCACGGGTACTGCGTACCCTGCGCTATGGCATGATTACCGGGGCTGCGGTCACCACAATAGGCTTTTTGGTGGCAGAGCTGGCACCTGGCTTTATCGCCCGCATGTTTACCGATGATGAAGAGCTGATCTCCATTGCCATACGTGCCTTGCGCATCTGTACTCTGGCCTTCCCCATTGTGGGCTGCCAAATTGTGATCGGGAACTTTTTCCAATCATTGGGCCGAGCAAAAATTTCCATTTTTCTGGCCTTAAGCCGGCAGCTGCTGTTACTTATCCCCTTTCTGCTGATTCTGCCTCCCTTCTGGGGTCAGGACGGGATATGGTACAGTTTGCCCATGTCGGATGCGCTTTCATTCATTCTGGCCGTGGCTGTACTGATCCTTTTTCGGAAGGAGCTGAAGCACAACCACCACATCAGGCATCAC
>CAYRKU010000060.1:0-3392 GCA_964425055.1 uncultured Lawsonia sp. | reverse complement strand
ATCACACTCCAACGGTATAAACTGACTGTCCCCGTGCCCAAGGAGGGCACGCTCACCCCAGCAACTCTAACCCCTTCAGGAGGATGATATGGATGCAGCAGCCGGTGAAAAAAAGTGCCCCTTTTACCCAAAGATAAACCTTTCGGCCCATTCCCGCGGCTGTGAATGCCGGTATACGGAATGTCGCTTTCAAATGGAAGGCGTGTGTATGATCGTGCAGAGCTATTTCAATACCAAGGAAATCATCAGGCTGTTGTCCATCAAACATCAAGTAAAACTTTAATATCTATACGGTGGTCTGGCCTGTAAACTGCAAGCCTGACCACCAGACAGAATCCACAATTTTTATCCACAAATCCTGCTGCCATTACGCCTGCCCCCGCTCATGCTATCCAATTCTGCTGTTGTATTCCCTATACTGTGCCAAGGGCCCCTCTACGCTGCCATACAGTTGCACTGATTCCTGCAGGCTGACTGTATTGCCCGCAGCCATACCGCTGCACAGTATTGCTGTATGCTGTTGCCTGGCCCATACAGTTTGCTGCTGGTGGCTGTGCGGAGCTCTCCAGCGCCACACACAGACATACCATCATCCTGAAGTAGCTCTAAGCATACCCTGTTGCTTCCTCCTGTCTACCAAAGAAGCTCTGACATTGAGCAAAGCCCTTCCTCCTGCCCAACAGGGCCTAAGCAGCCAGGAAAATATGCACTTTTGCTAAGCAAAATCTGGTCCACGCGACCAGTCAACCGGCTGATGTCATGGCACTGCGTCGTCGGAACGGAGCATTACCTATGGAGAAATGGCAGCTGCTCTGCGCCATATGGAGCAATTGTTACCGTATCTGGACCAGCAGCCCGAGCTTATGGCCAAAGCCTTCCATTGATACCGCCTGGGCATGATTTTAGCTTTACCAGTTATATGGAGTTGGCGACCTTTCCTTCTGCTGTTGTACAGCCTGCCGCCAGACATAAAGCAGATCAACCGCCACCGCGGCAGTTATTATTCCCTGCATGAAATTGATTGCCTGGGAACCCTGTGCGGCTGTGCTTTGAAGCCGGCCAGAAATCCCGGTAAGACGCCTTTATCCTGCACATTCAAGGTGCTGGCAGGTTGTGCTATCCAGATCGTAAGATCCGCGCCATTCTGTATGCAGGGCAAAACGGTTAAGCCTTACACCACGCTGGGCAAAGTTATTGTGGAAAACGGCCTCCTGCCACAATAAGGATGTATCCACCCCGGCTATCCGATACTGGCTTACTGAACATCCTGAACAGCAAAATGAATTGCTGGACACAAACCCCGTTACATTTTTCCGCCTAGCCAGTACCCAAGGGGCTAGGGGCAGCATGGACCGAATCACACCTTGGCTAAGGGCGGCCAATGGATCAACGTACCCACCCCAACGACCTGCTTACTTTTATGCATCTGGCACTGCCCGATGACAAAGGTCAGCTGACAGTCCCTTTTAATACCCTGCTCTTGCCCCAGGATACGGGCAAGACCATCCGCACACATCGTGTGTAGTAGATATCTTCTTCTGCGTACATGCCTCCTGGGTGCCCATACAGCAAGGTTGCTGGATACACCAGGGGGGCTGTATTCCTTGCTTCCGCCATAAGGCAATCCTTCTCAAACAAAAAAGACGTAATATATCTTAACACAATGTACCATGTTCCAGTATGGAATAAGCTTGCAGAGCACTACTGCAGCAGAGTATACTGCTATTTTATTGCGTTTGGATTAGCTGTATGAATTTTGTCAGTCTTGAATTTGCTTTTTTTTTCCTGCTGGTACTTTTGGGCAATGCCCTGGTGCAGCAACGTCCATATCTGTACAAGCCCTTTCTGTTGGCCTGCAACCTGGCTTTCTATGCCTGGGCTTGCATGGCCTTTGTTCCCCTGCTGCTGGTAGTCGCCATACTTAACTGGGGCACAGCTAGGCTGTTGTACATGCTGAATTTTCCCCCAAGGCCAGGCAGAAACCAGAGCCCTCTGTCTGACCACAGGCCAGGTCTGGCCGCAGCCCTGTACATAACGGCAGATAAGCGGCAGCGCAGCCGCAACATTCTGATAATCCTAAATATTGTTGCACATATCTGCCTGTTGGGCTTCTTCAAATATTACGAATTTGTCTTGATTGGCTTAGAATCATTGGGCACATGGCTGGGTCTGGGCAGTATTCGGCCAGGTATGGCACTGCAGTTAACTGATATTATTTTCCCCATCGGGCTTTCGTTTTACACCTTTCAGGGGCTTTCGTACGCAGTGGATCAATACCGCAGGCCGAATCAGGCCCCACAGTCCTTTGAGGATGTACTGCTGTTTGTTTCGTTCTTTCCGTGCATTATGGCCGGTCCTATTATGCGTGGGAAATGCTTTTTCCCCCAATTGGCACCACATCCGACTAATGCCCGTGTCGTACAGGAAGGGTTTGCCCTGATCCTCAGCGGACTGTTCAAAAAGATTATAATTGCCAGCTATCTTTCAGAACATATTGTCCATGATGTGTTCCTGATGCCGGAGTGCTATTCTTCCTGGGCTGTTCTGGCTGCAGTTTATGCCTATGCCGTGCAGATTTTCTGCGATTTTTCCGGATATTCGGACATGGCCATCGGTATTGGCCGCCTGCTGGGCTATACCTTGCCGGAAAACTTCCATTCCCCCTACCTGGCCTGCAACCTGCAGGATTTCTGGCGACGCTGGCATATCACGCTTTCTCTGTGGCTGCGCGATTATCTGTACATTCCCCTTGGCGGCAGCAAGCGAGGGAACCGTTCCCTAAACCTGATTATCACCATGTGTCTGGGCGGGCTGTGGCACGGTGCCCATACCCGCTTTCTGCTGTGGGGACTGTTGCATGGGCTGGGCCTGGCCATTGTACATGCGTTCCAGCAATACAAACAGCAACGGAATATGGCCCCCAAAAACCTTCCTCATATCCCGACACCGGTAGTCAGAATTGTGGCCTGGCTGCTGACTTTCCATTATGTTACGCTGCTATGGGTGTTTTTTCGGGCTGAAGATATGGATCGAAGCCTGGAAATATTCCGCCGCATTTTTCTGTTCGGCCAGCCCGGGGATGGCTTTCCGGTGCTGGTACTCCTTGCTATTGCGGTCGGGCTGTTTGTTCAGGTGACTGGCCGCCGTATTTTTATGGGCTTTATCCGCTTCCAGGAAAAGCTTCCCTGGTATATTCAGGCTTGTGTGCTTTCACTGCTGGCCGGGTTGATCCTCAAGATGGGCCCGGATGGCGTTATGCCGTTTATTTATTTCCAATTTTGATCCGAGTCAGCCATGCCAAAACATTCTTCCCCGCATCACACCGTACTCAGTTCAAACCGTGCTCTGTCCATATACATACTGGTCTTTGCGCTGTCACTTCTGCTTGATAT
>CAYRKU010000059.1:5869-9088 GCA_964425055.1 uncultured Lawsonia sp. | reverse complement strand
GGAGATTGCCAAACGGTTAATCAAGGGTCTGGAACCGAAGATTCCGGACTTGCAGGAAAGAATTGATGGCATAGCCGCTGCATATCTGCCGATCGTGGGTATGACACAGATGATGTTATAAACAAAGCGGCTTCACCTGGGAAGAAGGCGCCCCACCCAAAAATCTCTAAAAATTCACATAGTTACGAAACATACATCTATAAAGTCCGATATCTTGTAGGAAATGCTTTTTTCTTTTGTCTAGCGGCATTGCCACCGGGTATGCCAGACTTCCTGATACCTTTGTTGCGGCTGTCCAGATTCGCTGTATTGCCATTTGGTTTAGAGCGTTAGCCTGAGTTGTGTAAACACTGTCCAGGTAAAAAGATAGATCGCCGAAGCAATAAGAATTTCATATCGTTTTGTTTAAATTGAATACGAGGTTAATCTGTCCCCATGCATGTAATTTTTATTTCTGCCTGTGAACGAAAGGCTGTGCGGCGCAGCCGGGCCATTTTGGATAGTTACGCTCTGCGGGTTGGAGAGCGCACATGGTTTTCGCCCATGACAGAGGAAGGTCTGGAGGAGGTCCGGGCAGCTTTGTCCCGCGGGGCGACAAGGCAGACTGCCGTAGCCTGTTACAGGAACGATGGACGCCGCCGTATGAAGCTTTTGTGGATTGTGGGCGCGCGAAGAAAGTTTGGTCCTGAAGGAAGATTCCCGGTGGGGCGGAGACGGGTCAGCACTCCTGTGGCTATGCCGGATTGGATACGCCATGCCTGCCTGATGGCGGAGCTTGCAGGTTTACTGCATGATATAGGTAAATATTCCCAAAAGTTTCAGGAAAAATTGCGGGATCTTTCCTCGCCTGTGGACGGTGTGCGGCACGAATGGCTCTCGCTCAAATTATGGCAGGCCATGCGTTCAGGTAAGGAGTGGGAAGAGGCATGGAACAGTTTGAGGGATCAGCTGTATACTGTGGTGTTGGGAGAGAGGCAGATAAAAAATGAGTCACGTTTTGGTCTGGCATCTGCCCATGAATGTGCAGATGCTCTGATTGCCACACATCACGGGTTATTTTCGTCATACGTGCCGAGTGCGGAAGGGAGGCTGGTCCGAAGTTCAGGCTGTTCTGACAACACGCTGTTCACAGCATGGAGCAGCAGGCCAGAATCTCTGTTCTGGAAGCGTGTACAGCGGCTTGATGCCCGGCTGTCCACGGCAACGGAGGGGATGGAGGGAGAGAAATGGACAGTATATTGGCGGGCCGTTTCCCTCTATGCCCGTGCTGCCCTAATTCTGGCTGATCATACAATATCAGCGCTGAAATGCACACCGGATGCGGATACCGCTCTGGCCTTTGCTAATACCTGTTCTTCTGAGTCTTCTGAAAAGCGAAGACTCAACCAGCGCCTTTCAGATCACCTGATTCAGGTTGCGGAACGGGCGGCCGGCACGGTCTGGCGTATGGCCGAGCTTGTGAAGCATCCTGATACGTCACTGCCGGGGCTGGAACCTCATGCTCTGGAAGGTATTTTACGTCAGGCGGACCCGGAAGGGCGCTTTGTCTGGCAGAATGTGGCTGCCGAGGCGCTTGCCGAGGCACGGGAAAATTATCCTGAATCCGGTGTCCTTGTCTTTAATATGGCCGGAACAGGCAGTGGTAAGACGCGCATGAATCTGCGCGCCGCATGTATTCTTGCCCGAGATGAGGCTCCCCGTGTTTCCATTGCGTTGAATCTGCGCAGCCTTACTCTGCAGACCGGGCAGGCTCTGCAGGAACAGAGCGGACTTTCTGAAAGTGATCTGGCAACAATTATCGGTGATGACGTCACACGGGATCTGTTCAGGGTCGCAACTGACACTAATGGCAGGAGCAAATATGAAAACTGGGCCGATGAAGATGGAAATCCAACAGAATTCATTCCGCTGACCTCTGGTGGCGTCTGGTCTCTTCCGGCATGGGTGGAGTCCTTTTTTACGAAAACGCAGGAGCGCCGGATTCTGGGAGCCCCCGTACTCGTCTCTACCATTGATTATCTGATTGCTGCCGGGGAACCGCACAGACAGGGGCATCATGTGAAGGCGCTGCTGCGGTTGATGAGTGCAGATCTTATTCTGGATGAAATTGATTCCTACGAACCAGAAGCGCTTGTTGCCGTTCTGCGCCTTGTGCAGTGGAGCGCCATGTTTCGGCGCAATGTCATCTGCTCCTCCGCTACGCTGTCCAAGCCGGTCATGCGGGCCGTGCAGGCTGCCTACACGTCTGGAGCTGAAATGGCTTTGAGTTTACAGAATGGTCGGCAGGTGGAGGGAGAAGCGCCTGATTCAAAGAAGCCACTCTATCTCATGGCAAGTATCGATGACATGCTCCCGCCTGAGGTCAGGCCTGTACCTTGTGTCCTGAAGGAAATACGTCCGGCAAGAACCGAGGAACTGACCCGTCTGTATGAAGAGCGGCAGAAGCTGCAGCTTGAAAGACTGGCCTCAAATCCGGTGTATCGTCTGGCGGAGCTGCTTCCCATGGCCGAGGCCACTGTCGACACCTGGCTGAAAACGGTGGCAGACGGCGTTCAGAAGCTCCATACCTGCCATTCCATACGTGATGAGCGGACTGGAGTCCGCTACTCCTTTGGTCTCGTTCGTGTGGCCAATATCAGAACGGCTGTAGATACGGCTCGTTATCTGGCTGAATTTTTTCCTTTTGCCCGTGTAGCCTGTTACCATGCCAATGACTGGCGCATTTCCCGCTTCCATAAGGAACGGCGGTTTGATTTCCTACTGTCCCGCAGCAAGGGAGATACGCACATTACGGCAGACCCGGAAATCCGCGGTTTTCTGGATTCAGCTGCGCAGAATGAGCAGGCTGATCTTCCCTTTATTGTTGTGGCGACCCCCGTTGAGGAGATCGGCCGGGATCATGATTTTGACTGGGCTGTCATTGATATCTCAAGCGCTCAGTCTCTGGTGCAGACAGCTGGACGGGTCAACCGACACAGGTTACAACCATGCGGAGATTTGCCCAATATTGCCGTGCCTCAGTTCAACTGGAGGCATTGTTATAATACAGAAAAAGGAAAGGCTTCCCGTCCTGCTTTCTGCTGGCCGGGATATGAGCGTGCAGGCAGGGAGGAAAAATATCCGCATCATGACTTGCAGAAGCTTCTGCCGTGGGAAAACGGGCGGCTGGTTATAACTGCTGGAGTTCGTCTCGGAGAAACATGCAAGATTGCCCGCAGC
>CAYRKU010000059.1:2357-5859 GCA_964425055.1 uncultured Lawsonia sp. | reverse complement strand
GTGCCATCGAAAAACGGCTCACCTTTTTTGATGCGGAGACGGAACGTTCATTTGTGGCGGAACCCGTTTCAGCCATGCTGCTGGGCGAAGAAATCTATGAAAAGACGCCGTTGCGCGATCGTTCCGGCGAACCGGAACACTGGCGTATCCGTTATGATCCTGAACGACTTGAGGCCACATATGAAACCTTTGTGTATCAGGGAGAAGTACGCGGCAGAGGCGGGCAGTGGGTCGAAAGGGACACAGCTTTGTTCAGGGAGGCTGAAGAAAAGCCAAACGCATGGCTGTGGCTGGATGTGGAGATGATGCAGGCCTGCTGTGAGCAGGCCGGAGTGGATGCGGAACGGGCAATGACCGTTGAACTTGTTGGCTTTGGAAACGGCGGATTCTGGGAATATGACAGAGGGTTTGGCGTGTCTAGACGTCACACTGAAAGTTAAGGAGGATGTCTGTGAGTGATGCAAATCTGGAATCGGACGAAACCACACCGGAAAATTCGGCAAGGGCTGGAAAAACATGGAAAACATATCTCCCTGAAGTCTATGCCGGAGCCGTAAACGACCTTGTGCATTTCTGTTCAAAGACGGTCAATTCCAATTCGGCTCTTGTGGGCATTCGTCTCTCGCCCGATGATGCCTTGGATGCTCCCTATGTGGCAGCGCGTACGCTTTTGGCACGAGAGGTATCTCTTGAGCTTGATTATGGCAAGGGCGGGGCGGCTGTAGCGGGTATTTGCAAGCAGGTAAATGCAGTGCTACGCAATGAACCGCTGGCAGAACAGGCGTCCAAAGAAGAGCGTACGGCCATTGAAGAAGCCATGGAACAGGCGAAGTCGTCAGTATTCTTGTGTGGAACGGACTATGTGGATCATCGGTTACGTCAGATTCTGATTCCCAGGAAAGATACTGAAGGCGGTTATGTAGCCGTCACGCCGATTACGGCTGGCGGCATATGCGCGCTTCTGTTTGGTGAGGATAAGGGGTTGGTGACTCTGCATAATAGAGCGTGCGATGAGGGAGCGGAAAAATCGGGAAAGGATACTTCTCCGGTCGCAGATAAAGAAACGATCCCCGGGCAGGCTTCTGAACAAATGGAAGGACTTGTTGAGGGAACTTCTGGAGATCTGGCCGAAGGGAAAAACGAAGAGCAGGTCACTGCGCGAAAACGCAAGCTGCGGCAGGCTCAGTTTGGCATTGGTGGTTCCAAGCCGCAGAATGTTGGAGGATTTGCGTTTCAGAGGCTCATGCAGCAACCCCTCTTTATGGATGCGCCTCGTGGTCAGAACCGGGGGCGTAAAGCCTATTCCGTTTATTATAAGGGGATTTCTCTTGATTTTTCCAGAAATGCCGCCTTGCGAGAGGCTCTGGCTGCTTATGTGGCATTCCGAAAGCGTTTGGAATTGGACAAAAAGGCTCCCTCTTCTGATTCCTATGGAAGAACACATCTGAAGGCACGTCAGGAAGAAGAACGGCTTGTGGAGGCAATCGCGTGCACTGTTCTTCAGGAGGCGGAGGCAGCCCGTCAGCTTTTACGGGAGTATGCGGATATCCTGCCTCAGGAGACCAATCCCGGAACAGGTCTGAAGGCGATGGTTTCCCCGCATCTGAAACAGGTCCTTCGGGGGCTGTTTGATGCTTCCCTGCGGTATGGAGCATGGCCGCGAGACATGGCTGAACTTGTCAGCAACCGTATGGAACAGGCGTCCAATAGCGGAAATCATGTGCTGGTGCTTGACACGGCGGCAAAGGCAACAGTGAGGGGTATTCTGGAGGAAGCATTCCGATGAGCTATATTCTTTTCCCCCATGTGCGCGTACAGGCTGCCAACATGTTTGGATCTTCCTTTCTAATCGGAGGCCCGCCTGTATTTGCGGCCTATGGACTGGGCGAAGCCATGTGCCATCGCCTGGGAGGCGGGGCGCGGGTAACTGGCATGCTGTTCATTCATCATGACCGTGAGGCTCTTGGAGAATTTCATTATCACCATGAGGTTCTTGGACAAGCCGTTGACTTTTTTTATCTCCAGCAGAGACGGGGAGCGGCCTTCACGTTTGTCAATGGCAGTGACTACTCCTCTAAAAATAAGCATGCCCTTTCCCTGCAGCCTGTAGCCTGTGCCCATCTTCGGGTGAGCATCATCTGGGAACTTGAAAACGTATATGCTCCGAAAGAGGCGGAGGACTTTTTACGTCACTCCCGCCTAGCAGGAGGTCTTGTCACCGGGCATGGCGCGATTGCCTTTACGGATTCGCTTTCTGAGGCTGTAGCCCGGGTTGGCGGTGGCTATGTGGTCATGGACCGGAGAGATCTGCTGGAAAAGAGGGATAAAAATCAGGCTGAATATTTTGTGGAGGCTCTGGGGGCCATGCCTGTGTCTGAAGAGGAAGATACCTGGCTTTCCGCAGCCTGCCTTGGATATGCTGCCATTACGCCATTTGCGGGACGTGGAGGCGCACGCGAGGGATATAAACATGCGTTTGCCGAGCCACTGGTGGGAATGGTTCAGTATCGCTCCCTTCGGCAATGGTTAGAAAAAGACGGGATGGATCTGGAGGATGCCCTGTGGCGTCCTATATGGCTG
The DNA here is from genome assembly GCA_964425055.1 of uncultured Lawsonia sp. Taxonomy (GTDB): domain Bacteria; phylum Desulfobacterota; class Desulfovibrionia; order Desulfovibrionales; family Desulfovibrionaceae; genus Bilophila. The sequence continues at coordinate 3,279 of CAYRKU010000059.1, read as the reverse complement.
GAAGATAAGATGGGGGCGTTCGTGCTGCAGCAGGATCGCCCAGATGAACAGTAAGGAGGAACGAATATGGTAACGAAACTTCCCAGCGTAGTGTCCTTTCAGCGTTGCCTTTTGGTAACGGACGGCCTTTTCTATAATGAGATGACTGATGGTGAACAGCGTCCGCTTTGGGTAATACGCCACGGTATCCGTGGGACGCAGAATATTAATAAGTCTAGCAAGGAAGGTCAGTCTGCTTCGGCATCTGCCAAGCGGGAAGGAGTATCCATTATTCAGACAACCGACAGCGCCAAGCTGGACGCCGGGGCTAAGGCCCTGATTGTTCGTTTCAGTTTGCGAGGCTTAGATTTGCGGCAGGCCCTGTTTGCCTGTGCGCCAGGTCCCAAAGATGATATAGCTAGTCTAAATGACTTCAAGAGAAATCTGACATCTTTTATAGAGCGTGCCAGGGAGGGAAAGGCACTGGGTGACCTGGCCCTTCGTTATGTGCGTAATATCGCCAACGGACGTTTTCTGTGGCGTAACCGGATGGTAGCCAGCGCCGTATCTGTACGGGTAACTTTGCCTGACGGCTCGGCAAAGACTTTTGATGCGCTTAAAAAGCCTCTGAACAGTTTTGAGAACAGTGATGCTGACGAGCAAGCTGTTGCGGCTGTCCTTGCCGACGCCTGGAGAGGACAACTGGATAAGGAGCTTCGGGTAACGGCACATATTGATTTTGGCATGGGCGGTTCTTTTGAAGTCTTTCCTTCGCAAAATTACCTTGAAAATGAGGCCCACGCCCACGGTTTTGCGCGCTCCCTGTACCATGTGGGTGGCGCTCCGGAGGGGCAGGACCAGCACAGTGTCCGCATCATGGGACAGGCCGCATTGCGGGATCAGAAGATTGGCAATGCTCTGCGTACCATTGATACCTGGTATC
>CAYRKU010000059.1:0-2347 GCA_964425055.1 uncultured Lawsonia sp. | reverse complement strand
TCTCCCTGTGGAGCCAAATGGAGCGAGCCTTGACGCTCAGGAATTTTTCCGCAACAAGGGACCCGAATCCGGTTTCAGGCTGATGCTGCGTGTAGGCGAACTAACCCCGGTGAAACCTGACGGCCAGTTTCTGTTGGCCTGCCTCATCCGGGGTGGTGTCTTCTCTGGGAGTAAATGATGAAACCTCAATGGTACTGTGAGGCCATTCCTCTGACGGTAAACGGTGACTTGGGAGCCAGTGGAGCAGTATTAAGGAGCCAGCTTCTGAGCGTTCTACACGGCCTCTTTGCCAGGCGTCCGGGGACATTTGCTGTGGCCTTTCCGGACGAGGAGCAGTTGTCATCCCTGCCTGCGCCATTTTCCGGTGCCCTGAGGCTTTTTGCCTCATCCAGAGAAAATATGGACTGGCTGGCAGAAAATACGTGCGTTCATCCGTGGTTTCGTGATTATGCCCGTCTTTCCTACCCGCAATCCGTTCCAGATGATTTTTCAGGAACATGGACACGGTTTGTCAGATACAGGATCCCCTCGCTTTCTGCAGATCGGCATGAGGGCGAGGCATACGGCAGCTTGCGCCGGCGGCGCATGGCTGAGGCAGGCAGGGTCGGAATGACATACTTCATCCTGAAAAGTACGAGGACAGGACAACGTTTTTCCCTTGTGGTGAGTCGGGAACCGGGCGAGGCTCAGCATGGGGAATGTGTTCCCAACGGATACGGATTCTGCGTGAGCAGCAGACCATTCAGCCTCCCGGAATTGCCATGGGTGTGAAAAAGCAAACAGACCCCAGACCACTTCAGCTCTCCAAAAGGGCAAATGTTTTCTATCTGGAACATGCGCGCGTCCTGCAACAGGATGACCGAATTGTCTATCTGACGCAGGATGGCGGAGAGTTTGAGAGGTTGTTCAATATTCCTGAGCGGAATACGGCCTTTCTGCTGCTGGGAAAGGGGACGTCCATAACGGATGCTGCCATGCGTAAAATGGCAGCATCCAATGTGGTGGTCGGATTCTGCGGATCCGGAGGTTCACCTCTTTACAATACCTGCGACCTAGCCTTTCTGACGCCACAGAGTGAATATCGCCCTACGGAGTACATGCAGAGGTGGGCGCAGATGTGGCTTGATCCTGCTCTTCGCCTGGAAACAGCGCGTTGTTTTCTTAGGAAACGTGTCCAGACTGCCCTGAAATGCTGGAAGAGCACTAGTTCTTTGCAGAAAATAGGGATTGTTCTTCCTGATTCCGTGGCACGGCGCTTTATCTCGGATATGGAACAGGCTGATACTGTTCAGAATCTGTTGCTGGCTGAGGCCCGTTGGGCCAAACAGCTCTATGCCGCTTTGTCTGCTGGCTATGGCTTTTCTTTTACTCGTGAGGAGGGTGCACGGCGCAAGAGCTCGAGAGCTGATATCTGCAATGGCCTTTTGGATCACGGCAACTATATCGCATACGGTTATGCAGCTGTTACTCTGTGCGGGCTGGGTATCAGTTTTGCCATGCCTGTCCTACACGGCAAAACGCGAAGAGGCGCTTTGGTTTTCGACCTCGCAGATGTTATCAAGGATGCGTACGTCATGCCTTTGGCCTTTGAATGCGCACAGGATGGGGAAAGTCAGAAAGACTTCCGCCAGCGGCTTATAGAGTTGTGTCAGGAAGAGGAGGTTCTGGACTTACTTTTTGACTTCATGAAGGAGGTGTGTAATTAAATCATTTAATATCAATATACTATGTAAAGTAAGCAAAATTATCCTATGGCTGCCATAAGATGAATAACATATGAATTTATTGTGATAAATTTCGAAAAAATGTCTAGTTAACCGCCGCGTAGGCGGCTTAGAAGATTCAGCGCTTTGAAGAAAAGCGTTCTATGTTGTTAACCGCCGCGTAGGCGGCTTAGAAGAGTAAAGCCACCAGTACCATCAACAACAGTAGGTTAACCGCCGCGTAGGCGGCTTAGAAGTTCATGCGCATGGCCATATCGACAGCGATAATGTTAACCGCCGCGTAGGCGGCTTAGAAGTCATGAATCGACAAGCAGTTGCGGCGGTACATGTTAACCGCCGCGTAGGCGGCTTAGAAGATATCGCCGCATCAGAAATGCTTGCCGCTGGAGTTAACCGCCGCGTAGGCGGCTTAGAAGTAGACTATTTAAATAGTCAGAGGCTACGAGACGTTAACCGCCGCGTAGGCGGCTTAGAAGCACAAGGGAACGGAATACCGTAATGTCGATCTGTTAACCGCCGCGTAGGCGGCTTAGAAGAGAATGAGTGTGCGTATCGGTTTATTCCCCAAGTTAACCGCCGCGTAGGCGGCTTAGAAGAGTAAAGCCACCAGTACCATCAACAAC
>CAYRKU010000058.1:0-9111 GCA_964425055.1 uncultured Lawsonia sp. | reverse complement strand
CCGGCACACATATCGGGATGACAGGCAACCAAAAATTCCGGTGACTGGTGTTGGCGTTAACCGTAAAAACCTGTGCAGAGCTGCTGTTCTGAATTTTGCCAACGATACGTTGAATTATATCGGGGTAAAAGCCCGTGTACCGGCTGGGGCTGTTGTGATGTTTGACGATTATGTCGGCCCTGGCTGTTTCCTGCCCCCCCCCGGCTATGGTGGAGGCAGTAAAACTTTTGGCCTAGACCGAAAGTATTTTGTTGGATCCTGTGGTGTATACCGGCAAAGTCATGTCGGGCTTATCGACCTGGCCCGCAAAGGCTGTTTTCCCACGGACTCCAATGTACTTTTCTGCATACGAGCGGATCCCCGGCTCTGTATGCCTGCGAACCTGCTTTCCGCGATTGGTGTATTTTGTGACAAAGGCCATTTAGGTAGGCCTTATAACGTATTCATCATTAAAACTGTCGTAGGGCACCTTGGCTTGACATACAGAGAGGAAGCGCATAGTCATAAAGTCATGACCAGACCACAAACATCCATATCTGGATTCGCGGTTCTGTTGTTATGCGCCTGCCTGCTTTTGCCCGGCTGCCTCAAACATAATGTCGGGTCACTTTCTATGCAGGAAGAGGGGGATGAAGCGGGTGATCGTTCCTCTCTGTCGGCTGCGCAGCGTTTTTCATACGACTATCAGTCAGCCGCTCTGGTCCAGATGGAAGAAAACGTCCCCTTTTCTAGCTCCCTGCTGCTGCGCGGCGCCAAAACGGCCATTGGCACGCCCTATATCGCTGGAGGTACAAACCTTCGGGGGTTTGACTGTTCCGGTTTTGTACAGTGGGCCTATCGACAGGTGGGTATTCCTTTGCCCCGTACTGCGCGGGAACAATCGTCCTTTGGTATCCCTATTAATACGGAAGATATGGTAGCCGGGGATATTGTTACTTTCCGCCATCCGAGGCGTGGTTACCACACCGGTATTTATGTTGGGGATGGAAAATTTGTCCACAGCCCGCGACCGCGAAAGAATGTCAGCATTTCATCATTGGATGATCCGTATTTCAGCCGTATTTTTACGGGGGCCCGCCGTGTGGCTTTATCGGAGGAGGCTGATGCAGCAATCACACAAAGCCTGCTGGCTGAATATGGCAGGCAGGAGTCGGCCCCGTCCCGCAAAGTTGTAACCACCCGTAAAAAACAGAAGAGCAGTACTGTGCGTACGGTCAGAAAGCACTCTGTGCAGAAAAAAACTGTGGCTAGAAAATCTGCAGTTAAAGCCGGCGTACAGCAAAAAACTGCTACCCGGAAGGCTGTTACCCCGCAAAAAGTCAGCTACAGTTCCGCACCAAAGAAAAATTCACGTTGAAGTTACTCTGGTCTGCCTTTTCAGTTTATCACGCTACTGTTATGCCTAGCCGAAATCCCGGACTTGACACTCTCCTGTCCTTTTTTTAGGAACGGGAAATATTGCGAAGGAGACAGGCATGCCGATCAAAATTCCCGAAGATTTACCCGCTCGTCCAATTTTGGAGGGTGAAAACATATTTGTCATGACTGAAAGTCGTGCCAACGGTCAGGACATCCGGCCTCTGGAAATCGCCATTGTCAACCTGATGCCCACAAAAATTGCTACAGAAACCCAACTGTTGCGCGTGCTAGGCAATACACCGTTGCAGGTGAACATTACCTTACTGAGGGCTGAAGAACACGAGTCAAAAAATACATCTTTTCAGCACCTGGAACGCTTTTACAAAACTTTTTCCCAGGTTCGCGGCCAAAACTTTGACGGTATGATTATTACGGGCGCTCCTGTGGAACAGATCCCGTTTGAAGAGGTGGATTACTGGCCGGAACTGGTTCAAATAATGAACTACGCCCGTTCACGTGTGCATTCAACCTTGTATATCTGCTGGGGGGCTCAGGCCGGGCTGTACCACCATTACGGCATTGACAAATACCCGCTTGGCCACAAACTGTCCGGTGTGTTTCGCCATAAAGTGAACAACCCTGCCTGTCGGCTGTTCCGGGGCTTTGACGATACGTTCAATGCACCCCATTCCCGGTATACGGAAGTGCGGCGGGAGGATATCCTTGCGGTACCAGGTTTGTGCATTTTGGCTGAGTCAGAAGAGGCCGGCGTACTGGTGGCAGGTACCCCCGGCGGCCGCAATTTGTTTATCATGGGCCACCTAGAATACGATCGGGATACGCTGGACAAAGAATACCGCCGCGATCTGTCCAAAGACCTGGATATTCAGCCTCCGATCCATTATTATCCGGATAATAACCCTGCCAATCTTCCGGTGATGAGCTGGAAGGCCCATGCCCATTTGTTCTATTCCAATTGGCTGAACTACTACGTGTATCAGGAGACGCCCTTCTGCCTGTCTGATATTTCCGGGGAGGGCTAACAGGGAGGAAAGCCTATGTATTATTCCACCCATTACGGCCCGTTTTGGGGCCAATATGGCTTCCCGGCCTGCTGAATCCTGTGTGCAGCTGGCTGAAATTGCCAGGGAGAGGGTATTTTTGTAAAATATCTGGAGCAGATTGTGTTTTGCGACCCAGCGGCATTTTGAACCCTATCCGCGGTGTTCACGGTGGCCATGCACTAGCCCGTACCGGCTTCGAAAATTTTTATAGATGTGGTGGAACATCTGGAAGGTTACCTTGCCCTGGTGGCTTGTCTGTCTGCCGATACCCCGTGTCTCCGCTAGGCATCTTGCCCCACGTGCGGCCTTCTGGCAGGAACTTGGTCAGCACATGCGCCTGTTTCTGGCTTTTACTCATCTGGCCAGATTGGTTTCTGGCGCTGCAACACACAACCTGCCTGTTGCCCTGTACCAGGCCAAGGCCTCAATAGCTGTGGCTAACGGACAGGGCAAGGTAGCCTCACTTGCCAAAACCTTTTTCTACGGTTAATATAACCCGTTTATAAAAGCCGTTGCCAGGTGCAACGGAATGTTTGCTAATAACCCTGTAGGAGGGCACATGTTTGCTTCTGTTGCGTATGCCATGGGTGCGTCTGGTACTGGTGCCGGTGGAGTCGCCGATATTGGGGCCTTTGTTCCGTTGATCGCCGTATTGCTTATTTTTTATTTTATGCTCATCCGTCCCCAACAGAAGCGGGCAAAACAGCATAAATCTATGCTGGACAGTCTGAAGAAAGGTGATCAGATTCTGACAAGCGGTGGCCTTATTGGGCGCATTACCGATATGGACGGGGATTTCCTCACCATTGATTTGGGCTCTACTTCCGTAACCATTTCCCGCTCGTATGTAGTAAATCTGGTGGATATGCGTACCAAAACTGTTAAGGAAGATTAGTTTTCGTTGCGTATGTGGGTGGGCAGCCAAGGCGATTTTTCTCTGGTTGCCCGGGATATATGTGCCCGGATCCGCAGCAATGCCAAAAGGGGGAGGACCCCATGAAATTTATGCGCTGGCGTATTGCCGCTTCGCTGCTGGTTTTTGTGGCCAGCATCGTTTTTCTTTTGCCCAGTCTGCCCGGTGTGGGTACGTCTGGCTCTGGCAACTTCCTGCCGAACAGCCGGATCAACCTTGGGTTGGACCTTAAAGGGGGTATGCACCTGACATTGGGCGTGGATGTGGATCAGGCAGTTACCAATGCTCTTTCCCGTGCGGGGCAGGATTTACGTGCACAGGCCTCGGGAGAGGGCATTACGGTGCTTCGTTCCCGTCTGACACCGGATAAACAGCTGGAGTTTCTGCTGCCCAGGGCCGAGCAGGCAAAACAGCTGGAAGCCCTTCTGGCAAAAGATTTTCCGCAGCTGTCCATAACTTCGGCCCCTGCTGCTGAAGGTGGCTTGCGCTACCTCGCCTCATATACACAGGAAACGCATGACAGAATTGAAGATATGGCTCTGGATCAGGCTGTGCGTACTATCCGGAACCGTATCGATCAGTTTGGCGTGGCTGAGCCTGATATCCGCAAACAGGCTGATTTTCGTATCCAGATCCAGCTTCCCGGCCTTACTGACCCCAAACGCGCCATTCAGCTGGTAGGGCAGACAGCGCAGCTTACATTTCACCTTGTCCGTGATGATGTGGATCCGAAAGCCTTGCTACCTCCTGGGGTAGCGCTCTTCCCTATGGTGAGCACACTTCCGAATGGCCAAACTGTTGAAACCCCCATTGCATTGGATAAAGAACCGTTGATGACGGGGGAAGATGTGGACGATGCCCGCCCTGCCTTTGAACGGGATAATTCACCCAATGTGGCCCTCACGTTTAATGCACGCGGGGCCGCCACCTTTGAACGGATTACCGGGGAACATATCAAAAAACGTATGGCCATTGTTCTGGATGGCAAAGTGCACAGCGCCCCCACTATTCAGGATCGGATATCCGGTGGCCGGGCCAGCATTACTGGCCACTTTACACCGGCTGAAGCGCAGGACCTGGCCATTGTTTTGCGCGCAGGGTCGCTTCCTGCCCCGGTTTCCATCCTTGAGGAACGTACCGTTGGCCCCTCTTTGGGGGCAGAATCCATCCGCAGCGGCATTTTGGCTGCCGGTGTTGGCGCTTTGGCTGTTATTGTGATCATGCCCCTGTATTATGCCATGGCAGGTGTTCTGGCCGACGCCATGCTGGTATTCACCATACTCATTCTTATGGCTGGCCTGGCCGCCTTTGGGGCTACACTCACACTGCCTGGCATTGCCGGCATTGTTCTGACCATTGGTATGTCGGTGGACGCAAACGTGCTTATTTTTGAGCGTATCCGTGAAGAGCTGCGCCGTGGTTTAAGCCCTGTGGCTGCAGTGAAGCGCGGGTTTGATCAGGCCACAGTATCTATTGTGGACTCCAACCTTACCACCATCATTGCTGCGGCAATTTTGTATCAGTTTGGCACTGGGCCAGTCCGCGGCTTCGCGGTGACTCTCAGCCTTGGTATTGTGGCGTCCATGTTCACTGCAATTTTTGTATCCCGCACTTTGTTCAACCTGCGGGTACGCGGGAAGGAAACCGGTAGGATCAGTATTTGACCTTCGCCCGGTACAGCCGCGCCTTTGGGTGCTGTTTTAGGAGTTTCGGCAATGAGTTTTCGCTTTTTGCAAAATGAAACCAAAATCGATTTTATAGGTCTGCGCCATTACGCTTTTGTGCTTTCTGTACTGGTTTTTCTTGTTGGTGCCGCGTCCATTTTTATGAATGGGGGCCTGCGCTATGGGGTTGACTTTGCCGGTGGAGCCGCCGTACAGTTGCACTTTACCAACCCGGTAGCTGATGAGGCTATCAAAACTTCTTTTTCTTCTTTGGACCTACCCGGTCTGGCCGTACAGCAATACGGCGATGATGGTCGCAGCTACCTGGTCCGCTTTTCCACCCCGGATCTGAGTGGGGAAGAAATCCGTACCAAAATCAATTCCGCACTGCAGCAACAGTTCAGTGATAATGCAGCCAGTATTGAGCGTATGGAAATGGTGGGGCCCAAAGTCGGGGCAGATCTGCGTAACGCGGCCCTCCAGGCCATGTACATTGCAGTACTGCTGATCACTGTTTATATTTCCGGACGTTTTGAACACCGTTGGGGCATAGCAGCCATTATGGCCGCTATTCTGGGCGGGGCCATGTTCCTGATGGATTTTACCCCGCTGGATATGACCCTGCGTGTTTTTGTCCTGCTGGTGATCACTGCGGGTATCTGCTGGAAGCTGCGGCTCAATTACGCACTGGGGGCCATTGTTGGCCTGGTGCATGACGTGATCATTACCGTGGGCATTCTTTCTCTTTTGGGCAAAGAGTTTGATTTGAATGTAATTGCTGCACTGCTTACCTTGGTAGGCTATTCTCTCAATGATAAAATTATTGTTTTTGACCGTATCAGGGAGAATCTGGGCAGGCAGCGGCCCGGGCATTTTGATGCACTGTCTTCCATCATCAACCAGAGCGTCAATCAAACCTTAAGCCGTACGATCATGACTGGATTAACTACCCTGCTTGCGTCCATAAGCCTTATGGTGCTGGGCGGCGGAACCATTCATGACTTTGCCCTAACCATGACCATGGGCGTGTTTATCGGTACTTATTCTTCTATCTTCATTTGCAACCCTGTGCTTTTGCTGGGCAGTACAGAGCAGTATGTTATGGAAGCGGAAAAACGCAGTAAGCAAGGCTACGAACGCCCCGGCGAACATGGCGTTGTGTGATCCGACACCTGTTTTCTTATACATGCCTGACCTCCGGTGGAATATTCCCGGAGGTCGTTTTTATGGGGATATTTTCCTCACATCCCCCCTGCCCTGCGCGGCAGCTTTTTGTAACCGCACCGAATACACGCTGCCAAAGCAGGAGTAATCATCGCATTTTAATCTCTGAAGCATCTAAGGGAAATTTTAGAAAAACCTCTCCGTTACGGAGTTGTTGAGACTGCAAAATTTTTTTCGGAGGGGTATTACTCGGCTTCAATATGCTGCACGAACAGTTCGCGTCCTGTCTGTACCGTATGCCCTGCCTGTGCACCGCAGGTGGGGCATGAGGCAAAGAAGTGCTCTTCGGGGTGTGGTGTGAAGATGGTGCCGCAGGCATAACATCTCAATGTCAGTGGAATTTCTTCCATCTCCAATACGGCTCCTTCAAACGGAGTGCCCATGGTTAGGGTTTCAAAAGCAAAGCTGAGTGCTTCGGGAACAATATTGGCCAATGCTCCATACTGTACGCGGACGAGCAGCAGCCGATTGACGTTATGTTTGTGCATTTCATCCTGAACAATGTCCAGCAGGCTGCTGACAATGGACATTTCATGCATCTGGACATCCTCGGCCACGCTGAAACCGATATACCGCAGTAACGGATTTTGCTGTTGCACAATGGATATGCGCCAACTGCATGCTACCTCCGGACAGATATTTCTCCACCGTGTTGTACAGTCTTTTGCAGAAGGGAAGATAGAAAGCACATTTTATTTTTTTTCGTTATCAAATGCGAACATATCCCGGCAGGATGGCTGTACCTGTGTGGAATTGCCCAGTAGAGCAGTTCCACACAGCAGAAATTTTATTTTTCCTGTGCATTCATCCACAGGATAAGGTCGGCTACGCGGTTGGAATAGCCCCATTCATTGTCATACCAGGAAACAATTTTGGCCAGATTGCCATCCTGTACGGTTGTGTACTCCGCCTCAACAATAGACGAGCAGGGGTTCCCTCTGAAATCGGAAGACACCAGGGGGGCTTCGTTGTAGGCCAGAATGCCTTTCAATTCATTACCGGCCGCGTCTTTCAAGGCAGTACGCAGGGTTTCTGTATCAGTGTTGTGCTCAAGCAGCGCGGTGAAGTCCACAATAGAAACTGTGGGCACGGGTACCCGCAAAGACCATCCGGTAAATTTCCCTTTAAGTGAGGGGATAACCTTGGCCACGGCCTGAGCTGCACCGGTGGACGTGGGGATGATATTGCAGGCAGCTGCGCGGGCGCGCCGCAAATCCTTATGCGGCAGGTCAAGAATACGCTGGTCATTGGTATACGCATGTACCGTGGTCATGGTACCGGAAGAAATGCCGAATAGCCGTTGGACAATAAGAGCTACCGGTGCCAGGCAATTGGTGGTGCAGGAAGCATTGGATACTATGTGATGCCGGGTTGGATCATAATTGGTATGGTTCACGCCCATGACGATGGTGATGTCTTCATCTTTGGCCGGAGCTGTGATGATAACTTTTTTGGCACCATTATCAATATGCACCTGCGCCTGTTTTGCTGAACGGAAAATACCGGTGGATTCCACAACAAAGTCCACACCAATATTCCCCCATTGTAGTTTTTGCGGATCCCGTTCGGCAAAGCAGTGAATGTTCCAATCGCCGATATGCGCTTCATCCCCTTCAACCTGGGCGTTAAATCCAGCGCGGCCGTAATTGCTGTCATATTCAAGAAGATGAAAATTGGTATTGGCATCAAACAGATCATTGATCGCCACAACTTCCACCCGATCCTTATGTTTACCATAAAGGGCGCGAAAAACCTGCCTGCCGATGCGGCCAAAACCATTAATGCCTACTTTAATCCTGTCCATGCTGTCTTCCTTATTCCGTTACAGGTGATCTGTGCGGGATGCTGTTTTATTCATCAAATATTTGATAATTATAGGAGGTGAGCAATTCATAGTTTTTACGGGTGGCTTCATGCATCCTGGCATTTTCAATAGCAATGGCAGAAATATTGGCCGCACCGCGCATAAAGTCGTATTCATCGGGGCTAAAGTCCCGCTCTTCATGAGAGTAGACGCGTAAAATACCAATGGATTTTGCATTCACTATAAGTGGCGCTGAAAGTACAGAAACCAGACCCTCGGCTTTGGCGTTTTCCGGGTACTGGAAGCGCCCATCACTGGTTGCGTCGCGCAAATGAATAATTTTACCCGAAAGGACCTCCCCATCCAGACCACTTTTGGTGATTTCAACAGGGCCTTTACGCATATAGCCCGCCGAAAGCCCATAGGCGGCGCTGGCCAGGAGAATTCTCCCCGTATTGTCCAACAGGCGCAGGGTGGATGCATGGCAGTTCATGTTTTTGGCTGTCTGTTCCGTGATGCGCTGCAGCACTTCATGCGGGTTAAGGCAGGAGTTGACAGTGGTGGCCAGTTCCAGAATCGCATGAAAGTAGTTGATACTCATGATGTGCCTCGTATCGGTAAGGGGTTTAGAGCTGTTTGCGAAACCGAAGATCAGATTCAACAGATCGTTGCCCATAATATGCCCGGTCGTGTCTATTGCCGCGGCCAGACTTTTCACACAGCCTAGGCTTCACAACTTGTACGATGGGCACCGATCATGACGTGAGCACGCCAATATCTATATTCTTAATCATACCCTATCTGATACCGGCAATCAAACAAAACATGCTGCTGATTCAAAAGATGCTCTGAGCGGGGCGATAAATTGCTGTTTTGCCTGCCGTCACACTGTCATTCAACAGTTAGCTTTATGGCTTCCTGTCGGAAAATATTCTTGACAAAGTGCCCGGGTGCGACTACTTACCCCTTGTTGCTTTTTATCCTCCTATGTGGGGATGTAGCTCAGCTGGGAGAGCGCAGCGTTCGCATCGCTGAGGCCAGGGGTTCAATCCCCCTCATCTCCACCAATCAGGGTGTCAACAG
>CAYRKU010000057.1:3490-9457 GCA_964425055.1 uncultured Lawsonia sp. | reverse complement strand
AATAACTTCTCCTATAGAAGCGCCCTTGTGGCGTACGGAAGTAATGAGCGCGCCATAGTCGTGTGCCGCGCCAAAAAAGATACCGCCGATAACAATCCATAAGAAGCAGGGGAGCCAGCCAAAAATGGCCGCCTGAATGGGGCCGTTAATAGGGCCAGCGCCGGCAATGGAAGAAAAATGGTGCCCCAAAAGTACAGGAGCTTTAGCGGGAACATAGTCTACACCATCCTGCTGGGTATGCGATGGGGTTGGTCTGCTATTGTCGATCCCCCATTGCTTTTCAAGCCACGAACCATAAAGGAAATAGCCGGCCACAAGGCAGACAAGTCCTATCAGAAGAATAGCAAGTGCACTCAATTTAACTCCTCCTCAATTGAGCTTTCTCCACATTTTCGCGCATGAATTTTTTGACATCCCCCGCAGCCGCAGCCCGGTTGGCGACAATTCGACCAGTGGAGAGCTCCACAGCTACGGTACGGAATTCCATCCATCCATGCAGGGAAAATAGGAAATTTTTTCGGATCCGCGTTGTTTCGAGCAAGTTGGCGGCTTCATCGGTAATGCTCTCGCAGATCAGTATGGCGGTGATATAGGATGACATGTGGTCAATATGTGGCCGGATATGTTTCATCCCTGCTTCATGGGCATATTGCCTGCATGTTACATAGGTGGCGGCAGTAAGTGCCGGAAAGGAAAAAATATATACAAATTCATGGACTTCAGCTCTCCAAAGTTTGGCCTCTCTGTAGAGAACATAACATTCGTTTGAAGAGTGATATGCATAAGAGGCAACAAGGAAAGAGACAGCAGTGTCGATGGTCATTTCATCGAAATAGGCAGAATAGGCATCTTTGAGAGTGCTCAGCATATGTTCTTTCTGTATCAGCATGAATCTGACCTGCCGCGGATAAAAACAGGAAAGCAGGTATACCGTTGTGAACTGCCCTGCCATATATTTTATCATAGTAAACTAAATATATTTGTCTGACAAGGATTGTCTGTTGAAAAATATTTTTCTGGTGCGGCGCAATTCCGCACGACAGTGCGATCAGGCTTATTTCTTAACAGTACTGTCTGTGTGCGGATATGAGATGCCTTTTGTGACAGAGTGCAAGGGTGAATTGCCTAGATACCGGGACGGTATTGCAGCAGGCCAAGGTAGATGAACCTGGGCAGGGGAACTGGGTATCAGGAGAAATATTGAGGGAGAGCGGACCTGGTATTAGCGGCACGTGACATTGCAACTGAAATTTTGCATAATTCATGCTGATTCATCGGCTGAAACCTGGGTTTCAGGGCATTGTGCCCCAAAAGTTGTTCAATTACGGCATCTGCTTCAAGTGCTGCGGCCATAACAACCCGTGGGGCCAATACCGGCTGGCCTGGGCCGACGCCACGAACCATATCCCCCACCAAAACCAATCTGCCCATTCGGCGTTGCAGCATAGTTGGACCACCCCATACTGCCAGGCTTGAAGCGGAGATTACGGTATGCCCGGCCTGCAGCAATGCGTCTACCAACATGCATTTACCTTCCGCTGTATCAACAGCTTCCACCACCACATTGCATCCGGTAAACAGTGTACAGATTGCTATATTGGTTTTGCGGCTCGTGGCTCAGCACGAGATCAAGAGCAGGATTAAGACCCACAATTGTTCGGCCAGGGCATCAACTTTAGGGCTGTTCAGGTGGTGTGGGAAGAAATGTTGCCGGTTGAGGTTGGAAGTGTGTACAATATCAGGATGATATGTCCTATGCCCGTTCGGGCAAGTAAAACGGCACAATTTGAACCCAGTCTTCCCGCATCAACAATGCCCATGCGCTTGGGCTAAACGTGAGCGCTGTTGACTGGTCAGGTGCGGTGCGAGGGCCTTATCCAGACAGAATTGATTCATGCACTTTTCCCACAGGCATATACTGTATCCAGAGGTTCCCAGCATTTACATACCGGTTGGTAGCCCTGGGCCCGGATAGCCAGCATTATTTCGTCCACATTCCGTTGGTCAGCTATTTCAAATTGTGCAGAGTTGCCCCGTTCTGTTTCGGTAGGGGTATGCCCGCCCACTGCGGTGGATACTCCTGCTGAGATACGGGTAATACCAAGAGTGATCAACCGATCACGCAAGGAAGGCCTTTCCCGCGTGGACAGGGTAATACCGGCAGTTGGCAGAAAAAGGCGCAGGGCCTGGATATATTGGACAAGGTCTCGATCAGTAACAGTGTGTACAGCAGTGAACATACCCTCATGCGGCCGCATACGTGGTGTGGAGACCGCGATACCCACACCTGGCCAAGCGTATTCGATCCATGCTGCGTGCAGCCCAGTGTAGAAGGCGTCAGTGCGCCAGGTATCCAACCCCAGCAGCGCGCCTATATTTATCGTGCGCATACCAGCCTGAGCGGCCCTGTCTGGAGCGTTTAGGCGGAAAAGATAGTCGTGCTTGGGCCCTGCTGGATGAAGCTTGGCGTACAGGGGTGCGTTGTAAGTTTCCTGAAACATGGTAAATGCATCCACGCCAGCTTCTACCAGAATGCGGTATTCGTTTACTGTCATGGAATATACTTCTACGCCAATGCCCGGAAAATATGGCCGGAGGCGGCGTACAGCCGCGGCAATGTATGCAGACCCTGTTTTGGCCGGAGCATCACCGGTAAGCAGCAAGATATTACGGAGTCCGGTTGCCGCAATGGCTCGGCCTTCGGCATCTACTTCATCCATGCTGAGCATGGAACGCTGGATGTGATTTCTGGTATTGAATCCGCAGTAAACGCATTGGTTGGTGCAGAAATTGGCCAGGTATAATGGAGTAAACAGCTGGATACTCCGGCCGAAATGGCGGACAGTTATATCCTGAGCCAGGTGGGCCATATGTTCAAGATGTGGCTCTGCCGCAGGGGATACAAGCGCCATGAAATCGCGGGGGGAGAGGCGTTGCGCTGTCTCAGCCTTTTCCAAAGCGCGGATTACATCATTTTCAGAGCCGGAATCAATGGCAGCGGAGACCATTTTAATCGGCCAGTCGGGCATGATATCAGAAAATTGGCGGTTCACTGTTCTATGCTCTCCATGTCATTGAGAAACCCGGTTAATGGAGAGGAAGCGGATGCGCCGTTTTGGAGTATGGGCCCGGTTTTGGCCAGTGAGGCCTGGTGGCCGGCAATGACTGCCTGTTTGAAGGCAGCAGCCATGAGTACAGGATCTCCAGCTGTGGCGATGGCCGTATTTACCAGACAGGCGGCTGCCCCCATTTCCATGGCTTCACATGCCTGTGAGGGCCTGCCGATACCGGCATCTACCACAATGGGCAGAGATATTTCTTCAATAAGGATGCGGATCATCTCTTTTGTTTGTAAGCCCCGGTTAGAGCCAATGGGGGAACCTAGAGGCATAACGGCGGCTGCCCCGGCATTGACCAGATCCCTGGCAACATAGAGATCCGGATTGATATAGGGCAGTACTGTAAAGCCTTCCCGGACAAGAATCTCAGTTGCCTTAGCAGTTTGGTAACCATCCGGCAGCAGGTGCCGTGTATCAGAGATCACCTCAATCTTGATCCAGTTGCCGCACCCGGCAGCCTGGGCCAGATGGGCAATACGTACGGCTTCTTCGGCTGTACGCGCACCGGAAGTATTGGGAAGCAGGCGCATGGAAGACGGAATGTGGGAAAGGACATTATCTTTTCTGTTGCTCAGGTCTACACGGCGTAAGGCCACGGTGATCACTTCAGCTCCAGAAGCCTGGGCCACAGCTGGGATGATGCTGTCAGCTCCGTATTTACCAGTTCCGATAAAAAGGCGACTGCTCAGATCCACACTGCCGATACGCAGCCGATCAGAAGAAAAACTTTGAGAAAATCCTTCCATCATACAGAGATGTTTGGTTTTTGTTTGAACAGGAGCACACAACGTCTGCGTAACATCAGCGATTCAGCAGGCGTGTGGTAATGCAGGAAGGTATCAGCCACCGCCAACGAATTGAAGTAGCTCGAGGCTGTCACCTTCTGCCAGAGCTGTTTCGGCAAATAATACAGCTGGAACGATTTGCTGATTGCGTTCTGCCACAATTTTTTGAGGCGAAAGGCCAAGTTGGTGGATAAGGTCCATCAGAGTAAAAGTATCAGGGCAGGTCATGCTTTTGCCATTGACCACAATACGCATGCATTCCTCCAGCATCCGGAAAGAAAACGCCTACCGGAAAGGCAGGCGTTCAGTACACAGCCAGGTACGCTTCCCTACAGCAGATTAGCCAGCATCAGGAATCCAAGGGGTTGGGACAAACCCACTCTCAGCCCGTGAGATTTGCCGACAAGATTGAGTATAGCTGTAGATGCTGTTGATCGCAACCGAAAATCATACTTCGCATGCTTACCCATGGATCATTTTCTTGTGATAATCACATCTTCAAGTGAACGCTTGGGTATATGATGTACCCCCTGTTCGTCCCGCCAGTATTTTATGGAACCATTGGCCGGTATTGGATCGATACATCGAACTTCTTTTTCCATGCCGAGTGCGAGAACAAGTAAGGGAGTATAGCCTTCGGGCAGATCGAGTACTTGTCTCATTGCGTCAGGATTAAAGGAGATAATCATGCAGCAACCAATATTTTTTGTTGCAGCTGCAAGTTGTATGGTTTGCGCGGCTATCCCGGTATCAATGGCTGTCAGTTGGCCACGCTTGCCTGCATTACTCAGGATGACAATATATCCTGTAGGGCGCTCCCTGGGTTCTGGGCCTGCCCAGTCATGCAAATAGCCAGCCCATTTCAACAGGGGGAACAAAGCCGAGCAGCCTTGGGGGGTTGCCACCACGGCATAGCGTAATACCTGTGCATTACCCCCATTGGGTGCCAAACGGGCACAATCAATCAGCCAGTCAAGAGTGTCCGGGGAGAGGCTGTCTTTTTTGAAACGCCGACATGTGCGGGCCATAGATACAAGCTTAAAAAAATCCATAAAACCTCCGATCAGGATGGGAAGATTGCAAAAAGGTACTTTTTCGGGCAAAATATCGTACGGGTATAGTTAGCATTGAGCCCGGAAGAGCACAATCCTGCCTGTTGCTGAACCGGGTTAGGGGTTGGTGTTGTCATGAAATATCTTGCCGTGGATTATGGGCAGAAGCGAACAGGCATTGCAGTATCGGATACAGGAGGGAAATTGGCTTTTCCCCGGCGGACCATAGTGATGAAAACACGCAAGGCCTTTTTTGAAGAATTGATTGCGTGTATTGGCATAGAAAAACCGGATGCTCTGGTAGTAGGATGGCCCCTTGACATGGACGGTACAGAAACACTTACTACCAGGCAAGTGCGTAATTTTATAAATCGTCTGGCCAGGCGTACACCCCTGCCCATTTATATCATGCCGGAGGCGCTCAGTAGTATGGAGGCAGCGCTGGATTTGCGCTCTGCAGGGCGTTCGGCGGCGGCATTCCGTCCCATTATTGATCAACAGGCAGCTGTGCGTATTTTACAGTCCTTTATTGATCAACCTGAAATCCAACGTAAGCTGCTATGATCCCGGAAAATAATATTTCCCCATCCCATGAGCCCACAGCAGAACAGGATATGCACTCTCAGCAATCTCGGTATGGGAAATGGAGTAGACTGCTGGCAGGGCTTTTGCTGATTATCATAACTGCCTGTGTGGCTGTGGGTGTATGGGGATATAGTTTTCTGCACTCTCCGGGGACAGATCCTGCCATCAACCCCGCGCATGATGTGAATGTGACCATCAACTCCGGTACCTCGTTCAGTGCGCTGGCTGAAGAGCTGGAACAACTTGGAGCTGTAAGCAATGCGGACCTGTTTGTTTTGCTTGCACGCTGGAAACAGGTTACGGGCCGGCTGCGCAGCGGACGGTTTCAGGTGAATACCGGATGGCTTCCGGAACAGGTACTTGATCAGCTGATCAGCGGTTCGCCCGTATTTGAACGGGTAATCATTCCTGAAGGGCTTCCCTGGT
>CAYRKU010000057.1:0-3480 GCA_964425055.1 uncultured Lawsonia sp. | reverse complement strand
ACCGGTAAACGTCTTGAAGCAGCTGGTATGGTGCGTTATGAAGATTTTAAAAAACTGATTTTTGATCCACAGTTTTTACGCTATTGGGGTATCCCGGGCAGCAGCGCAGAGGGCTTTCTTTATCCTGACACCTATCTGATCATGAGACCGTTAGATCTGAACGCGGTTACAGCGAGGCAGATTGTGGGGAAACTTATTGATACTTTCTGGCGAAGGACTGCCCTGCTTTGGCCAGAAGGGAAGCGTCCTGGTCCTGAACATGCGGATGAAGTGCGACGGATTGTCATTTTGGCATCTATAGTTGAAAAGGAAACATCAGTCGCTGCAGAACGTTCCAAGATAGCCGGTGTGTATGCCAATCGGCTGAACCTGGGGATGCTGCTGCAGGCTGACCCCACCACTGCCTACGGCATTGGCGAAGCTTTTGATGGCACGCTGAAGCGCAGTCAGCTTGATGATCCCGGCAATCTGTACAACACGTATAAGCATTTGGGGTTACCGCCAGGCCCGATTTGCTCACCGGGTTTGGCCTGTATGCGTGCGGCGGCCAACCCTGAGCAACACAATTACTTATATTTTGTTGCCAAAGGTGAAGGCAACACACATGTGTTCAGTACGGACTTTGAAGGGCACATCCAGGCTGTTCGTGCGTACCGCAATAAAATCCGTAACCGCAACTAATATACAAGATTGTATGAGCAGCAGGGCGCATGCTGCGTGCGTCTACTCTTACACATTTTTTCGGTACAGTATGGCAGTGTATAGCTGGGAATAATATTGCAGGGTGTTGTGCAGTCCCTGCCTATAGAAAGCGGACAGTATTCTTTTTCATGAACGCTATCGGGCAGTAGCTTTCCTTAGCTTGGCGCAGCCCCTCTTCATCGGCATCTTGTTCCCGATTGATCTGTTCAAAGCCTTCCCCTGCATGGTTGGCAAAGCAAAAGTTTATGGCCTGATATACACCGCGAAATTCGGGAAGCCCCTTTTCAAAATGAACAACCAATGTGTTTTCATCAAGCCGTTCGCCCACGGTAAAGGCTGCCATTTGTCCTTCAACCAGCAGTGCACCCCCCATAAGCCCAGGTAAATGATCCCATTGCCGAAGTATGGAACACACCACTTCACTTTCCGTAAGAAGTGCTGCGGATTGTTCACAGTCACGCTGTTTGCACCAGGTGTATTGTAGTGCAAGGGCCTGTGGTATGTCTTTGCTTTGCAATGTGACGTAGGTTTCACCATATTGCTTTATAAATGCGTTGACATGGTTCTTTTTTTTGTGCAGTCGCTTACCACTTAGAGTGGCTAGCGCCTGTCGAGAATACACATATTCCCACTGTCCCCGTGTTTCCTCAATGACAATTTTGCCTGAAAAACGTTGTGCTAGAAGAGTACACAGCAGTTCTGGAACACGGACCATGACGGTGCCTGGGGTCAACTCCGGCATATTTTCCCAGGCGCATGTTTCCCAGTTACCGACTGGAGCCCAGAGCAAAGGGGATGTTGCATTATGGTGAGCTTGTTGCCTGATCCAGCATAGATTATGTGCAGTTTTCCATTCAAGGGCATAGTGCTCTCCCCATCCCCATAAATTGGTGAATGTATAATCAGCAACACGTTCCGGTGTTTGCGCAAAATATGGAGCATACGTGGCATAGTCCTGAAGCTCGATGGCGGAATATTCATTGGTTAGCATTGTACCTCCTTAGTTTTATGTGAGTTGCGATGAGTTGACTTTGTGGATATGGCAAAGGAGGCTCAATTACAACAGAGCACCACCCAAGACAGATTTGTGGGTGGGCATGATACTCTGTGGCTAGGCCATCTTCCGGATAGTTTTCAAGCGTTCTGCATTCATGTGTGTGGAGTAGGAATATGGTTACGTTGTTACACAGAGGTTGAGTGTCCTGCCCGCTGCAGGAGTTTGTGTTATGAAGAGATTGTTTCGTCTAGTAATCCTGTATTGGCCAACGCCTGAAACAGAATAATTCCTGCGGCTGTAGACAGGTTGATGCTACGAACCTCTTTGCATATGGGGATACGTACGATTTGATCGGACAGATCGAAAATTTCCGTTGGCAGACCGGATGTTTCCGGGCCAAAGACCAGGGCATCCTCACGGGTAAAGGAGAAGTGCTGAAGCGGTTCCCCACGGCGTGCACTGGTCAGTACAAGGCGTTTGCCCTTGCCAGCCGTGTGCAGGTAGCCAGTGATGGCCGGCCATAAGTGCATGCGTACATGGGGCCAATAGTCCAGTCCCGCTCTTTTGAGGTAACGATCGTCCAACTTGAACCCCAGTGGTTCAATAAGATGAAGCGTCGTGTCCATGGCCGCACATAGACGCGCTATATTGCCCGTATTGGGAGGAATTTCTGGTTGAAAAAGAACAATATCCATACCATCTCGCCCTTACCCCTGGCAGCGGGTTGTCGAGCCCACTGCATTCGGTTTGTATACAGGAAATTTTGTCTGTTTGGGTTTGGTCATTGTTCGATGTATTGAGGAAAAAGAGCCAGGATATCCCATATAGTTTTGGAAGATCCCGGCAGACAACATCGTATGTAGTGGTGGTTAGTTCACAAATTGTCTGGTAAGGTCTTCCAATGTTTCACGGCGGCGGATCAATTTTGGTGTGCCGTTGCTGGTAATGAGGACCTCGGCAGCGCGGGGCCGCTGATTATAGCTTGACGACATTACAAAACCATATGCACCGGCATCCAGAATGCCTAGAATGTCACCCGCATGCATCAGAGGGAGGAGACGGTTTTTGGCCAGAATATCGCCGCTTTCGCAAATATTGCCCACAACTGTCTGTTCCACAAGATTGTGATCGGGAATACCGTTTTCGCGGTAGATCTCCAGATCATGAAAGGAATCATACATGGCTGGACGGATCAGAACGTTGAAGCCGAGATCAGTGCCCACATATCGGTTGGGCCCGTTGTTTTTGGTTGCGTATACTGATCCGAGCAGAACGCCACATTCGGCAACAATATAGCGGCCCGGTTCAATGAAGAATCTACCTTTATAATGAGTTTCTGCAACCCATGTGGCGAGTTTGGCATGGAGGCGTGCCCCTAACTCCGCTATGTTAAGGCGGTTTTCTCCATCATATTTATGGTAGGGGATGCCGAAGCCGCCACCAAAATCAATGCTTTCAATACACGGAAGCAAATCTGGCATTTCAGTCTGAACAAAATGGAGCATCACATCCATGGCATCAAGGTAGCCATCGGCCTGCATGAACAGTGAACCGATGTGTTGATTGAGCCCTGCCAGGGTCAGATTATATTTGGCGAGAATGGTGCGTACTTCATCCATTTTGGAAAGGTCGATGCCAAATTTGGTTTCCTTGCCTGCTGTGATCACTTTTTTGTGATGTCCGGCGCCGATGCCGGGATTGATGCGGATCATGACTTTGCCGTTGGGGTTGACCTGTCCATACATCTCAAGCTGGAACAGAGAGTCCACACTGACTAACAG
>CAYRKU010000056.1:0-9722 GCA_964425055.1 uncultured Lawsonia sp. | reverse complement strand
CACTGCCCTGCGTCTGCCGTTTCAGAGCTATGGGCCGGAATGTTTTGCTGCGCATGTGGCTATCGCACCGCCAGCATCACTTCAACCACGCCATCCTGTCACCACAAATGCCCCCATATTTATGCTGATCGGCGGCCAGGATGATTTTACAGGTACAGAACCTGCACTGCGCTATGCCCACCGGTTGCGTACAGGCGGGGCCGATGTTCGGGTACATGTTTTCCCTGAGGCGCATCATGCCTGGGAATCCTGTGGCCAGGTTCGATATTATCCTCAGGCGCAATGCTTCAAAGACTGTCATTTTCTGCTTGAGGACGATGGATCGTATACTGACGAGTGCAGTGGCGAAAATATGAATGCAGAAGCCTTTGAACAGGCGTGGTTACGCTGCATGCGTCTGGGGGCGCATGCAGGAGGCGGTTCCTCAGAGCTACGTAGCAAAACCTGTGAGCTGATTTTGCAGTTTTTTGTTGAAAACGGTTTATGCCCCCTGCGGTAGCAATGTCTTGGGGTTGTACAGGGAAACCATATTCGGCAGCGCACTTCTGCAGCTATTAAGGCAGATAAAACGGGGCGCCTTTTTGAGGCGCCCCGTGTACGGATCAATCAGAACAAGCCGTCAGGGTCAATACCGGCAAGGCGGCGGGCCAGTTTCTTTTTGCTTTCAAGGTTGGCACCACGGGAAATCATGATACGTTGTGCCTGGGGCGAACCGGCACCATGCATGGATTCGGTAAGATAGCCTACAGCTGCTGCGCCGATGGTCATGTTTTCAACAAGGCGGAGCATACGCTGACGGTGTTCAGTGGGTACATCTTCCACACCGGCCATCAGCTTGTTACACCATGCTCCCACTTCAGGTGACTTGAAGTCAGCCTCAGAAGGCATGGTGACCATAAGACCACCGGCGATATCCTGAGCCAGGCGGGCAATTTCATATGGCAGACGGGTAACATTCTGCTTACAGACATTGGCCAGCATCATATCGATAAGGTAGTTGCCGGCAGCTGTTTTGCGACCTTCTGCCGAGCAGGCAATACCACAGCTGTACAGGGTTTCATTCAGGTGGATCATTTCAATGATCTTGTCTTTTACATGGGAGGCTTTGGCCGCGCCGTTGTACTCGGCCATAGACTGCGTGGCACCGATAAGTACGTCGCCGTTGCCCACTTTGCAGCCGCCGTACGATTGCCGGTGATAGCCGGCAAAACGTTCAACCAGCATGCCGGCAAAATCCATTTCGCCGCACATGTAGACATTTTCCCAGGGGATGAAGGTATTATTGAAAATAACAATGGCTTCCTGCCCGCCGTAGTTGGCATTGCCCACGTCGATTTTGGAGCCTTCTTCAAGTTTGCGGGTATCACTGGCCTGGCGCCCATAGATGAAAATGAGGCTGGGATCGTTGGCGGGAACAGAGAAGGAGATAGCATAATCTTTCTCTTCACCACGCATGGCCTGGGTAGGCATAACAAGAATATGATGCGAGTTCAGCACACCAGTCTGGTGCATTTTTGCCCCGCGGACCACGATGCCATCTTCCCGGCGCTCTACAATATGTACAAACATATCCGGATCAGACTGCCCGGAGGGGCCTTTACCGCGGTTACCTTTCGGATCAGTCATAGCACCGTCAACGGTCCAGTCTTTATCCTGCCATTCAATCAGAAATTTTTTGAAGCGTTCATGGTAGGGGGTACCGTATTTTTGATCAATTTCATAAGTGGTGGACCATACGGCGTTCAGGGCATCCATACCCACGCAGCGTTGGAAACACGACCCTGTCATGTTGCCCATCAGGCGCTGCATTTTGACCTTGTTTACTAGGTCTGTGGGGCTTTGATGCAGATGGGTGAAGCGATTGATTTTTTTGCCTGTAAGATTGGATGTTACTGTCATCAAATCTTCATATTCCGGGAATTCGGCCAGCTTATACGTCATAGCGCAACAGTTGATAGAGGGCCGGATCATGGGGTGATCCACAATATTGTCCACTTTTTTGCCCAGAACGTACACATTTCGTGGACCAAGGTCGCGAAGCGACTGGATGTACTGATCAGCTGTCATCATAACGGCATTCTCCAAAAAAAGGTTTATATTAAATATGAGTCTAAGGCTACGGCCGACTGGTCGTATTGCGTTGCTTTTTATATCAAAAAAAATCGAAACGCAAGGGATACTTCTGTGCTTTGCAGGCTCCTATGGGGGGGGGAAGACCAGATTTCATGAGAACAGCAATTTTATAAATAGGCATAAATTACACAGTATTACGACACATTGGCACTGTGTTGGCAGTATGGTGCGTTTTATATGCTCCATCAGCAAAGCCGCGGTTCCAGGTTTGTGCCGGTGGTAATAAGTTCTGTGGTAAAAGCGTGCCGGAAATCGTGAGAGAGTATTCTTCAGGTGCTACCTGCTTTGCCCGGTATATTTTCGCAGGTACGATGGGCTATTTGCGGTTGCTGTGAAACAGTCCTGGTTTTTCGTTTTCTGCGTTCAGTCCAGTAATGTGTCGCTCAGAAAATGACGTATTGGTCGCCATGGGCTTTTTGTTCCGTGTACACGCAGTGGCAGAAACAGGGTGCAGGCGGGCATTCTGGCTGGAGCGGAGTGCGCGGTGTCCTGCTTCAGCGACTTTTTCCCTGCCATTTCAGCCAGATCTGGCGGGTACGCGGGCCATCGCCGTCAAAGAGCCAGATGGACTGCCATGTACCGAGGGCAATCTTTCCTTCTTCCACAATGAGCTGAACGGAGCTGCCTAGCATAGTGGCCTTGATATGAGCATCAGAATTGCCTTCGATGTGGCGGAAGTGTAGAGATTGTGGCACAAGACTGCAGAAAAAGTCGGTCATATCCCGGGGAACATCCGGATCGAAGCCTTCATTCACCGTTAGTCCGCAGGTAGTGTGCGGGCAGAACACGGTGAGTACCCCATCATTCCAGCCCTGAGTCTGCACGGCTTCGCGCAGCAGTTCAGTGACGTTGAGCATCTCTTCCCGTGCGTGAGTGGAAACATGCAGTTTTTCCATCGGGGGTTCTCCTTCAGGGGTTTAGCGTATGCGCTTCTGAATTCTTTCAACATTTTTCTGTAGGAAATAGGGACACCCTGCCCGCAACGTACACGGCTCCATGCCTTTTTGTCCAGGTGCTCCACTCTGCACAGTTTCGCGGCTTCGTTTCTCCAAAATTTCCATACAATCCGTGTTGTTAGTTTGCCTGCGTAGGAATTTTGCCAGGTTTCATCCGAAGTACGGTATTTTATCAGTTTGCCTATCGTAGTTTTCGCCCTACACGCACGTTTGCCATAGCCGGCTGCAGCTTGGTGTCGTGTACCTTGGTGTGCCTGCCTATATTGGAGCATTGCCTAGTGGCCTGCACCGCCGCGTATGCCTGTCAGTTATCTATGGTTCGGGCAGCCTGCAGGGTGGCCTCAAAATCGGCATCAGAGTGCATGAAAGAAACCATGGAAACTTCACACGCCGATGGGCCAAGGAAGATGCCCTGTTCCCGCATTGCCCGGAAAAAGCGGCCAAACAGGGCAGTATCGCCAGCAGCAACGTCTTCAAAGCGGTGAACGGGTTTTTCTGTAAAAAATACTGTGAACATGGAGGCAATGTGACTGATGATCACCGGCAGCCCTTTTTGCTTGAGGATGCGTCCCAGCTCAGCAGTAAACTGGGCTACCTTGGCCTCAAGTTGGGCATAATCGCAGTGTTGCAGTACACGTAACGTAGCAAGGCCCGCAGCCATAGCCAGAGGATTGCCGGAAAGTGTGCCTGCCTGATACACTGTACCGGCTGGGGCAATGTGGCGCATCAATTCGGTTTTGCCGCCAAACGCGCCTACAGGGAGGCCGCCGCCTATAATTTTTCCAAGAGTGGTTAAATCAGGTTCAATACCAAACCGGGTCTGAGCACCACCGTATTCAAGACGAAAACCCGTGATGACTTCGTCAAAGATCAGCAGCGTGCCGTTGGCATCACACAATGCCCGTAATCTTTTAAGAAAGCCTTCATTGGGAAGTACCAGACCCATGTTGCCGGCTACAGGTTCCACAATAACGGCAGCCAGTTCATTTTTGTACAGGCGGAACACGTCTTCCACGCTGTCCAGATCGTTATAGGGAGCAAGCAGTGTATCCTGGACTGTGGCTTCGGGTACTCCCGGTGTCCCCGGAATGGATAGCGTAGCCAGGCCTGACCCTGCGCTGGCCAGGAAAGGATCAGCATGGCCGTGGTAACAGCCGATAAATTTCAGTACCCGGTTGCGGCCGGTTACAGCGCGGGCCAGGCGCAGAGCACTCATGGTGGCCTCTGTACCGGAATTGACCATGCGAACCATATCCATAGCCGGGAAAGCGGCTACCACTTCCCGCGCCAGCTCCACTTCGGCAGCACAGGGGGCTCCATAGCTGGTTCCCCGGCTGACAGCCTCCACAACAGCGCGGGTTACATCAGGATGCGCATGCCCAAGCAGCATGGGCCCCCAGGACAGAACATAGTCAATCATATCCTGCCCATCCACAGTGGTGATATGGCTGCCCCGGCCGGAAGCGATGAACAGTGGATCGCATCCTACGGAAACGCAGGCCCGAACCGGGCTGTTGACACCACCGGGAATAAGATTGCGGGCTTCCTGAAACAGAGCATCGGAGCGATCCGTATTCATGCAACGACCCTTATTTAATTTAGAGTGTTAAGGGCATACTGGGTTAGCCGGTTATGAAGTTGCCCCTTCTAGGGGAAAATAGGTCATGGATGTTTTTTTCAGTTCGGCCAGGCTTTCCAGCACAGCGTATTCATCCAGGGCGGTTTCCCGCCTCAGCTGTTCAATGACCTGCTGACAATCCCCTTCATTTTGGCCGTGAATCATGGTGTATAACGTATAAGGCCAGTCCGGTACTGTGGTTGGCCTGTAATAGCAGTGGGAAATACGCGGATGTCGGGCCGCGTAGCTGCCTGCTTCGTCCACCAGATTCTCAGCAATGCACCACACCACCATGGCATTGTAGGCCCAGCCTGCCCGTTGATGCTTGATGCTGGCTCCAAAGCGGCGGATGGTGCCGTTTGCCTTCAGTGTGCGTAGAAGTTGCAAAACACGTGCTTCATCAGTACCTGTTGCCTGGGCAATATCCGCATAGGGCGTTAGCGAATCAGGAAGTTGATCCTGGACAATGCACAGAATGGCGCGTTCCGTTTCCGTAAAAGCAATACTCATGCCTGTATCCCTGTTCCTGACGCATGATATTTATTCTTGATATGTTCTACTTTCTACATGCCGCAGAACAGACGAAATGTCAAAATTCATCTACCTGGCCAGGGGTTTATGCTCTGATCGAATCGTGCTATACTGGTAATATTGCGTACGAATGGTACACGTATAACCCGAACAGTTTTCTTCGGAGCCTGCATGCCTCTTTCCACCCACCAGCCGACATTGCACGATCCAAAGCTCTGCCAGGCCTTGTTACAGCATTTGAACACGCTGCTGGATCGTCCGTTGCGCTTTATGGAAGTATGTGGAACTCATACGGTTTCCATTTTCCGCAATGGTTTGCGCAGTCTGTTGCCGCCAACGGTTACACATCTTACCGGGCCGGGGTGCCCCGTATGCGTAACGCATGACAGGGAAGTGGCGGCTTTTCTCAGCCTGGCAGAAAGGGAAAACGTGATCATCGCCACGTTTGGGGACCTTATGCGCGTCCCTGGGCCTGACGGGCATTCGCTCAAACACGCCCAGGCCGAAGGGGCTAGGGTGGAAGTGGTCTATTCGCCGTTGGATGCGCTTTCTCTGGCTGCCGGGAACCTGAATGCAGATGTGATTTTTTTGGGTGTTGGGTTTGAAACAACAGCCCCGGCCATTGCCGCCACCGTGTTGACTGCTGCCCGGCAGGGGCTTGACAATTTCAGCGTACTCTCCTGCCATAAGCTGGTTCCCCCGGCACTGCGGGCATTGTTGGATGACCCTGAAAACGTGATTGATGCTTTTTTGCTGCCGGGGCATGTATCGACTATTCTTGGCCTGGAACCCTACCAGTTTGTGTCCGGAGAATGGAAGCGGCCGGCCGTGGTGGCCGGCTTTGAGCCGGCTGATATCCTTGATGCCCTTTGCCGTATGGCCAAACAATACCGTACAGGCGTATTCCAGGTGGAAAATGCCTACCCGCGTGCCGTCAATGCAGCAGGCAATCCCCGCGCCCGTGACATTCTGGCTCGGGTTTTTCATGTGGTGGATGCCCACTGGCGCGGGCTTGGCAGTATCCCGGACAGTGGACTTGCCATTAATGAAGAATTTGCCCGCTTTGACGCCGCGGTGCGCTTTGATGTGCGTTTCCCTGAAGTACGCCCCATCCCTAGCTGTTGCTGCGGCGAGGTGTTGAAGGGCAAACGTTCCCCGGATAGTTGCCCTCTGTTTGGGAAAGCCTGCACACCGGGCAGCCCCATTGGCCCATGCATGGTATCCACAGAAGGCAGCTGTGCCGCCTGGTACAAATACGGGCTATAGGAATGTACGCAACACAACGTATGAATCCGGGGTGCGAGAGTGAGTAAAGAATATTTTAGCTGCCCTGTCTGTGGCGCTGTGCTGGAGCGTTACCATAACCCGGCTCCAACAGTGGACGTTATTATCTACATTCCTGCGTGCGGCGTGCTGTTGGTAGAGCGGGGCAGGCCGCCCTACGGGCATGCCCTGCCCGGCGGTTTTATTGAAGAAGGGGAAAGTGCGGAACAGGCCGCCGTGCGGGAAGCCCTAGAGGAAACAGGGCTCAATATCACTCTGGATAGTCTGCTTGGTGTCTATTCCGATCCGCAGCGGGATCCGCGGCGGCACACCCTGTCTGTAGTGTACATCGCGCATACAGAGCATCCCGAGTCGCTTCAGGCTGGTGATGATGCTGCCGGGGCTGCGTTTTACCCATTGGACGCGCTCCCGCAGCTGGCTTTTGATCACGCGATCATTCTTGAGGATTTCAAATCCGTTCTGGCCGGCTGGCGTCACGCCGCCGGGCTATAGAGCTGCGGAGGTTTGGCGTGGGCCGAAAATATCTGTTCCTATCCGCACAAGGGTCGCGCCTTCCTCCACAGCCTGTTCACAATCGCTGGACATACCCATGGACAGTTCCGGCAGATGCAGGCCAAGGCGCACCTCCAGCCCGTCCCGCAGTTCTCGCAGCCGTGCAAAATAGGGTCGGGCTGCTTCGCCATTGTCCAAAAATGGTGGCAGGCACATTAAACCGCGCAGCTGTAACTGAGGAATGGCAAGAACAGCCTCAACCAGCTGCGGAAGGTCCTGTTCGCTTACACCGGATTTCTGCACTTCGTTCCCAATATTTACCTGTATCAGAATATTCTGCCTGGGGCAGGTTTCCGGCAGGCGACGGGCCAGGGTTTCCGCTAGTTTCAATGAATCGACAGTATGGATCAGGGTAAAGCGGCCACTGACATCTTTGGCCTTATTTGTTTGCACATGACCTATAAAATGCCATTCGATATCAGTGTTCGACAGGGCAGCCTGTTTTGCTAGTGCTTCCTGCACGTAATTTTCCCCGAATACACGCTGCCCCAGGCTGTACACAGTGCTGATGGCATCAACGGGGTGTAGCTTGGATACGGCAATCAGGCGTATGCCCGTAATGGTGCGGCCGGAAGCACGGGCCGCAGTGGCCAGTCGCTCCTGTACGGCAGAGAAGCGGTCAGCCAGAGCTGCTTTTTCAGCCGGGCTTATAGGGAAGACGGCATTCATGGCTCCCTCTCAACTGTTTGGAAGTGTATTGTCAGGGTTAACTGTCAAATTCCGCACCAAAGCCAAGGTGGTGCAGAAAGCGTGGATCTGCAACCCAGTTTTCCCGAACTCTGACCCAGAGTTCCAGATGAACATTTTTGCCCACAAGTTCTTTGATTTCCTTACGCGATGCTGTACCGATAGCCTTTATCCCTTCTCCGCCCCTGCCAATGACCATGGCTTTGTGTGAAGGCCTGGCTACGTAAATGGCGGCATGAATGGTTACCAGATCCGCTTCTTCGTCCCATACTTCCACTTCAACAGCTACGGAGTAGGGCACTTCCTGATATAGCCGATTGAACAGCTTTTCACGGATGATTTCCGAGGCCATAAATTTCAGCGGCGCGGTACTCAGCTGATCAGCCGGGAATTCAGCTTCGCCTTCAGGCAGATACGAACAGATCAGGTCAATCAGCTGCTTAGTACCATCGTTATTCAGGGCAGAAACTGGGAAAATTTCGGCTCTGGGAAACAGGGAGGAGAGCCTTTCCAGCAGGGGTAACATACGCGATTTGTCGTGAAATAGATCCACCTTGTTCACTGCCACAATAACGGGGCGTTTTTCTTCAGCCAAAGGCTGCAGCAGCGGGGCCAGGTCGCGTTCCATATATTCTGATTTACGCAGGTACATATCCCCATCAAGCACTAGGACGATGCAATGGGCCTCGGCAAAGGTTTGCCATGCTGATTGCACCATGATTTTGCCAAGCTGGCCATGGGTCTGGCTGCGCAGGGCATGGACGCCAGGCGTGTCCATAAAAATGATTTGGACGTCTTTACGCGTCAGGATACCCACAATTCTGTTGCGTGTTGTTTGTGGTTTGGCTGTAACAATGGCCACCTTTTGGCCCACAAGGGCGTTGGTCAGTGTGGATTTGCCCGCGTTGGGTGGCCCCATCAGGGCTACTCGGCCGCAACGGTGCGTTATTATCATAAAATCCTCGAAAATATCAGGCTGATGGTCTGTATTTTACCGATCCGCTGCCATAGCCCGCAATCGGGCCACCCTGTCGCTGATATCTGGATGTGTGCTGAACAGTTTTGCCATACTCATTCCAAACAGTGGCGCAACGATGAACATTTCCGCAGTGGCCGGGGCACCGCGCTGCATGGGGATGCGCTGGTTCCAGCTTTGGAGTTTTTCCAGGGCCGAGGCAAGATCCAGCGGTCGGCCGCAAAAGCGTGCCCCTGTGGCATCTGCCAGATATTCCCGGGAGCGGGAAATGGCAAATTGAATCAGAGAAGCGGCAACAGGCGCCAATATTGCCAAAAGAAGCGCCACAAGTGGATTTGATCCACCCCCTTCATCATCAGTGCTGCGGCCCATGCCAAATATAGCGGCAAACTGCATGAAATTGGCAATGGAAAGAATGGTGGACGCCATAACACCGGCTACAGTCTGGATAAGGATATCACGGTTGGCAATATGGGCAGTTTCGTGGGCAAGCACCCCCTTCAGCTCATTGGGTGAAAGTAGACGGACAATACCTTCGGTAACAGCAATAACGCTATGCGTCGGGTCACGACCAGTGGCAAAGGCGTTGGGCGCTTGTTCAGGAACCATACAGATGCGCGGCATGGGTATCCCGGCCTGGGCTGCGAGGTCACTTACCATGGTGTGGATCATGGGGGCTTCGTCTTCTGTCAGCTCTCGGGCATTGTACATGCGCAGAACGATCTTGTCTGAGTACCAATAGCTGCCCACATTCATCACTATGGCCAGACCAAAGGCAATAATAAGGCCCGCTCGACCTCCGATAAAGCCACCCAGCACAATCAGCAGGGCGGAAAGCAGCACAAGCAGCATAAATGTTTTCAGTTGGCTGGTCATATTTTACGCTTCTCCTTACGGCAATATGCCTATGCTTTATTATAGGCACAAGATGAGGCATGGCAAGATCAACGGTACTGTTTTGCTTAATCAGCCTTCTGCCCTGTCG
>CAYRKU010000055.1:0-9802 GCA_964425055.1 uncultured Lawsonia sp. | reverse complement strand
ATACATGGCGGTTTTTACCGCGCGGGCCTCATCCGGCCAAGTAAAATGTGCTTACTGTTTGCCAGTATCAAGCCAGGTCTTGATTTTTTTCAGCTGCTGCGCCACAGAAAGGGGGCCTGTTCCCCCCGGAGCATTGCGTCGCGCTACAGCAGTCCTGTAATCAAGAGCGGCAAACACATCTTGTCCGATTTGAGCGCACAAACTCTGCAGATATGTCAGGGGGAGTGCTTCCAGTGGCTGGCACCGTTTTTCAGCTTCGGCCACGGCTTTCCCGGTAATGTGATGGGCTTCCCGGAAGGGGATACCACGGGTTACAAGGTAGTCGGCCAATTCTGTAGCGTTGAGAAAGCCCGAAGTCATGGCTCGGGCCATGTTTGTTGCATCAAAACGCAGCGCGGTAAGCATGCCTGTCATTAAGTTGAGGGATGCGCTTACGGTACTGTTCGCATCAAAAAAAGCTTCTTTATCTTCCTGAAGGTCGCGGTTATATGTCAGGGGAAGGCCTTTCAGGATAGTCAGCATAGCTGTAAGATCACCGTAAACGCGGCCTACTTTGCCGCGCATAAGCTCAGCCACATCGGGATTCTTTTTTTGTGGCATTATGGATGATCCGGTTGCGTAGGCGTCCGGAAGGTGCACAAACCCAAAGGCTGGATTGGACCAGATAATGATCTCCTCGCAAAACCTGGAGAGGTGCATCATGATCGTAGTGGCACAAAACAGGGCTTCAAGTACAAAATCCCGGTCAGAAACAGCATCCATGCTGTTATCAAAAACGCCATACATCCCAAGTTCTTCGGCAACGGATGCGGGATCAAGCGGGTAGGTGGTGCCGGCCAGAGCAGCAGCGCCCAGTGGGCTTATACGCACACGGCGGTCACAGTCAATAATGCGCAGAACATCACGCCGGAACATCCAGGCGTAGGCCAGCATATGCTGGGCAAGGCTTACCGGCTGGGCCGGCTGCATGTGCGTGTATCCAGGTAGGATAACATCGGCATGTGCTTGAGCTATATCCACAAAGGCCGCTATAAGTTTGCGGGTAAGGTTTTGCCACGCACGGAGACGATCGGACACAAACAGTCGAAAGTCCAACGCTACTTGATCGTTACGGCTACGGCCGGTATGCAGTTTTTTACCTACGTCACCAACCAACTCTGTTAGGCGGACTTCAATATTCATATGCACATCTTCCAGTTCCTTTTTCCACTGGAAGATACCGTTTTCAATTTCGGTACGTACGGCAACAAGCCCGGAAACAAGCTGTTCCGCTTCTGCGGGGGTAAGTACGCCTTGCCTGGCCAACATACGGGCATGGGCGCAGGATCCTTCAATATCCTGTTTGTACAGTGCCCAATCGTAGGAAACAGATTGCGTATAGGCCTCAACGGAAGACGCCGTACCGTCATGGAATCTTCCGCCCCAGAGTTTTTCTTTCGCCATATGGGTCTCCGCCCAGGTTGTTGCTGCTGGAAGCTGATCACCCAGTATTTATGTTGTTGTGTGTATTCCAGGGCAGGCAGGGTAAAGCGCAGGGAAGGGGATTTTGTGCAACCCCTTTCCCACACGATAGCAACTGTTCTATTTGATAAGATCTTTTCGATAACCACGGATGCGCAAACTATTCAGTCTGATAAATCCGGAGGCGTCTTTATGGTCGTAGGTGGCGCATTCCTCAAATGTGGCTAACTCAGCACAGTACAAGGACTTTTCAGATTTACGTCCTACAGGCCAGGCAACACCTTTATATAGTTTAAGCCGTACCGTTCCGGAAACGCGCTCCTGCGCCCGGTCAATAAATGCCTGCATGGCTTCCCGCTCCGGCGCGTACCAAAAGCCGTTGTAAACGGCTGCTGCGTACGAGGGTACCAGCATGTCACGTACGCGCATGGTTTCCCTGTCCAGAGTAATTCCCTCCAGGTCTTGATGGGCAACGTGGATAATGGTGCCACCGGGGGTTTCATACACCCCATGAGATTTGATGCCCACGAAACGGTTTTCAACCATGTCAACGCGGCCAATACCATGCTTATGCCCGTATTTGTTCAGGGTTATCATGATCTGTGCAGGGGACATTGTTTCTCCGTTAATGGCCACCGGGTCACCATGTTCAAAGGTAATGGTGATGTACTCAGGATCATTTGGGGCTTTTTCTATGGGTACTGCCATAATGTGGGATGCTTCCAACGGTTCTTCCCAGGGGTCTTCCAATTCACCACCTTCAAAGCTACAATGGAGCATATTGCGATCCATACTATAGTGCTTGGCGCCGGAAGAGATGGGAATGCCGTGCCGTTCTGCAAAAAAGTTTAATGCGCTTCTGGACATAAGGTTCCACTCACGCCATGGGGCAATGATGTGCAGATCTGGGGCAAGAGAGGCTGCTGAAAGCTCAAACCGTACCTGATCGTTACCTTTACCCGTAGCGCCGTGAGCCAGTGCATCGGCCCCCTCAGCCCGGGCTATTTCAACAAGGCGTTTGGTGATCAGCGGTCTGGCTATAGATGTGCCCATAAGGTAACGGCCTTCGTACAGCGCACCGGATCGGAGCATGGGGAAGATAAAGTCCCTGGCAAATTCTTCGCGCAGGTCTTCCACATATGCTTTAACTGCCCCTGTTTTCAGTGCTTTTTCATCCACACCGTTCAGGTCGTCTTCCTGCCCAAGGTCCGCTGTCATGGTTATAACTTCGCAACCATAGGTTTCAATAAGCCATCTGACAATGACAGATGTATCCAGGCCACCGGAATAAGCCAGAACAACTTTTTTGATTTTTTTAGTCATGTAATTTTCTCCCGGAGAGAACATGAAAAGATTACATAGAGTTATAGCCAGAGATAAGGATTATGGGACAGTTCTTCACCCACATTGGTGTTGGGCCCGTGTCCGGGGTACACTTCAGTTTGTGGCGGAAGGACGAAAATTTTTTTGTGAAGGGAACGCTTGAGAGCTTCAGGACTGCTGCCGGGGAAATCTGTCCGTCCTACAGAGTGGAAAAACAGAAGATCACCGGTAAGAACACTTTCCATAGACGGAATATATATGGACACACTTCCCGGCGTATGCCCTGGGGTAGCCAATACTTGGCAGACAATGCTGCCAAAGGTATGCTGGCCTTCTGGAAGATCTTCCCAGGCAAACGATTCAACCCTGGGGAAGCCCCATACCCCACCGGCACCCACTTCTGTATCCATAAGTGATTTGTCCCCTTTTGGCGCGTAAACAGGGGCATTGGTAGCCCGATGCAGGGCTGCCACGCCGTAGATATGGTCAAAATGCAGATGTGTACATAAGATAGCACGGACACTCAGCTTATGCGCCTGGATAAAATCAAGAACATCTCCTAGCCCGTCGTTCATATCTCCCCCCGGATCCACAACAACAGCATCGGGGCCGTCGTAAACAAGATGGCAGTTGGTTTCTATTGGTCCAAGCGGGAAAGTTGTGATGGCCATATTTGGAACTCCATGTCAGTAATAAAATGTACGGGTGTCCTCCCAGTACGGTTTTTTAGCATAGCCTGAACAGGCATAATACGCAATGGATCATACAAAGTGTCTGTGTATGGCTTTTAGTTAGCACTATGCGATGTGGATTTATATGGTTGGGTATACGTACAGCCCTTGCACGGGCAGGCCATAAATTTTCCCTTCGACACAGTTTCTTTTAACACCAGCAGAGGGAAACCGCATTTCGGGCAGGTTTCCTGCACAGGAAAATTCCAAAGTGCGTAGTTACATTTAGGGTAGTTGCTGCAGGCATAGAACAATTTACCGCGTTTGGAACTTCTTTCCACCAGCATCCCGTCACAGTTTTTCTGTGGGCAGGGTACGCCGGTGGAGAAGGGTTCCATATGTTTGCATTCAGGATATCCCGAGCAGGCGATAAAGCGGCTCCCGGTACGTGCTTTTTTAAGCACAAGGTCTCTGCCGCATTCAGGGCAGGTGCCTACCTTTTCAAAGGTGGGTTTGATTTTTTCCACCAAGTTGATCTGACCTTGGGCATCGCGAGAATAATTGGATGTATAGTGGCAGTCCGGATAGCCGGAACAGGCCAGAAACTGCCCTGTTTTGCCAAATTTTATGACAAGAGGTTTGCCACAGTTAGGGCAGGGAACAGTGGTTATTGCATCAGTTTTATGCATGGTCTGGACAGCATTGCGCAGCGTTGGATCAAAATTGTCGTTGAAATTGTGGAGCAGGGCAATCCAGTTTTGTTCGCCATCAGCAATTTTATCCAGTGATTCTTCCATATGCGCGGTAAAGCCCACATCCATCAGGGTCTTGAAGTGCTCGCGTAGCCTGTCGCAAACCATTTGCCCCAGGTCAGTTGGGGCAAAGTGTTTGTCCTCAAGCCTGACGTAGTCCCTGTCCTGCAATGTGGAAATAATCGCGGAATATGTGGAAGGGCGGCCAATACCCAGCTCTTCCAGCTCGCGAACCAGTGAGGCTTCCGTAAATCTGGGGGCGGGTTGGGTGAATTTTTGTTCTTGATTCAGTTGGGTGAGCTTCAGCTCTTCTCCGACCTTAAGGGGAGGAAATTCTTCATTTACTTCATCAGCAGCATCTGGCAGCACAACTAAAAAACCGGGAAAGACTACCCGCATGCCTTTGGTTCGCCACTGTACAGGGCCATTGTTTATGGTAATCGTTGTGCTGTGCAGGCGGGCCGACGCCATCTGTGAAGCCACAAAGCGTGACCAGATCAGCCGGTATATCTGATATTGCTCCTGGCTAAGGCTGTGCCGCACCGCTTCAGGTGTCAGGTTTACATCCACCGGGCGGATGGCTTCATGGGCATCCTGTGCGTTGGGTTTGGTTTTGAAGATTCGTTTGCCGCCTGGGGCAAGAAAATCTTTGCCAAAGCGCTGCTCAATAAAAGCCGCGGTGGCGTTTTGTGCCGTGGATGCAATACGGACTGAATCTGTCCGCATATAGGTGATAAGGGCTGTAGTTCCACGATCGTCCAACTCAATACCTTCATACAGGCGTTGGGCAATGCGCATAGTCTGTTTGGCAGGATAACCAAGCCGCTGGTTGGCCGCCTGCTGTAGTGTGGAGGTAATAAAGGGTGGCTGTGGCGCTCGGTTACGTTCTGTTTCATCCACTGCTGTAACAATAAAAGGATGGGAATGAATGGTTTTTGCCAGCGCGTTGGCCGAGTCGCGATCAGGAATGGACGGCTTTTTACTGCTGATTTTCCAGATGTCGGCTTTGAACGAAGGTGGAGTTTCTCCACACAGCAGTGCCTTGAACACCCAGTATTCTTCGGGCACAAAGGCGCATCGTTTTTCCTCCCGTTCCACAATAAGGCGCAGTGCCACGGATTGAACCCGTCCGGCTGAGATGCCGCGTTTTATGGTTTTCCAGAGCAGGGGCGAAAGCTTGTAACCCACAAGACGGTCAAGCACCCGGCGTGCCTGTTGGGCATCAAACAGGTTGGCATCCAGCTCGCGCGGGTGTTTAAGGGCATCACGCACAGCGCGGGAAGTGATTTCATTGAACTGGATGCGTTTGATATTCGGATTGATGTCTTTCAGAATTTCGGCTATGTGCCAGGCTATGGCTTCTCCTTCCCGATCCGGATCCGGTGCCAGGTAAACAGTATCCGCCTTCATGGCAGCATCGCGCAGAGATTGCACAATTTTTTCTTTACCTTGAATGATTTCATATTGCGGGGCAAAGTCATTGGCTTCATCCACACCAATGCAGTTTTTGGGCAGGTCACGGATGTGGCCAACGCTGGCCTGCACTGTATACCCAGGCCCTAGAAATTTTTTAATGGTTTTTACCTTGGTTGGAGATTCTACAATAATAAGACTTTTGCCCATGGCTTTGCTATCCTTACAGAGGAAATAGCCGATCCTGAAACCAGGCACGGCGGAGGTCACCATGACTATTCTTCAAAATAACGTCAAGTAGATAACGTACTGCCTGTTGTCGACATTGTTGCCGGTGGCGGGGCTTGAGGATAACTGTTGCGGCTAAGCTTTGTCGTCACCTATAGTCAGAACATGGGCATACCTGTGGGATCGGCGGCCTTCTTCCGCAGTCTGCTTTCCCACTTCCCGGCAGTGCGGACAGGGCTGGCGGGGCAGGAGAATACACAGGCTTTGTGGTATCCGGTCAGATTGAGTTTCAATAAGAGTAAGCCCCGGGCAATCTGGGCACAGCCGAATCCGTTCATGTTGGCGTTCATGGATGCCATCGGTATCGTAATAAATATTTCGATCGCGATGCCACCAATGTCCTTCTCTACGCCCTTCTGCAGGCCGTTCAGGTGGATTGTGAAATTGTGCCAGTACCTCATCACACAGCGCGGCGATATACGCGCTTACTTGGCGGCGTTGCTGTAGACTGCGGGCGTCAAAATCTGGTTCATGCACATGTTCAAAGGGCAATCCGGCCAAAGCCAGGCATATACCCAGGTTGACATAGGGTAAGGCACCCCGGATGGAATAGCCGCCTTCTAGAACCGCAATGTGGGGGTTTAGCAAATGGGTCATTTCCGCATAGCCATAGGCAGAAAGCCGCATATTGGTAAGCGGGTCTGTATAATGATTGTCCTGTCCTGCTGAATTGATGATCAAATCTGGTTTAAACGCCTCAAGAATAGGCAGTACGGCGTGTTCAGTAACGTACAGGTATCCTTCGTCTCCGGTACCTGGGGGCAGAGGAATGTTGACTGTTTTTCCCAGCGCTCCCGGACCACCGCATTCAGGGATAAAGCCCGTTCCGGGGTACAGCGTGCGGCCATCCTGATGCAGCGAGATAAAGAGCGTATCAGGATCATTCCAGAAAATATCCTGGGAGCCGTCTCCATGGTGGCAGTCAGTGTCTACAATAGCAATGCGCATGGGGCCAAAGCGTTGCCGCAGATTTTCCAGCATGACAGCTTCGATATTGATATTGCAGAAACCCCGGTTGCCATGGCTTACCCGCATGGCATGATGCCCCGGAGGCCTGACAATGGCAAAAGCGCGTTCTTTTTCTTTGGCAAGTACCAGTTCTCCGGCCCGGATGGCGCCACCGGACGAGGCAAGGTGCGATGGTGAGCAGATGCTTGTCACATCAGGAAGACAGAAGTGCACCCGGGTTATATCGTCAAAACTGGCGACACCGGGTTTTACTTCCGCAATACCGGGAATATCAAAAAGACCTTCTTCCTCCAGTTGATCCCGGGTATAGAGCAGGCGTTCTTCCCGTTCGGGGTGCGTGGGGGTAATGGCCCAGTCAAAAGCCGGGAAAAAGACCACTCCCAGCGAACGGGCAATGGGCGGAACAGATGATGCGGGCATGGAATACCTCCATGATACAGGGGAACCGCGCCGGGCAGGGTATATCTTTGCCAGACGTACGGAGCCTATGAATGCAGGCAGCATTGCTGCTGGGGTTTCGATATGTGGTGTATCAACAGATCAAATATACTCTTCTGAAAAGAAACCATGCACAAGACTTTGGGGGCAAAATCATAGAAACAGGCTTATACTCTGGTGTTCTCCGCAAATTTGGAGCCGTTGGATTTAACGGTTTGCGGAGCGCAGGGTTTCTTCAATCATGTCGAGTGTCGGCCCGTCTGCCTGGTCTACCCCTGCCAGGGTTCGCACAGCAAGAATGAGCATTTCAATATCAAGGGTCATTTTTGTCTGGCCGTCGGTAATAGTGCAAAATTCTCCTGAAACCGAAACACGGTAGGCCCGATGACTGCGTTTATCCCCCTGTCTGGTGATGATGGAATAAATATGTTCGCCGGATTCTTCAATATACAGTTTTTGTTTGGTCAGAGTTTTGGTTTCTTCATCATACCATGAGCCGCCGGCAAAAGGCCGGCCGGAAAAGATCATTTCGTTTCCGTTATCCAGCGTAAGGGAAACGCGGCTCAGATCCATCTGGGGTGCGTTGTTGCTCATCATGTGTCCCTGGGGAAAGTGTTGATAAACAGTATCGATGCTGATCCGGGGATTCTGTTTGCCTGTAGTTTAGAAAATGCCTTTCCGTTGTCCGGCTGTCAATAACCAATAGAATGACCTGCGTTTTATGACGTATTTTTATCAGACGGCTCTTTGCCAGGAGCGCGGTGCCTTTTCTCTGAAATAGATAGAAAGGACTTTGCGTTTAAGACACGTGTATTGATCACAGTTGTATTTTTTTTGGAAATCAGGAGATCTTCTGATCTTGCAGGATATTTCAGAACGTTCAACGTTTATTGGCTGTATAAGTTGCCCCCATGGATGCGGCAATGATGCAGGCCAGGGCAAGATACTGCCCCGGGGTGAGCAGCTCATGCAGAAAAAGGAAGCCTGAGAGTGCACCAAAGGCCGGTTCCATACTCATAAGAATGCCGAAAGTATGGGCTGGCAGGGTTTTGAGAGCGCGTATTTCCAAAGCATAGGGAAGTGCTGAGGAGAAGATACCCAGTACTGCTGCCAGTGGCAGTATGGAAGGAGCAAACATGGCTTTGCCGGCAAAAATAATTCCAAAGGGGAAAATGCAGCATGCTCCCACAAGCATAGCCAAGGCTACGGAAGTGGTACTGTCGCCGCTGCTTCCCGCCTTTTTTCCAAAGATGATATACAGTGCCCAGCAAAAGCCGGCACACAGGGCAAAAAACGTCCCTAACGGGTCACTATTGTGTACATCACGCAGCGGCAGCAGTAGAAAAAGCCCCGCTCCTGCCAGGATAGTCCACAGGAAGTCTGCAGGTTTTCGGGACGAAAGAATGGCCACGGCCATTGGACCGGTAAATTCCAGCCCCACTGCCACCCCCAGAGGGATGCGGTTGATGGATTGATAGAAACACATATTCATGCACCCGGTAGACAGACCGTATAGGATAACTGTCTTCCAGGCGCTCCAGGTCCGCGGCAGTTTTTTGCGCTGCCATGGTTGGGCTACGGCCAGCAGAATGGCTGCAGATACCATAAGGCGCAGCGCAGTGGTGCCTTCCGGGCCTATGAGGGGAAATATGGTTTTGGCCAGGGAGGCACTGCACTGGATGGAAATTATGGAAACAAGCAACAGGCAGAGCGAGCCAAAAGGTGTGGATACAGTCAGGCGTATGATCTCCTGTTCAAGAGGTTACCGTTGCAAAACCGACTGAAAACGCTGCCGCAGTGCGGTAAGCTTGGCCCGTGCGTCAGTAAGTTCGGCTATGCGGTTGCGATCTCGTTGAACTACATGTGCCGGGGCACGGCTAATGTAGGCATCGTTGGCAAGTTTTTGATTCAACACACCGAGTTCTTTGTCAATTTTTCTTAATTCCTTTTCAAGGCGGGCTAATTCTGCTGTGAAATTCACTGCACCGGAAAGATGCACAATCACTTCGCAGCCCTGGGTGACATGGCTGGCGGAAGCGCGGGGTGCCTCGCCCCTACTGTCGATAATCAGAGTACCCAGACGGGCTAAAGTCAGGATAACCTCACGATTTGTTTCCAGAATATTCTCTTGCACGGTATTTGCCGGCCGCAGCAGTACGGTAATTTTGTAAGATGGCGTGATATTCAGTTCAGACCGAATGGTACGGATCATACTGATCACAGACTGCACAAATTCCATCCGCTCTGCGGCTTCAGAGTTGGCGCAGGCAGGCCTGGCCTGAGGCATGGGTTGTACTGCAAGATCCGATCTGGCACCGGCAGGAAGTGCCTGCCAGATTTCTGCAGTTACAAAGGGCATGATTGGATGCATGAGGATGAGGAATTCACGCAACGCAGTCCACAGCACATATTGTGCTTCGGCTTTGCGTGGGCCTTCTTCCCGCATATCGGGTTTGATCAGTTCCAGATACCAGTCGCAGAATTCGC
>CAYRKU010000054.1:6201-9883 GCA_964425055.1 uncultured Lawsonia sp. | reverse complement strand
CTTTGGATACCCCCAGCACGGCAATACGTGTGGCATCCGTATCTGTCCGCCCAGCCAAAAAGCGCCATCCGGCCAGCACATCCCTGGCCAGATCCGCAGCTGGCAACCTGCTTTGATCATCAACACAATGTTTCAGACCGCGCCGGGTAAAACTGTCCACCACAAAGCACATAAAGCCAGCCGAAGCAAAGTAGTTGGCATAGGAGCGCTCCCGCACATCACACACTCCGGCACTGCTTGGAGCAATCACCAAACCCGGCCGAAAATATTGCCCCGGTACATCAGCATATGCCTGAGTATTGCCCGTGGTATAATACAACTCTCCATACAGGCTGGCCTGCCGGACTACATCTACGCACACCTGCTGGCGGTCAATCCCCGACATCATGCCTCTATGTCCGTGGAGTGCCTGAAAATACTGCTCAAAAAATTCAGGCAACGTCAAAGCGCTCAAAGCGCATCAGCAGCCCGGCCCGGCCCTGCGTAGCCGAACGTAAATCCGTAGAAAAGCCAAACAGGCTGCTGAGTGGGGCAAACCCTTGGATAAGCTTAAGCCCGGCCCTGTCCAAAATATTTTCCACCCGCCCGCCCCGGGTACCAAACAGGCTGATCGCAGGGCCGAGGTTGGCTTCGGGTACGCTTATCTCTACAAGCATTAACGGCTCAAGTATGGTTACTCCAGCAGCCTCAAGTGCCGTACGCAGGGCAATACCGGCGGCCATATGGCAGCCTACGGCAGTAGTCCCTTCCCGCCGGATGGCAGTAATATCCACCGCAGTATCCTGCATGGGGTATCCGGATACAGGGCCAGATTGCAGGGCATTGTCCACCCCCTGTTCCACTGCCTCCCGCAGAACCGCCGGTAGCAAAGATGTATCAAAGGCAAACCCTACCCGATTTCCCTCCCCCCGTGCCCGTGGGGATACTATCAACGATACTGCGCCGGTATGCATTTCCCGCCCCAGTTCACGCGCAAATTCGCCATCGGCCGAAGCCGTATGTGTGGGCGTTTCACGCCGGATAACCTGTGGATTACCCACCCGGGGGGTAATAGCATATTCACGCCGCATACGTTCCATCACAACATCCAGATGCAGCTCTCCCATGCCGGAAAGAATTCTATGCCCCGATCCTTCATCAATCGTAGCGGTAAGTGTCGGGTCCTCCAAAGTAAATCGGGCCAGAGCTTCATCAAGAGTTTTCCCCTCATCTGCATTC
Source organism: uncultured Lawsonia sp. (assembly GCA_964425055.1). Classification (GTDB taxonomy): domain Bacteria; phylum Desulfobacterota; class Desulfovibrionia; order Desulfovibrionales; family Desulfovibrionaceae; genus Bilophila. The sequence goes on along the minus strand of CAYRKU010000054.1, from coordinate 8,665 downwards.
CGAGGTTCCAGGGCAAGTGAAATAACAGGCTGATAGGTGGCAATACTTTCCAGCAAGGCTACACTGCCTGGTGTTCCTAACGTATCCCCAGTGTGGGCGGACTGCAGGCCAATAACCGCTACGATGTCCCCGGCACTGGCCTGTTCAAGCTGTTCCCGATGATCGGCATGCAGGCGGTACAGGCGGAAAATACGTTCATCCGCAGCCCGGGTAACATTGCGACAAATGTCCCCTTTGCGCAATGTCCCAGCATACAGCCGGATTAAGGCCAGCCTGCGACCGCCGTCCACTAAAACCTTAAACACCAAAGCTGAAAAAGGAGCAGCCGGATCGCAGCAAACAGATGACACGGATCCGCCCTTTGGATTGTAAGCCATGGCAGGCGGCACATCTTCCGGTGCAGGCAGATACGCCGTAACGGCATCCAGCAAAGGCTGCACTCCGGTATTTTTCAGGGCAGAACCACAGAAAACCGGCGTCAGTTTTCGAGTCAAAGTGACCCGGCGAACTGCAGCACGAATATCTCCTTCCGTATAATCGGCACTGAGGTATTGCTCAAAAAAACGATCATCATTTTCCGCAAGACGTTCCAACATGGGTTCCCGCCACTGTTCTGCCAGAGCTGCATCCACACCGGATACAGGAGAACGCGTACAGGTTTGCCCCTGATCCGCCGGGTCAAAAGTCAGACGTTCACAGGTGATCAGATCAATCAGACCAGTGAAGCTTTCAGCCGTACCGATGGGGATAACCAACGGCAAAGGCACTGCCCCGAGTCTGTCCTCCAGAGCTTTCAGCACAGCGGGAAAATCCGCACCTATGCGATCCATCTTATTGATAAAGGCCAGCTTAGGCACGCCAAAATGCTCAGATTGCCGCCAAACTGTCTCCGACTGCGGTTCCACCCCGCCCACAGCGCAAAATACCCCGACAGCTCCATCCAAAACCCGCAGCGACCGTTCCACCTCACTGGTAAAATCTACATGCCCCGGAGTATCAATAATATTGATAGTACTCTTTCCCCACTGGCAGGTGGTACAGGCTGAGGTGATGGTGATGCCCCGCTCCTGCTCTTCCGGCAGGTAGTCCATGGTGGCTGTGCCCTCATGTACCTCGCCCATACGATGAATTTTTCGTGCATAAAAGAGCATTCGTTCGGTAAGCGTGGTTTTGCCTGCATCGATATGGGCAATAATCCCAATATTGCGCACTATCCGGCTCATGAAAGACTCCTGTATACACCCACTTCAAGCTCCGTATTCAGGAAAAATCCCGGAACAAGCCCAGGGCAAACCCATGCCCCGGCAAGCTGCGGTGTCAGCCGAAGAGTTGTTTGGGCAGGCCCAGTTCCGTAAACTACATCAAAGGATTCATCCGGCCCGGTTACACCTTCTGCCAACAGCAATAGAGACGCGTCCGGATGGGTTTGTGCAATAAGATCACGCGCATCCTTGGCATCAGGGAAAATCCCTGCCCGGGGCGTTTTGTCCTGCCATATCGGCAAGCTAGGTACGGCCGGCCGCATCTCTTCCAGCTGTGAATCCCCAAAAACCAGCATTCGCCCCACTTCCCGGGTACCCTGCCCCGCATCCCCGATGATAATTCCGTGTATAAAAGCGCATGCCTGTGCAAGAGATGGAGTAAAAACATGCTCAACACCTGTCAATTCCAGGGCTGCCAGTAAGGCAGGATCGTGTACCTCCCCTGTGCACAGGGCAAAAATGTCTTCAATACCGGACAGACGGGCAACCATAACAGCAGCACTCAGGCGTATGGCAGAAATATTCCCCTGTCCCAGCAGCAGCGCTGCCCATGGGGCCACCCTGTTGCGACGTGTATGGTAAAAGCCCGCAGCCGGATTGATACGATGGCACTCTTCACCAAAAGGAGGTGCCGCATGCACTGCATCTACCAGGGCAAGTGTGGTTTTGATCCAGGCCCGGCGCTGTGGGCCTGCTGCTTCATAGGCAGCTCCCATGCGGTCGTCCGGCATGCGAGCCTCCTCCATATATACGGGAAAAATCACGTCAGAACGCCTCAATCCAGTGTGGCTGCAGCTTCGGCAGGCAATGTCCCCAATTGGCGCCGCAGGTACAGTTTCATCAACTCTGCAATCAGTTTGTCGCGACTAAGCATTGTGGCATAGCCCCCTTCTGCCAGTACCGTAGCAAAGGGTTTTTCCTGCAGAATATCATCTGGCTGTTTGGCCAAATAGTGCGCGTATCCGGACAAAAGCACTCGCAACTCAGCATCGGAACGTTGCCTCAGGCTGCTCAAGGTTGTGGCAATAGCCGCTGGAGACGGGGTATGTGGATTTTCCAGAACCTGGCGCATAGTGGCAACAAAGCGCTGTAACCCGGCAATGATGTGCTTTGGCCGAACTACATTGGAACCTGCCCATCCCGCTTTGGCCCATTTAAACATATACAAATCAGTACCATCCCCCTGATCCAAAAACACAGAT
>CAYRKU010000054.1:0-6191 GCA_964425055.1 uncultured Lawsonia sp. | reverse complement strand
CTCCATCTGAACTGTACAGATGTGTTTCCGCCCAACCGAGCATGGGAATATTGGTACCGGTTACACCACTGTATACATGGGTCCAGTCAGCATCCCGACCAATAATAGCCCCCTTTTTCCCTACATCCGATGCTTTGGGCATCCGGGAAATGGAAAATAGCGCAGTCCGGTTATTATAGGGCACCAGTACAAACAAACGATCCAAGTGATAACTGTAATAGCAGCCGCTGGAAACGTCCGGCGTTGTTTCCTCAAATTCGCTCCCCCGAATGATCATCATCTGGGTAGGAGGAAGCTCCAACCCGGCCAGTTCTGCGCCTTTATTCAGAATATCACTACCGGGCATCCAGGCATTACGCCGTACCACTGCCGGGTAGATCACCTCGCCGGGGATAGCCGGGTTTAGGGTATAGGAGATGATTTTCTGCAAAGGGATATTAAGATGCTCCCGTACAAAAACACCCTGCCCCTGTGGCCGTCTGGCTGGACGAATTTTACTGGCTGAGAAATCGCCTCTCGTTATAAATTCAAGCACAGCAGTCACTGTATCCTGACCAGGCCCCACCTGTCCCGGTGCCGTCGCGGTAAGCAGTGCAGACAAAGCATTTTCGACTCCGGGTGGCAAATTGCCCGCATCGCTTTCATCCGCAGCAAAAGCTGATATGGCCATGCCGAACCCAAAAATCAACGTCAAACAGAATGATATAATAAAACGCATAGGCGTTACCTCAAAAAAAACGTGGCGCAAATGCCTAGTATCTCGCCCGAAATAAAATAGCCAGCGACGCTGAAAACGTCAATGTAAGGGCAAAACCCTGTTTGACCTGTAGCCGTATCCGCTGTTATATGAGGGATGATGGTTCAAACTACCGGAGCGGGAATAATATATGGGAGCAAACGCCACATCAGACTGGCAATCTGTACTGAGCATAACGGCCTGTGGCCGAAGCTGGACTTTGCAGCGCGCTGCAGATATGGAACGCCTATGGGGAGCCATGACCGACTTCACACAGGATGAACGCCTGCCCTACTGGACAGAACTGTGGCCATCCAGCCTTGTTCTAGCCGAATGGCTTTATACCCGCAAGGCCCTCGTACAGGGGCAGGTCTGCCTTGATCTGGGCTGTGGCATTGGCTTCACAGCTTTAGTAGGGCAATGGCTTGGTGCCCAGGTGATGGGTATGGATTATGAGCCTGAAGCCCTCCACTATGCTCAACTGAACGCAACCCGAAACCATATTCCCCAACCCGTATGGGTGGTGATGGATTGGCGGCAGCCAGCCGTACTCAGGCACAGTTTGTACTTCGTCTGGGGTGGGGATATTATGTACGAACAACGCTTTGCCAAGCCGGTGCTGAATTTTCTGGATTACTGCCTTGCGGATAATGGCGTGGCCTGGTTTGCTGAGCCATGCCGCAGCGTCTACGATACGTTCAGATCTGCCCTGGCCGACAGGCGTTGGTGCGGCACCTGCGTGCTGGAAAAAAGCATTCCGGCCATTTATCCCCAGGAGCGACCAGTTCCTGTACGAATATGGGAAATTCACAGATAGACTGAGAGGTGTAAGCATGGGGGAAACGGTTCGTTTTGGCGTATCTCTGGCCTCAGACCTGTTGGAAAAATTTGATGCACTCTGCGCCCGTCAGGGCTACCCCAGCCGATCCGAAGCCCTGCGGGACATTATCCGTGATACCCTGGTTCAGGATTCGCTGCGCTCAGGTACGGCCAATGCGGCCGGTGTACTTACTCTTGTATATGACCACCACGTACGCGACCTTGCCCACAAACTCAACGAGCGGCAGCATGACGATCACAACCTGATTGTGGCCTCGTTACATGTGCATCTTGATCACCATCATTGCCTGGAAGTTCTTATACTTAAAGGGCAGGCAGTACAGCTACGTACTTTGGCTGATCAGTTGCGGGCCATCCGCGGAGTCACACACGGAACATTCTCACTTACAGCTATTGGTGCTGATTTACCCTGACAACATTCCTGTATGGGAAGCAAAATCAACATGGAAGATGTACAAAACAGGCCTGCTCCCGTAGCCATGCCTATTGATCGCGTAGGGGTGAAAGGACTTGAAATGCCTTTGCTGGTACGTAATCGTGAAAAGGGCCACCAACAGTCCGTTGCCCGGGTGGACATCAGTGTGGACTTGCCCGCTGCCTTTAAGGGAACCCACATGAGCAGGTTTATAGAGGCCATGGAAAACTGGACTGAAGGGCTGGATTATGGCGCCATGAAGCGACTGCTTGAAACCATTAAAAGCAGGCTGCAGGCCAGAAGAGCACATATTGTCTTTCAGTTCCCCTACTTTATCCGCAAAGGTGCTCCGGCAACCGGGGCTTTGGGTCTGCTCCCCTGCCAATGCGTACTTACGGGAGAATTGGATGAAGGCAAACCGCACTTTATCCTACAGGTAACTGTACCCGTTATGACCGTTTGCCCCTGCTCCAAAGCTATCAGCAATGAAGGGGCACACAGCCAGCGCGCCGATGTCCGGATGATCGTACGCATGAATGGCCTGTGCTGGATTGAAGACCTGGTAGATATTGCAGAACAGTCCGGTTCTTCTCCTGTCTATTCACTGCTGAAACGTGCCGACGAAAAATACATTACGGAATGGGCCTTCGGCCATCCCGCCTTTGTGGAGGATGTTGTGCGCAATGTGGCCAGCCGCCTTAGGCAACATCCGCATGTGGACGCCTTTCGGGTAGAGGTGGAAAGCCAGGAATCCATCCACGCACACAATGCCTTTGCCTGTATAGAATACGGTCATCTGTAACAGTGGCGGGGCAAATACCCCACCACGCACAGTTGTCAGGCTATTTTACTCCCCGGTTCTATATGCCCTGCCGGGACAATTAACATGAGCCTGCCACCACTTTCAGCAGTAAGAATCATCCCGGCAGAAACCATCCCACGAATTTTACGCGGGGCAAGATTGGCCACCACGCAAACCTGCTTGCCCACCAGATCGTTCGGGACAAAAAATTCAGCAATGCCAGAAAGAATCTGCCTTGGCGCCGCCTCACCCAAATCAATACTAACACAGAGCAGCTTATCGGCTTTGGGCACTCGTGTACAGGCAAGCACGGTACCCACACGCAGATCAAGCTTTTGAAAGTCGTCAAATGTGGCAGCTGCTGCGGCTGATTCAACTGAAGCAGAGGTTTTTGTCTTCTGTGCCTGCGCTGCCTGTTTTGAGGCAGTGGCCTGTGTTTTATCAGATTGTGGTTTTTCAACCCGCGGGAACAGGCTGGAACTGGCAGCCGCTTGGGCACCAGTTGTCAGCAGCTGCCATTGCCCTGCCTCCTGCATGGGGTTGCATCCAGGTGCCTGTCCAAACCGCTCCGACTTGGGCAGAGGCTGCCCCAGCTGCTCCATAAGCTTTGCCCCCATGCCCGGCATAACCGGCCACAGGCATAGGGCCACTTTACGCATGCCTTCCAGCATAATGCGGATCACTGTACCCAATCGGGCTGTATTCCCCTGTTTAAACAGGACCCACGGGATCTGTGTATCCACATATCTGTTCAGTGCCCGCACCAAATCCCACAGTGCATCCAGTGCCTGGGAAAAACGCATGTTTTCAAATAACTGAGCATAATTAGTCAGAACATTTTCCGCTAGGTCAATGAGATCGCGCTCACTCTGTTCCATTGTTCCTGCTTCCGGGATTTTCCCGGAAAAATAGCGGGCATTCATAGACAGTACCCGACTGAACAAATTGCCAAGATCGTTAGCCAAATCTGCATTAAAACGGGTGATCAACGCTTCTTCAGAAAAGGAAGCATCCGATCCAAACTGCATATCACGCAACAGAAAATAGCGGAAAGCATCCAGGCCATACCGTTCGGCCATTTGTGCAGGGTCAACGACATTTCCCAATGATTTTGACATCTTGGTCTCTTTAATCAACCAATAACCATGGACATTTAAATGCCTGTACAGGGGCAGCCCAGCTGCCTTAAGCATGGTGGGCCAAAACACGCCGTGCGGCTTCAAAATATCCTTGGCCACCAGATGTTCCCCCGGCCAAAAGTGCGCGTACCGCTCACCGTCAGGCCAGCCAAGCGCCGAAACATAATTAACCAAAGCATCAAACCACACGTAACACACGTCATCCCGGTCAAACGGCAGCTCAATCCCCCACTGCAGGCGAGATTTGGGGCGTGAGATACACAGATCTTCCAGCACGCCACTTTCAATCATGGCTAGGGCTTCGTTACGATACCGCTCTGGCCGGATAAAATCTGGATTGTCCCGGATGTATTCGGCAAGCCAGGGAAGATATTTGGACATTCTGAAAAAGTAATTTTTTTCCCGAATAAACTCAGGCCTGATTTGATGCTGTGGGCACAGGCCGTTTTCCAGCTCTTTTTCTGTATAAAATCGCTCGCAGCCAGTGCAGTAGTGCCCGCTGTGCTCACCAAAATAGATATCGCCGTTATCATACACCCGTTGCAGAAAACGCTGCACCGTAGCCACATGATCAGCATCCGTAGTACGGATAAACTGATCGTTTTGTATCCCAAGCCTGGGCCATAGGGCCTGAAACTGCCTGCTGACATCGTCCACAAATGTCTGAGGTGTTTTACCCGCAGCCTCAGCCGCTTTGGCTATTTTATCGCCATGCTCATCCGTACCGGTGAGAAACCATGTTTCCTCCCCTTTAAGTACATGGAAACGCCGGATGGTATCCGCAACAATAGTAGAGTAGGCATGCCCTAAATGCGGGCGGGCATTCACATAATAAATGGGAGTGGTGATGTAGAACGTAGAGGTCACGGGTTCTCCTTTAGCGTTTACGCCTGCGGTTGTGCTTATGCTTTAGTCTGTCATCCTCATTGCTCGATACAATGCCTTCATCAAAGGGCGACAGAGCATCAATATCGCCATCTTCCAGACTTTCCGGACCAACAGTCACCACCAGCAGGTCATCCCCATAGGGATGCTGGATACCCTTTTCCTGTCGATTCTCCTGTTTGGGTGCTTCAGTCCGGCACGGATTAAGCGCCTGCCATTCCTCAAGAACCAACTCAATTTCTTCATTGGCTTCGGTAAGCAGGGCAATACTGTTACGAAACATATTGGTGCGCAGCACCTTCATGCTACCTTTGTCAGTTTGATACCGCTTACCAATCTTGGGGCAACTGTTGTGGAAAAAATCATAATTTTCCTGTTCATAACTGAGGCAACACAACAGCCTGCCACAACTGCCGGATATTTTCGAAGGATTTAAAAACAAATTCTGTTCTTTGGCCATTTTGATGGTAACCGGGACAAATTTATGCAGAAAACGGTGGCAACAGCACACCATACCGCAATTACCCATGGTCCCAAGCATCTGAGTTTCGTGGCGTACACCGATCTGCCGCAGCTCAATCCGCATATGGTATTCCCTCACCAGATCTTTAACCAATTCGCGGAAATCAATACGGGTAGGCGCAGTAAAGTAAAAAATCAGCTTACTGCGGTCAAACAGACACCCCACATGCACAAGCTTCATATCAAGCCCACGTTCCTGAATCCGGCCATTGCAAAACCGGTAGGCAATATCGGCCAGGTGCCTGTTTTCTTCTGCAATTATAAGATCTTCATCCCCGGCTTTACGCACAATATCCCGTACACTTTCCACGGGAATATCATCTGGCAGCAACCCGTGCGTGCTCACAACACGGGCAAGTCCAAGGCCATACTCGGTCTCAACAAGCACACTATCACCCACAGCCACCGATGTATCCTTACAAAAAAAAGAATATATTTGCCCGTACTGGCTGAATGTTACACCAATAATCTGTTTCATACTTTAAAACGCCAAGAGAAGTAAAAGTGTTGTATGATCTCTTCCTTTTCTGCCATTATGCTTCTTGTGTCAATCTTGCTGCCCTGGATCCTCAGCCGGGACAAACTGTATCCTCACAGCATCCTGGCCTCTGTCTGCACCTGCCCCCAAAAGGGTGCGTCTGCTGGTTCTAAGTAAACATTGTCGGCTCAGGCTTGTGTTGCCAGATTTTATACACAACACCTGTTCTGAAAAATTTTTCAAACCAGGGAAAATTGCTTGCCAAGCTTGCATTGTCAGTATAAATATACTTTTTGTTGCATTGGCAGTTTATATTCACGTGGCAAGGTAGCTCAGTTGGTCAGAGCATACGGTTCATACCCGTAGTGTCGAGA
>CAYRKU010000053.1:0-10086 GCA_964425055.1 uncultured Lawsonia sp. | reverse complement strand
TCCTGCAGGAGATGCGCAACGCCTTCGCTTATCCGATGTAAATGGGCGGCTATATAGGCAGTAACATGTTTTGATGATATAGATTTAATCTATATCATCATATTTATTATAAGTATTTGCAATAGTTTTGCACTTTGACTACAGGGGAAACACAGTGCTGTGAAAAATTTTAGTCTTAAAGGTAGGCAGGCAGATGCGGGCAGGTAAAACAGCAGCAGGGCTTTTTTTGACAATGTTGGTTCTTGTCGGAGGCACACTGAGCGCTTCCGGAAGTGGAGTTAACCAAGCTGCGATTAAGGGGGACACGATGGATCAAATGAAATTGGAGCAGAATTGGGACAAGGTATTTCCTAAAAGTGATCGGGTTGATCACCGCAAAGTTACTTTTCGAAATAGATATGGGAATATCCTTGTGGGTGATATGTACGTTCCCCGCGGGGCCAGAGGAAAGCTGGCAGCCATAGCAGTGTGTGGTCCCTTTGGCGCGGTAAAGGAACAGGCATCTGGGTTGTATGCTCAGACAATGGCTGAAAGGGGCTTTTTGACACTGGCCTTTGATCCTTCCTATACGGGTGAAAGCAGTGGAGAGCCGCGTAATGTGGCCTCGCCCGACATCAATACTGAAGATTTCAGTGCTGCCGTGGATTTTTTGAGTACGCTGGATACTGTAGATGCAGGGCGCATTGGCATTATTGGGATTTGCGGCTTTGGTGGCATGGGCCTGAATGCGGCTGCTATGGATACCAGAATCAAGGCAACTGTAGTTTCTACTATGTACGATATGTGCCGGGTGACCGCCAACGGGTATTTTGATGCCATGGATGCAAATATGCGCTACTCCCTCCGCGAACAGTTGAATGAGCAGCGCACCGCAGATGCGCGTGCAGGCAGCATTGCCCCGGCACCTGGCCTACCTGCGGTACTTAAAGGCGACGAACCGGATTTTGTTAAAGATTATTTTGACTACTACAAAACAAAGCGCGGTTTTCACCCCCGTTCCATCAATTCTAACGGAGCCTGGAATATGACTTCGTCCCTTTCGTTTATGACCATGCCTATCCTGGCCTATGCGGGCGAAATACGCAGTGCAGTGCTGGTAGTGCATGGTGAAAAAGCACATTCGCGGTATTTCAGTGAGGATGCCTTCAAGAAACTTCAGGGTGAAAATAAGGAATTGCTGATTATCCCCAATGCCAGCCATACCGACCTGTATGACCGGACCGGTATAATCCCCTTTGACTGCATTGAAGCCTTTTTCACCGCCAATCTGTAGCATGCTTTTGGCTGCATGGCGCAGACGACCCCATCTTACAATGGGGCCGCTTTGTGCTGTTGTTGCCTGAAATGATTTGTACCGTGCAGGTATGGGGTTTGCTTTTTCGGCGTACTTTATGCCCTATAAGTATATGAAAAACTGCAGATAATCTAAGATGTTGCCGTTATCGCCATGTATGTAGGGAGTACGGCAATGCAAATGATACTGTGGATACTGAGGTGAAAGCTCTGTTGCAGGATTGGGTGGAAGATCCCCTGCAAATTCGGGATGCCTTGGTTACGTTTATGAGCAGCCTTAAGGCAATGCCCGGTGTACATCTGATGTTTACAGGCCGGGTGTGAGTTATTCACTGCGTGCTGCCCATAAGCATCAGCGGGGACGACCTTTTATTATATTATTATGGTGGATGTTGTGGATAATGAGCCACAGGCCCGCTGGCTTTCCGTGTGTTTTATGCGGATATGATTACAGATCTTGGAGTGTGGCGATGTTGTGAGAAGGGCTGTTGGGTGAAGATGCCTGTTGCTTTAATTTGGATGAAAACGATGCTGTCATGCGGGACTATATCGGGGCGAGGATTGGGGAAGCGGCCGCTTATGCTGCCGGGTAAGTGGTTACTGCCGCAGCAGGCGTTGCACCAAATTGCGTGAGGTTGTATTCATGGACATAATCTCCGCTTCTGTAAGGCCCGCGCCAAGGGCTGCTGCCCGATAGAACGCCCGCATGGCTTCCTGTTTTTGAAAAAAACCGGCAGATGTTGCGTCTGAACCGGGGGCAAGGCCGCAGCCAAACTGTCTGGCCATAGCTGCTATATGCCCGTTGGCGAGGCTGTGCCGCGGGGCTGTGTTCAGCTCCAGAAGTACGTCTTTTTCAGCTGCGAATTGCGCATCCTGCCGGGTAATCAGCCCCGGGTGGGCAAGAATATCCACACCGGCGGCAATGGCCGCGCAGTTGGTACCTTGCTCTACGCTATCAACAGGCCGATGGGGGATACCTTCCCCATGTGCCAAAACAAGGGCAGCCCCCAGGCCGCGGGCTTCGGCCACGGCGTCAGACAGCAGTGCCGGGGGTACATGGACAAGCTCAACGCCGGCAAAGACTGTAATATTGGCGTAAATGGAGCATGTCCGCACCAGCGGAACAATCCGGGGGAGTGTGAGATCCAGGGTGGAAGGATCTGCCCGGATGATGAGCCCGATGGCCTGAAATCCGGCATATTTGGCCAGGTGGATGGCTTCCGCGGGCAGGAGGCCGTGTTGCCCTGCGCCGGCTACATGGATGTGAAAGTCAAACACTGCGGCCTCCCTATTACCGATATCTACAGTGCTTTATGCGGCAGAGGTTCGCCTGCAAGGGAATGTTTCCGGGCGGCAACAATGCGCACTGGCAAAAGCAGCCCGGCAGATCCGCTTCCGGATGGCAGGATAACATTTACAGTATCTCCCCACGGGTCGCGCCCTTGCCAGCTTTCACTGTGTTCTGCGGGTTGCCTGCGGCTGGGTTCCTCAAGCAGCACTTCGGTTATACAGCCGGTTTTGCCCTGTAACCAGACTGTGGAAAGCTCTTCCTGCACGGCCTGCAACCGGTACAGGCGGTGCGCTTTCTCAGCAGAGGGAATTTTGCCGGTAAGCCTGCTGGCCGCCGTACCCGGGCGATCAGAGTAGCAGAAAGAGAAGCTGGACATGAAGTTGGCCCTGCGTACGGCATTGAGCGTTTCTTGAAACTGCGCTTCTGTTTCCCCCGGAAAGCCGACAATAATATCGGTAGACAGGGCAATATCTGGCCGTGCTGCCCGTAGGGCATCAACCAGATGCATGAAGTGATCCAGCGTATATTTTCGTCCCATTCTGGCCAGTACGCGATCTGCCCCTGCCTGAAGCGGTAAATGCAGGCGTGGGCAAAGGTTGGGCAGATCTCCGAACAGCGCAATAACCTCCGGGGAAAAATCTCCGGGATGGGAGCTGGTAAAGCGCAGGCGGGCAAGCCCGGGCAATGCAGCTACCTGACGCAGGAGATCCGCAAAAGACAGTGCCCCACGGCTGTTTTTGTCCAGTCCATACGCGGTAACATTTTGTCCCAGCAGAGTGATTTCCCGGACACCGTTATTGATCAGGCTTTTGCATTCTTCAATAATCGCAGATGGTGCGCGGGATTTTTGGCGCCCTCTGGTGAAGGGCACAATACAATAGGTACAGAAGTTGTCGCAGCCTTGCATAATGTTGACATAGGCTACGGGTGGAATCGTGCCCCCGCTTTGGGAAAGTGCTGGGTCACGCTCTGGATAGATTTCGCTGAAGTCAGTCAGGTTGAGGCGCAGATCCGGATCCGCATATATCCGTTCAATGGCATCTGGGGCCATGGCAAGGCCATCTCCCCCCACCACAAGCCTAACCTGAGGGAAGCGTTCAAAAAAAGATGCTCCAATCTGCTGTGCTACACACCCCGCAACAACTGCAAAGGCTTTAGGATTATGCCTGGTTTCGTATTTGATGCGGCCTAACGCAGCATAGACTTTTTGTTCCGGCTTGTCCCGTACCGAACAGGTGTTCAGAATAACAACATCGGCCATGGCCAAAGGTGCCGGGGCAAAGCCACGTTGTGCCAGTACGCGGGCCAGCCATGCTGAATCATTGACATTCATCTGGCAGCCAAAGGTTTGGATGCAGAAAGTAGGTTGTGTCATGAAGTGTCCCTGTGCCATACGGCATAGCCGGCCATATTACTGCCTGACAATGGGTAGACCGCCAATCCAGTGATCTGCGACACGTCCCTGCATGGTCTGGTTAAGCCAGGGAGTGTTGTGGCTTTTGGAATAGAGCGTTTCCGGCGTAACTGTCCACATCAGGTCGGGATCAAACAGAAAAAAGTCCGCCGGATCGCCGGGGTTAAAGGCGTTGTGCGGCAGTTTGAATATCCGTGCGGGTTCTTGTACCCAGAGGCGGATAAGATCTGCTTCGCTGAGGACACCTTCTCTCACTAGGCCGTAGGTGATGGGTAGGGCAATGTCCATACCGGTAAAGCCGTTGGGGGCTTCATCAAACGGGTCTTCTTGTTCATGTGCGGCTTGCGGTGCATGGTCGGTGGCCAACAAATCGATATTCCCGCTTTTGACAGCTTCACGCAGGGCAGCCACATCGGCGGGAGTGCGCAGGGGCGGGTTGACTTTGGCTAGAGTGTTGTAACCAGGCACGGCCGTTTCATCAAGAGTCAGGTAATGGGGGGCTGTTTCCGCAGTCACTTTAACTCCACGGGACTTCCCCCAGGCAATAACATCTACCGTACGTTTGGCCGAAACATGGGCAATATGTACGGGCAGGTTCAGGTATTCAGCCAGCAGGATACTGCGGATAGCCTGGATGGTTTCAGCCACATCGGGTTGCCCTTTCAGCCCCAGTCTTCCACTGGTAAAGCCTTCGTTCATTTGTGCGTTGCGGGCCAGAAACGGGTCTTCACAATGGTCGATAACCGTTAGGCCAAAATCAGCAGCATATTCCATAACTCGTCGGAATATTTCTGTGTTGCCTATGGGGCGACCATCATTGGATATGGCGACACATCCGGCTTCGGCCAGTTCGCCGATGCGGGCGAGTTCTTCACCCTTCAGGCCCACTGTGGCCGCGCCAATGGGATATACGCGCGGGCCATTGGGCCAGCTGGCATTTGCTGCGGTAAGAATATGTGTGGTAACGGCAGCATTGTCGTTAACCGGATTTGTGTTGGCCATGCACATCACACTGCCAAATCCACCATGGGCGGCTGCGGCAAGACCGGTGGCCACAGTTTCTTTCCACTCAAAACCTGGTTCCCGCAGGTGGGTATGCGCATCAATGAAGCTGGGGAAGAGAATATGCCCGGCAGCGTCATACAGGCTGGTATCTTTCGGCAGGTCAACGGTTCCTGCGGGTTGCAGAGATTCTATTGTGCCGTTGCGGATCAGAAGATCGATGGTTTTGCCAAGATAGCGGGCATTATGTACACATAAAAGGGGCATAAACAGCCTCCGGCTGTTGGATCAGTTCTGAACACGGGTTGCAAGTAAAAAGAGAGCAGCCATACGTACGGCAACACCGGCAGCTACCTGTTTGAGAACAACTGATTGTACGCTGTCTGCCAATTCGGAATCAAGGTCAAGCCCGCGCAGAAAGGGGCCGGGATGGAGTACCACTGCGCCGGGGTTGGCAAGATTCATATGTTTTGCGGAAAGGCAAAATCTGTTGGCGTATTCCCGCAAATCCGGCAGCAGCCCGGCCTGCTGCCGCTCCAACTGCAGGCGCAGGCACATAACAGCATCCATTCCCTCTACCGCCCGTTTAAGATCTGTGCAGAGCTCCACCGGCCAGTTGTCAATACCTGCGGGTAACAAGGTTCGGGGCGAACAGACGCGAATATTGACGCCAAGTTTGGTGAGCAGGTGCACGTTGGAGCGGAAGACACGGCTGTGCGCCGTATCGCCAACGATAAGCAGATGTTTCCCGGAAAATTCATTGCCCCAGAGTTGACGCAGGGTAAAGCTGTCAAGCAGTGCCTGTGTGGGGTGGGCATGCCAGCCATCACCGGCATTGATCACCCCGCAGCTGAGGCGGCTGGCAATAAACTGGGCCGCACCACTGATGGAATGCCGTAAGACAATAATGTCCGGATTCATGGCCTGGAGGGTAAGTGCCGTATCCTTAAGGCTTTCTCCTTTCTGCAGGCTGGATCCGCTGGTGGCCAGGGCAAATGTATCTGCAGAAAGGCGCTTGCCGGCCACGTCGAAAGATGTTCTGGTTCTGGTACTGGGTTCGGCAAAAAAGAGAATAATACTTTTCCCCTTGAGAGTGGGTACCTTTTTTACCGGTCGGGAATTGATTTCATACAGGCTGGCGGCTGTATCGAGCAGAAGAAACAGTTCTTCCCGTGATAACACGTCAACATCCAACAGGTCTTTACGTGTCCATTGAAAAGCGTTTTTTTGTTCCATGGCATTGTGTTGGGTGTGGGGTGGTTGGACCGTGCGGATTGAAGTTCAAAAAAAGCGGCTGCAATCAATGGGATGGGGGGGGGGGAAAAAAAAAGAAGAAACCGGATAAGTTTCTACGCTGATCCTGCCGGATAGTGTCACACGGCGGAAAATGATAAGCTGCATCCACTCTGGCTTCTGTTTACTGGTGTCTGAATGGCCTTTTACGGCTTAGGGTTATCAAGCAGTATAACTAACTGGCATGTATGTGTAAAGACTTTTGTCCTTACTCTCTGTACGGGAAGGTTTTACGGCACATTGTATAAAAGCATTTCATTTCGCCGGAACCAGCAGGCCGTTACAGCTTGCAGTCCCGACAGGCCGGAGGAAGATGCCAGGGCATGTCGGTATAGTGTATAGAGGCAGTATGCTGCTGTATATTCATGTTCCATTTTGTCGCTGTAAATGCCGGTACTGTGGATTTGCGTCCGAGCCTGTAGGGTGCGGCGGGAAAGAAAGAATGCGGGGCTATGTGGCAACGTTGCTGGCAGAATTGCGGTTTTGGCACGCACGGTTGAAGCGTACCGGCCAGGCATATACGGTAGATACGATTTTTTGGGGAGGGGGTACTCCAAGCCTGCTTGAGCCTGCCTGGATCGCCCAGATGCTGGATGAAATAGGCAATTTGTTTGCTGTGAGTGCCGATACCGAAATAAGCATGGAGGCCAATCCCGACTCTTTGCATACGCCGGAAAGAGCCTATGCTTTTCTTGCTGCAGGCATCAATCGCGTGTCATTGGGGGTGCAGACACTGGATAACGGTCAGCTGCGCGTGCTTGGCAGGGCACATCGGGCTGAAGATGCAATACAGGCGGTGTCGGCTTTACGGGCAGCGGGATGCGCTAATGTTAATATTGATCTGATATGGGGCCTGCCGGGGCAGACGGCAGAACAATGGTTGGATATGCTCCAGGCTGTTGTGCGTTTACATCCGGAACATATTTCCGCTTATGGCCTGACCCTGGAACCGGGAACACCGCTGGCCGCAGCAGGCATTACCTTACCGGATGAAGAAACTCTGGCCAGTATGTTTATGGATTGCGGCACTATTTTGGAACAGGCGGGGTGGTTGCAGTATGAAATTTCCAACTATGCCCGGGAAGGATTTCATTGTCGGCATAATCTTGGTTACTGGGAAGGGAAGGAGTACCTTGGCCTTGGCCCGGCAGCCACATCTCGGCTTGGAAATATGCGTTGGACTAATCCAGTTACTGTAGAGGCCTGGATAAGCCAGGTTGCCGCGGGGGTGACTAGCCAGAATTGTGAGACTCTGAGCGCCTTCACCATGGGGTTGGAAAGCATGATGCTGCGTTTGCGAACATGTGATGGCCTGCCGGTACACTTGTACCGGGAGTTTATGGGCCGGGATTTTCTGGCGGATCACGGGCCGTTTGTGCAGGAATTGATACGCCATGGACTGGCCAGACTGGCACCCCAAAAAGATGTGGTGCATTTTTCTCTGACCAGGAAGGGGATGCTTGTGTCAGATACCGTGTTGGAAAATTTGTTTGCAGCGGCGCATACCTGTTCTGGCTGCTGACGCCAGGTTCAGGTGGTGGACAAGTATGCCGGCGTTAGTGCAGTTTAGTTTGGTAATATTTCTGTGGAGTTAAAATGGAACGGATTGTTTTTGAGCAGCGCCGGGAAGGCCTGCGCCGGATGATGCGCCAACGGGAAATTACCGCTATGGTAGTCAGCCATGCGGCCAACAGATATTATCTTTCAGGTTTTGAACCGCACGATCCCCAGTTGAACGAGAGTGCCGGACGCCTTGTGATAATGGCTGATGGCAGAGATTGGATTTGCACAGATGCCCGGTATCTGGATGCCGCCAAACGTTTATGGGATGCGGAACATATTTATATCTATAAGATAGATCCAGCCAGAGAGATCGGTGGCCTTGTAGCTGGCCTGACCGGAGGCCTGGGGCAGGTTGGTTTTGAAGCCAAAGCCGTAACACTCCCTTTTTACGAAGGAGTGCTGGAGGAAATTGGTACTTCTCATCTTGTACGTATGGATGGCATGGTAGAGCAGTTGCGCCTGATTAAGGAACCGGAGGAAATTAGGCGCATGGAGCGTTCGTGCTCTCTGAATGAACGCCTGATGCGCTGGTTGCCGAGGTTCCTTGCACCAGGGTGTTCCGAGGCGGATGTGGCCTGGGGCATTGAGCGCTTTTTCCGGGAGCATGGGGCGGAAGAGCTTGCCTTTGCCAGCATTGTTGGCGCGGGCTGTAATGCGGCTTTACCGCATTACAGCCCTTCAAAGCAGGAGATTCTACGGGAGGATGAGCTTGTTCTGATCGATGTGGGGTGTCGTATGGATGACTACTGTTCAGATCAGACACGCACTTTCTGGGTAGGGCAGCAGGCTTCTGATCGTTTTTTGCATACGCTAGACATGGTACAGGAAGCGCAGAGGCGGGGTATCGCGGCCATTCGTCCTGGTATTGCAGCCTGTGATGTGTACCGGGAGGCCTGGCATTACTTTGACGCTTTGGGCGTTGCCGCAGCGTTTACCCATGGTCTTGGGCATGGAGTGGGCCTGGAAACGCATGAAGGGCCAAGCCTGAGCAGCCGAGATCGGACGGTGCTGCGGCCAGGTATGATTGTGACTGTAGAGCCCGGGCTGTATTATCCCGGGTGGGGTGGTATCCGTTGGGAACATATGCTATTGGTTACTGAGGATGGTTGCCGAATTCTTGGCATGGAAGCAGAATGAATATTGCCTTTGTGAACGCCACGTATGGTTGGGGTGGTGTAAAAACATGGTACCTTCAGGTTGCCGAAGGGCTTTCCCGGCGGGGCAATCGGGTCTTTTCCTACGCGCGTCAGCCGGAATTTGCCTCCCTGGTTCGGGAGAGAACCGGGCATGGGGAAGTAGTGCGCTTTGGCGCTGATTTAAACCCGGCAACGGTATGCTTCTTCTTAGCCGAGTTCAGGCGACATGCCATTGACCTTGTTCTTACCAATATTGGCAAAGATTTGGCCACAGCCGGAGTGGCGGCCAGGCTTTTGGGTATTCCGGTGGTACAGAGGGTAGGGCTGCCCAGGGATATCCCGTACAGATTTAAAACCAGATTGCTGCATACCTGGATTAACCCTCATTTCTTGTGCCCCTGCCGGTATATTGCCGAGGGCCTTGTACAGAATTTGCACTATATTCATAAGGAATACGTTCATGTAGTGCTGAATGGGAAGAAGGCTGCCACAATCCCCCCCGTACTTCACTCTCCCCGCCGTCTGATCGCCACACAACAGCTTCAGCCGGACAAGGGATATGATGTTTTGCTTCGCGCAATGGCCCTGCTTGATGATGTATCCTGTGAACTGCATATTTGGAATGTGGGTAAAAGCGAGCGCGATCTGCGCCAGTTGAGTGCAGATCTTGGGCTTGCCGATCGGGTATTCTGGCATGGATTTTCTTTCAATATTATGGACGAATTACAAAGCGGCGATATTTTTCTGTTGTACTCATGGGTAGAAGGCCTTCCTAATACACTGCTGGAAGCAAAGGCAGCAGGGATTTAGCCCATTGTGCGCAATGTGGGTGGCGTTGGGGAGGTTATTCCGGATTCGCTCCGTAATTGGGTTTTGCCTTATGAGGCGGATGCCGGAGCTTTTGCGGAGAAAATCCGGGCCGCGCTTGATCTTTCGGATGATGCGCTCCTGTATGCGCGGGGTGAGGCACGTAACGCATGCCGGCAAAATTTTGACGGAGACAGAATGATTGAGGAACTGGAACAGTGTCTTGCGCAGATCAGGGGGAGGGGGGGGTAATATGTATTCGATCCTGACATGTGCAGATACAAAAT
>CAYRKU010000052.1:6170-10508 GCA_964425055.1 uncultured Lawsonia sp. | reverse complement strand
TGAGTCCGTTATCCGTGCTCTCTCTGCCCTATTGACAGGATTTGAGCGCTCTCACTGTTGGCGCGAAGGGATTTGTGTAGCCTTGGCCGGTCCTGTTAATGTTGGAAAATCCAGCCTGATGAATGCCTTCCTGGGGCGAAAGCGCGCAATTGTCACGGAACATCCGGGAACGACTCGAGATTTTATTGAAGAATCAATACAATTCTCCGGGCTTCCTGCCCGTCTTGTGGATACAGCCGGGCTACGGGAAACAGATAACCCAGCTGAAATTCAGGGTATCCAGATGAGCCGCACCATAATTGACGGTGCAGATATAATTTTGCTTGTAATCGATGGTACAGAGGGGATAACCCCAAAGATACAGAACATGCTAAACGGATTAAGGCCGGAGCGAACACTGATTGTTTGGAACAAAAGTGATATTGCCCCTCCCCCAGACGAATGGTCGACAATACTTTCCCCTGCAGGGGGGTATGCTGCTGTTTCCGCACGTACAGGACAGGGGCTGGAAGCATTGACCCAATCGATACGTAACCTGGCTCTGCAACGCTTCAAGGCTCAGGAGCCATCTCCTGATGAAATAACCCCCAACCTCCGGCAGACGCAGTGTCTCCGTAAGGTACAAAGCGAACTGTTGGCGTTGACAGATGATGTTCGCGCCGGTATCCCCTGGGATGTATGCGCCGTACGCCTTGAGGATGCGGCCACACTGCTGGCTGAAATTACCGGCCTGGATACACCCGATGAAGTGCTGAACCGCATTTTTGCAACGTTCTGTATCGGCAAATAAAATGAATACCCTACAAAATTTGCCCTATCCCAGCCAGGTTTTAACCAAAGAAACCATCAACGATCTGCCCATCCTTGCCTATACTGGGGAGGTACTTCTAGTCCAAACACTACAAGAACTGACTGCAGCGCTGGGAAAACTGCGTGAAGATGATATCCTTGGCTTTGATACGGAAGCACGACCTTCCTTCCGCAAGGGACGCGCTTACCCTACAGCCCTTATTCAACTTGCCGGACAACATGTAGTTGTGCTCATTCGTATTGCCCTCTTTCCTTTCAGTGATGTGTTGGCTGAAGTTCTGGCAGCGCCCCACATTATCAAAGCAGGCGTAGCCATACGTGATGACATGCGCTCTTTGCGCAAAATTCATGAGTTTACGCCCGCCGGTCTGGCAGATTTGGCCGAAATGGCCAGGCAACAGCACATTCAGGCCCAGGGGTTGCGCACACTGGCTGCAACCTTGATGGGCGGGCGCATCAGCAAAGCTGCCCAATGTTCCAACTGGGAGCAGAAAACACTTACCCTGCGGCAAATCCGTTATGCAGCAACGGATGCTTGGATAGGGAGAGAACTTTATCTACGCCTGAAAAAAAACGAATGCTATCTGAACAACTGATTGAGGTACATTATGCCCTCACCATTCCGCATTGTCCCTTGGGATGTTGATTTCATTGAAGCACTCAAAACAGGAATAATGCGCACAACACACGGCCATCCAGGCAATGCTGTGGTCGTCTTCATGAACGAACGCCCCCGAAGATACCTGATCGACAGCTTCCGAAAAGACTTTTCCTTGCCAAAGCCGCTTCTACTCCCGGTAATGTTAACGCTTAGAGAATTGATTGTTGCTTTTCGCCAGGCCTGGCAACCGGATCTGCGCCAGGAAGCCGGACGCCTGGATCAGATCGCGCTGCTCTTTGCCTGCATACGTGATCTTGCGCAACCGGGAACAGAACTATGTCAGCGACTTGCCCAGGTAGATGAAGCTGCCTTTTTCCCTTGGGGAACTCAACTGGCTGATTTAATGGAAGAATGCTTTACTCAGGCACTTACCCCCAGCGATATGGCCTATACGGAAAACGAAGTTGCCCCATTTGGTGCCGCATTGCTTGGTTCATTGGGGAAAATTTTTGCACGATATTATAGTACGTTGGATCAGCATGGGTTGACCACTCCAGGACTGGATGCCTTTTATGTAACAGAACAGCTGAAAAATACCCCACCTCTGCCCAGTTTTCTGCGGGAACGTTCCATATTGATTGCCGGGTTTACTATGCTTACCGGGACAGAAGACAAGCTATTCCGATACTTATGGTACAATGGCGCACAAATTTACCTGCATACAGACCCAGCTCTGGCCTCCGGAGATACCGTTCATTGGGCCTGTGCGGAACAACACTGGATCAGTGCCTGGAATGCGAAAAGCGAACTGGAATGTCCCCCAACAGGGCGTACACCGCGTATCCACTATTTCGCAGGATTTGATCTCCACTCTCAGTTGGAATCGCTCCGTGCTGATCTACTCGAACTGGATGCTGTTAATCCTTCAGACAAGCATACAGCGCCAGGTATAGCTATAGCCCTTACGCACAGTGCTGAGTTGTTGCCGGTTTTACACCAGATCCCACACAAAGACTGCAATATTTCCCTTGGGTATCCACTTGAGCGCTCACTCCTCTTCCGTCTGTTGGACACGGTGATTGCCATCCGTGATGACCGTAAGCCCGATGGACAGGCACACTGGCGCGCACTGACGGAATTGGTTCGCCATCCATATCTCCGCCTACTGCAAAATCATGGTATCCCGCTGCGCAACACTCTACAGCGTATGGAAACAAAACTCCGCACTGGTAATCTATATGTAGAACCACACGCCATAGCCAAAACAGCTTTAAAAGAAACTCTGGCCATGGCGCAACCTTCTTCCCCTGCCAGTACTGCTTTGCCCCCGCTTATAAGGCAGCTGCTTGAAGCATTTGTGGACAGCTGGTGCACTGTGCGGACATTACGTGATGTAGCAGATGCTCTGTCCCACATATGTGACACTCTGCTTACGTACGGCCGATTGGAAACGGGTCCGGACGAAGCTGAAAAAAGCATCTGGGACCATTTTCCTATCGATGCGGAATGCCTGTTTCGCTTTATGCAGAAGATTATTCCTGCCCTGAAAGACAACATCATGGCTGATACAAAACTGCCATGGCCACTCTTACGCTCCATGCTACGCGATCTCATCCGCAAGGAACGGGTTCCCTTTGAAGCAGATCCTCTTACCGGACTTCAGATACTGGGCATGCTGGAAACCCGCCTGCTGCACTTTCAGAAAGTATTTATAGTAGATGCCACTGAAGATCATCTTCCAGGAGCACCCATTCGCAGTGCTTTACTGCCGGACAGTCTGCGGGCAGTGCTTGGTCTACCGGACACACGCAACAGGGACGTACTGGCCGCCCATACCTTCTACCACCTGTTGGCCGGGGCTGACGAAGTATGGTTATATTGGCAGGAAGGTGTGAAGACATCAGTACTTTTAGACAGTAAAAAACAACGCAGCCGCTTGATTGAAGAATTTGTGTGGCATGAAGAGCAACGCCTGGGGCAACGCCTGAAGCCAGGCCAAAGCCCTCTGCGCATGGCTGTACCTAGGGTGCATCTTCCCCAAAAGGCACAGCGTTTCATCATCAAAACAGCCGCTATCCGTCAACAAATTCACACAGCCATGGGCCAGACTTTGTCTTCCAAATGGCTGAATAGCTATCTGCTTTGCCCGCTTCGGGCTTTTTTTGAACAAATATGCTCCATTACCCCAGAACAGCAAGAACCTGGACAAGGTGATACGGTAGCCGTGGGGCTATTTCTGCATACTGTACTCAAAAAATTTTACGATCCATACCTTGGGGATGAGGCAAACAGAATTTCCAGACCCAATCTTAGCAAAGAACGCCTGTGCGAGCTGTTTCACACAGAATTGGCAACATCCTCCCTGCGTGATATGCTATCTCCAGAAGGTGCTGCCCTGTTTTCAGTAAGTGGTCCCGAAAGGCTGGCAAGATATCTTGCTAATCAACCTGAAAAAACTTACATACGTGCGCTTGAAGAATCCTTTTCCACTACCTTTGCCATGCGGAATACAAACATAAAACTGACAGGAAGAATCGACCGTGTGGACTGGCGCAGTGATGAAACAGGAGAAGGGGCCATTATCCTTGACTATAAAACCGGGCACATTGAACTTCCTGATACTTCTATTTGGGAAGATCAGGCCTTTTGGGAACGAATTTCAGCTAAAAATGCTATAGAAACGGCCGCCGAATCCACCCCAGAGCTCGATATACTCCCGATAATCGCAAACCGTATCCATACAATACAACTGCCTGTCTATTGCCATCTGTACGGACAGGCCACAGGAGAGTCTGTACACAATGCAGCCTATGTAGAGCTGGCAAATGAAGGAGAGGAAATTTTACTGTTCAAAAAAGACATTCCCCCAGAACTCCGGGAACATATACGTACTGTCTATATTCCCAATTTGATCCGATTCATTTTTT
>CAYRKU010000052.1:0-6160 GCA_964425055.1 uncultured Lawsonia sp. | reverse complement strand
AATTCGTCCGCAGGAAGGGGAACATTGCCGCTGGTGTTCTTGGCAAAATGTATGTATAATTTCTAGCCGGGATGCCTCAAAAATAGTATAACTTCCTGCACGTAGTCGCGAACAGACTGCCAACTCCCAAAGGAACCTTGAGGAGGTTCACCCATGCCTTTTCCAGCCTTAAAAATAGGCGATCTGACTGCTGAAATTCCACTTATCCAGGGAGGAATGGGAGTAGGTATATCGCTGTCCGGTCTGGCTTCTGCTGTTGCTAATGAAGGTGGCATCGGTGTTATTGCCGGGGCCATGATCGGTATGAAAGAGCCGGATATATCTAAAAATCCCATAGAAGCAAATTTACGGGCCCTGCGCAGGGAAATTCAAAAAGCCCGTGCCGCCACGCAAGGTATTATAGGCGTCAACATTATGGTTGCCTTAACCACCTTTGCGGATATGGTCCGTACATCTATTGAAAACCATGTGGATATCATCTTTTCTGGGGCAGGGCTGCCCATGGATCTTCCAAAAATTTTCAACCAGACCTGCGAACGTAACAAACAGACTTTCAGAACCAAACTTGTTCCCATCGTCTCCTCTGGCCGCGCTGCAGGCCTGATCGCCAAAAAATGGCTTGCAAGCTGCGGCTATATCCCCGATGCTTTTGTTGTTGAAGGCCCAAAGGCAGGAGGGCATCTTGGTTTCAAGCCGGAACAAATCATGGATACTACCTACGCGCTTGAAAATCTGGTTCCTCAAGTTGTAGAAGCTACCAAATCCTATGAAGACAAAGCAGGGCGTGCCATACCCATTATTGCAGCCGGTGGTATATATTCAGGTGAAGATATAAAAAAATTTATGGACATTGGTGCCTCCGGCGTACAAATGGGCACACGCTTCGTTGCTACTGAAGAGTGCGATGCGGATATCCGATTCAAACAAGCCTACATCAATTCCACGGAAGAAGATGTTACTATTATCAAAAGTCCGGTTGGCATGCCTGGCCGGGCTTTGCGCAACGGATTTATCGAATCTATGCAAAATGGAAAAACCAAGCCGTTTAAATGCGTCTTCCACTGCATAAGTACCTGCCAACAGGAAAAAACTCCGTATTGCATTGCTGCGGCACTGATCAACGCCATGCGTGGTAACCTGGAGAAGGGCTTCGCTTTCTGCGGCTCCAATGTATTTCGCGTAAACAAAATCCTCTCCGTACATGAACTGATCAAAACTCTGCAGGAAGAATTTGACAACGCCGTCAACAAGGTTCAGCAAAAAACGTTCGTCTGATTTTCGCTTACCGCACATTGTTACGGATTGCAGCCCGCAATCCGTAACAGACGTTTACGACCCAAACATTTTTTGTGATTACGTACCGATACGGTTACACCAACGTATGGCTGCAGAAAGCCTATCCGCCCAGGCAGCAAGTAAGCCTTCGTATTCTGTCATGCCTTTGAGTACGGGAATACAGGAAAAGCCCGCAGCGCACAGGCGGGAATACCAAGAAATTGCAGAACACCCCGCCATATCTTCCAAAGTATGCCTTCCCACTACAGCCAGAAGCGGTAACAGCCAAACATTGCTCACGCCTGTAAGCCGGGGCAGGATATCTTCCAAGCGTACAGAGCCATTCAGTGTACCCACAAAAACACGCGGATCACGTTCCTGAAGGAAGCCGGACAGCGCAGCATAACGCTCTTCAGCTGGATGCTGGCTTCCATGCCCCATAAACAATACAGCATCTTCGGGGCAACGCTCCTGAGGCAACCCTTCCAACAACGCATCGGCAACAGTGCGCACATCCTCAGGGTGTTCTGTCAATAGCGGCCTGCCAAGAGCCAACACCTCAAAGTAGCCAGATGCCCGCATCTGGCATACAGTTGATAAAATATCACCATATTCAAACCCGGCGATAAGGTGTAACGGTTGCACTGCCACATGAGTAAAATTTTCAAAGGCCATGCGCAGAAGTGCCTTAGCTGTGGAATCAGACTTTTTTCTGGCAGTAGCCAAGCGTTCACGCATCAACATGGAGGTAAAGGCCCACCGCACAGAGATACCAGGGTAACGCTCCCGAACCAGCGTGTCGAACCGCCTAAAGGATGCTTCACCCTGCCTGCTAGCCGACCCAAATGTCACAAGAAGTATGCCTTGTTTCACAGTTGGCCTTCAAAATATGAGTTAGTTATCCTGCCACACACTCTGATATGTATTCTGGACGTATAGGCTATACAAAAGGTCTACTGCAAGCTTCCCCGATCACCGGCGATACATGAGACCTGTACTGGCAGATAAAATAGCCTTATTTACAGGTAAATCTGGCTCCTCACATAGGAAAAGTTTTACAGTACGTTTGATAACATCACCCCATTTTGCTAAATATCTACTACCCACGACACAATAAACCGGGATATCGTTATGCCTACAGTATGGATCAATGCCGGAGAATTTTCCGGTGACATGCAGGGGGCTGCTCTGCTTCAGGCGTTACATAGGCTGTACCCCAGCCTGCGGGCCTGCGGCATGGGCGG
This sequence comes from uncultured Lawsonia sp., assembly GCA_964425055.1. Lineage (GTDB taxonomy): Bacteria > Desulfobacterota > Desulfovibrionia > Desulfovibrionales > Desulfovibrionaceae > Bilophila. Next base: position 3,641 of record CAYRKU010000052.1, on the reverse strand, counting down.
GCCAAACCTGGCCCGATCCGGGCAACGCAATATCTTCCGCATCGAAGAACTTTCCGTTATGGGTATAGTTGAAATACTCACTGCCGTACCCAGGGCCATACGCCTACTTGGCCGTATTAAGGCCGAGCTTGGCAAGCAACGCCCTGATGCAGTAGTGCTGGTGGATGCACCTGAATTCAATTTTCGAGTGGCTCAAATTGCGCACACCTTGCACATTCCTGTTTACTATTTCATTCCACCAAAAATCTGGGCTTGGCGAACAGGCAGAGTGGCTTTCCTGAAGCGTTATATTCGCCGTATGTTCTGTATCCTCCCATTTGAACCGGACTTTTATGCGCAGCATGGTATCAGTGTGGATTATGTCGGTAATCCACTTGTGGATATGGTGGACTGGCCAAAGCTACAACAGATCTCGCCTATTCCGGGATGTATCGGCTTGATGCCCGGCAGTAGACGGCAGGAAATTGAGCATCTGTTCCCAGCCTTTGGTGAAACAGCCCGAACATTGCTGCAACAAGGCCGTAACATACGGTTCTCCTGCCTGCGTGCACCCAATATAGACGAAGAATATCTACGGCAATTTTGGCCCTCTGATATACCGCTTTCTTTTACAGACCCGGAGCAACGCTATCTGACCATGCGTACATGCGAGTGTATCCTAGCTGCTTCCGGAACAGCTGTGCTGGAAACAGCGCTGGCAGGTATTCCCACCATCGTTACCTATCGTGTCTCTTCTTTTTCAGCTTTTATGGTTCGCCGACTGATCAAAGTTCCATGGGTCAGCCTGCCAAACCTAATCATGAACAGGGAAATTTTCCCTGAATTATTGCAGGAAAAGTCATCTCCAGCCCATATGGCCAGACAATTGAGCCTGTGGCTGGACAACCCCGAATACTTGACAAATATCCGAACTGATTTGACCGAACTCCGCCGCCGCTGTGGTGAAGCGGGCAGTGCTGAGCGGGCTGCCCGTTACCTGCTTGCAGATATGGGCTTACCGATTCCGGAATCTGTAGTTGTTGCCTGACTCCACTCTCTCAAACAACGACTGCTGCCAAAGGAGCTATATGAATCAATCAGAAGTGGACAAAAAAGTTACCACTGGTACGGGAATATTTGATGCCATCGGCAGTGCCAGTATCATAGGACTGCACATGGTTTCCGGTATTATTGTAGGAGGTGGTCTTGGCTATGGATTGGATCACTGGCTCGATACCTTTCCCTGGTGCGCAGGTATAGGTCTTATCCTCGGCATTGTTGCAGGATTCCGGAATGTCTGGATAGATACACAAAGACTTATCCGCAAAGAAGGGACACAAAATGCCAAGAATCGCCCCTAATCCCCTTTTTCGTTTAGAGCGTTGGTGCTGGCGACACAACGTACGCGATGCACTGATTCGCGCCATTCTTAGTCGGCAAATTGCCCTCTCACTGCTTACACTTGCCACTGGAGCAATAAGTGCCCCATTCTGGAAGGGAGGTGTCTGGTTATTCTGGTTTGGCTTTGGGGCTGCCCTCTCCACATGGAACTTCTATACCATGGTCAAATTTGTTCAGAAGATCATTCCCACTAGCTGGAGCAGGTCGAAACTTGCCAGGCTTTTAATCAATGCAAATTGTCGCCTTCTACTTTCCTTAGGGATTTTTTTTGCAGCTTTTGCCTGGGGAAAGGCACCTCTGTCCGCTCTGTTCTTAGGTTTTGCAACAATCCTTATGGGAATTACCATCGCAGGTCTGAAAAAAACATTGAAAAAGCCTGCTTGACGGAGTAAGGATACAAATCAGTTGCCGTTGATGGCATTTACACCTGGTATGCAACAGGATCAGTCCTGTCAGGAATACATTTTCTTCCTACATATATCATGCCTCGCCAAATTCTCGGGCCAACTAGGGCGTTCGAAGTATGCAAGGCAGTAGCTCGACTAGTTAAGGAGTACTCTTATGGCAGGTGGACTTCCAGAACCGATTCTCCTTTCCGACTTGGTTCATCTCGATCATATCACCATTGCTGGCCAAATGGTCGAGTTTCGCCATGTATTTTATACATGGACGGCTATGCTTATCCTTTTTGCTCTGGCCTGGATTGTACGGCGTAATCTTTCCATAATTCCCGGTAAGCTGCAAAGCTTTTTCGAACTACTTATCGGTGGTCTTGAAGACTTTACTGTTTCTAATATGGGTGAAGACGGACGCAAGGTCTTCCCTATTTTGATGGGCATCTTCTTGTTTATTGCCATGCAAAATCTTCTAGGGCTTGTACCCGCTTTCGATGCGCCCACTGCCAATGTAAACACTAACATCGGTATGGCCGTCTTTGTATTCCTCTACTACAACTATTTAGGGATCAAACGCTGGCACGGGCATTATATCCATCACTTCATGGGTCCCATGCTGCCCTTGGCGCCATTAATGCTCGTTCTGGAATTTATTTCCCATCTTGCCCGGCCGCTTTCACTAACACTTCGTCTTTTCGGGAATATCCGCGGTGAAGAAATAGTATTGATGCTCTTCTTCTTAATGGCACCGATTGTCAGCACCTTGCCCATTTATTTTCTGTTCCTTCTTGCCAAGGTTCTCCAGGCGTTCATATTCTATATGCTTTCCATGATCTATCTGAAAGGCGCATTAGAACCGGCACATTGAACTACCTTGTGGGGAATTGGTCTTCTGACCAAATGAACAACTATAAACAGCTCAAAGGAGCATTCCATGCGTAAGCTTCTAATGACCGTGCTCAGTACTGTAGCCATAATGGCTGTTGCCAGTATGGCCTTTGCTGCTGATGGTGATCCAGTGAAACTTGACTCTGCATCTCTTGGCCTGGGCATTATCGGTGCAGCTATCAGTATGGGCATTGCAGCTGCTGGCTGCGGTCTTGGCCAGGGCCTTGGCTTGAAGTCTGCCTGTGAAGGCATTGCCCGTAACCCCGATGCTGCGGGTAAAATTCAGGTCTGCCTTATCCTCGGCCTGGCCTTTATTGAATCTCTGGCTATTTATGCTCTGGTTGTAAACCTGATCATCCTCTTTGCAAACCCCTTCATCTAACCCATCTGAATGAAGAATTTCGGCAAATTTTCCGTAGCCACTTTCAATTCCGGAGGAGGGTAATCTCCTCCGGATATTTATCTTCAAAAATACTGTGATATCACATGGCTCCAAATAAAAGCGAACAGCGCATTCCAAAGGCCACCATCCATCGTCTTGCCATCTATATCCAAGTTCTCGAAAGGATGAAAAATAATGGTGTTGCGGTGACCTCTTCTGGATCTCTGGCTGAAGCATGTGGCATCAACCCATCACAGGTACGCAAAGACATTTCCTATTTTGGAGAATTCGGTGTACGTGGCGTCGGGTACAATGTCATCAATCTTATTGCTGCCCTCAAAACATCTCTTGGTGTGGATAAAGAATGGTTGGCAGCGCTTATCGGCGTAGGCAACCTTGGCCGGGCGTTGCTCCATTATGGTGAATTCAAATCCCGTGGGTTTCACATTATCAACGCTTTTGACTGCGATCCATTTAAAATAGGGGAACAGGTCTATGGGCTAGAAGTACAGAGTACTCATGACCTGAAGAGCATCGTCGAGGCAAGAAACATTGAAATGGGGGTCATCACCACTCCTCCGGAACGTGCCCAATGT
>CAYRKU010000051.1:6199-10548 GCA_964425055.1 uncultured Lawsonia sp. | reverse complement strand
CCCTGAAACGCAGGGGCAGATTCGTATAGGCCCGTATTTGTATATGGGGCAGATTGGGCAAACCTATCTTGTGTTGCGGAATATGCGCAACGACAGAGTGCATGCCGGCCTGCTCCTGCTGGATCAGCACGCTGCACATGAGCGGGTGATTGCTTCCCGCCTGGAGGCGGGCGACTTTTCCGGCATGTCTCAGCAGCTGATACTGCCGTTGGAATACGCTCTGCACGCCGCAGAGCAGGAACGACTGGAGGAAGTGCACGATATATTGCGGGCCATGGGCTTTGATTTTTCCCTTCGGGCCTCTGCCCAGGGAGCTGTGCTGGAAGTACGCGCTATCCCTTCACTGTTGAACCGTACGACTGCCGGAGAATTTATGCGCGAGGCTCTTGACGGCCGTAAGGATGACCTGCACGGGCTGTGGGCAACAATGGCCTGCAAAGCAGCTGTTAAAGCCGGTGATGTTCTGGCACCCGATGAGGCAGCTAATTTGATCACTCAATGGTTGGCCATAGAAAACAGGCATTTTTGCCCACATGGCCGGCCGTGCGCGCTGGAATGGTCCGTAACTGACTTGGATAAACTGTTCAAGCGCCAGGGGTAATTCTTCAGTTTTTAAGGCTATGAATGGGGCAGGAATACGTTCGCCAAAAGGTTAATAAATGGTGCTGCATCGCCGCAGAGCACGTGATATCTGCCGCAAACAGGCCGCCAAAGCAGACCTCCCCCCCCACACACACACTGAATCGCCTACTGCCGGTGTGGGAACCAGAGAAAGATCAGCCACACCAAAGGGTAAATTCAGGCGTTGATCTGCATCTTTTCCGATGAGTTTGCCACACGGGTTACTTTATAGGCAGTGCGCATGATAACCTCAGCCACTTCGCTCAAAGTAATCTGGCTGTTGGCTGCCATGGCACGATCAATGCCTTTTTAGCCACACCCGAGCCGGAAACGCCACATTTATCACCACGTCCGGCCCACTACGCCAAGATAGGCCCCGGCCATAAATGGAACGTCCTTGGGGATATTGGCAAACACTACCAGTTTGCTGCAGCCGATGCCGTCGTGATCGGCGGTAGCGTTGGCCATATCAAGAATACATTGCCCATAAGGGCAACAGTATCCATATTGATTCCAGAACGGGATGATGCCACGTTGATTGAAGAGCATATGCGGTCAGTAGTGGCCAGTGCTTCGGGCAGGGCATCAATAAGATTGTGTTTTCCCCTAGGGTTGTTTTTCACTGAAGTAATGGCCATTTTGCCTTGTTACCCGCGATATATGCGGGAACGAATGGGTAAAATTATTGTTGCTTGCGATCGCAACGGCATCCCATTGCTACAACTGACCTGAAAGTGGACGGCGCATGACCGCCTGGATGGTGGGAGCGATCAATCCCAATCTGATCCAGACTATTGAAGGCCAGCCCGTATTTGTGTATGCTAGATCGTTTGCCAATATCGCCATTGGCCAGAGATCAGGTATTGCAGACCGTAGGCCTGAAATTAGCAAATGTCATGCTTATAGAATCAGGCTTTGGCGCGGGCATTGGTACGAAAAGTTCTGGAATCTGAAATGCCGTTACAGCGGGCTGGCCCCTGATGCTGTGGTGCTGGTGCCCCCTGTCCGTGGTCTGAAAAGTCATGGCGGGGCACCGGTGCCCACATACTGGGGCCGGGAAGAATACCGCAGCACGAATGTTGGCTATGCGGAAGCGGGATGCTGCAATTTGCTGCATCATCTTGCCACCATCAAAAAATCCGGTGTGTCACCTGTGGTTTGCCCCAATGCCTTTATGACTGATACCAAGGCTGAAGTGGCCAACGTACGTGAGTTGTGCGAATCTGCCGGGGCCAGGGTGGGGGGGTATCCCCTCATTCGGAGTACGGTAGGGATGGCGCCTCGAATCTTGCCGGTGCAATGCTTGACGCCTGTGTGGAAAAGACAGTATTCTATTCTGCTGCAACTGGTATTTGCCATTTCGGGAATGGATAGAGTTGGTATAGCCTGGGGAGTATACGGCGCGGATGGTGTGGATTTTTCCGCCAAAGCGCCTGCCCATCCCGGATCAGATCCGGCAGTGCGGTGATGCCGGGGCGTTGGGCGTGTATATGGTCAAAACTTCATCTTTTCCTTTCGGATAATTCCAATATCAAAGGGGCCCCAAAGGGCTGGCGGCTGAAAATCCGGGATGTGCTGCTGTATGGCGGGGCCGGCTTTGGCCGGTTTCCGGCACTGTTTCGCTTATGCCCAGCCCGGCTCCCTGGCATTTCGCCGGTGGATGTGGATTTGGATATAGGCCGGATGCGGGCTATTTTTTAAATTGCAATATACAGCATGGCCTGGGCAGGGCAGTGCGCCAGGCTTTGCCAGAATATTTTTGTACACAACGGCTTGATGGAGGATTGCATGGCTGAGCTTATCCGTGGGACGACATTGCGCGCCGCCATTCTTGAAGAATTGAAAACAGAAGTTGCGGCCATGCGTGCCGAATATGGCGTTGTTCCCGGGTTGGCCACCATCCTTGTAGGGGATAATCCGGCCTCAGTCAGCTACGTTTCACTGAAAGTAAAAACAGCCCTGGAGTTGGGTTTTCACGAAGTGCAGGATACCCGGCCGGTGGATATCGGTGAATCTGAATTGCTGGAAATTATTGCCCACTATAATGCGGATCCGTCCATTCACGGCATCCTTGTACAACTGCCTCTGCCCGGACATATTTCCGCTCATAAAGTGATCAACGCCATTGATCCGGCAAAAGATGTTGATGGCTTTCATCCGGTAAACCTGGGCCGTCTGCTTGTAGGGGAAGAGTGTTTTTTGCCATGTACCCCGGCCGGTATCCGGGAAATGTTGCTGCGTTCGGGCACGGTTATTTCCGGGGCAGAAGTAGTTGTGGTGGGCCGTTCAAATATTGTGGGTCGACCAGTTGCGGTGATGTTGGGCCAGAAAGGCATGGACGCCACAGTAACCCAGGTGCATACCCGTACCCGGGACCTGGCCGGGCATTGTCGCCGGGCAGATATTCTTATTGTAGCAGCAGGTGTGCCTGGGTTGATCAGGCCGGGGTGGATAAAGCCCGGAGCCACGGTTATTGATGTGGGGGTAAACCGCATCGGTTTTAATGAAAAAACGGGTAAGCCCATTCTATCTGGGGATGTGGCCTTTGCCGAGGCCTGCAACGTGGCAGGTAAAATCACGCCGGTGCCAGGGGGGGTTGGCCCCATGACCATAGCTATGCTGATGAAAAACACAGTCTTGTCCGCCTGGCGGCATCTGGCTGCCAGCCGAGACTGATCCGAGCACCCGGTACGGGTATTTTCCCTGCATTTGTTCGGATCATTAACTGCCTGTGACACATTCATGGATTGTCACTTCGCAATTACGCAAAAAAACGCTGTGCTTACGTGGCCTGCAAGGCTCGCTGAGCCAATGCATTCTTATATAAACAGATTGGCCTGCACTATCTTGCATCTTCAACTAAAGTAAACAGCAACAGCATTGTGGCATCAACTCTGGAATGAATTCTGATGTTAAGCATTCAAAGCTCCAGGCGGAGTTTTTGTACGTATAGAAAGCGGTTACTGTTTTCATGATAACCGTCCACATGCCTATCCCGGGCGTGTGGGGATCAAATCTGCTACGTCCCAACCCTTTTAGCGAAGGCGCACTATGGGCATGCGCGAACGGGGCCGTAGCGGGCATAAATAATGGCGGGGCATAGCGTGAAACCTTTGGGAAAAGCGTATTCAGTGTAGCGAAAAAAACAAAAAGAAAGCGCCGGTCCGTAAAGACCGGCGCTGAAATGTGGTTTTGAGGGTTTTACTTTACAGAATTGTAGTCCCGAACCATCTTGAACAGCACAGGGCTGAGGAGCAGAAGCCCAATGAGGTTGGGTACGGCCATGAGGGCGTTCAGCACGTCGGCAATGTTCCATGCGAGATCAAGCGAGAGCATGGCGCCCACGGGCACAACGCATACAAAGATGATGCGGAAGGGCTTGAGGGCCTTGTCGCCTAAAAGGTAAATCCAACAGCGTTCGCTGTAGACGCACCAGCCGAGAATGGTAGAGAAGGCGAACATGGCCAGACACAAGGCCACCATGGCCGAACCCAAGCCGGGCAGGGAGGCGTCAAAGGCGGCAGCGGTGAGCGGAGCGCCGGAAATAGCACCGTCCACATTCCAAAGGCCGGAGCACAGGATGGTAAGGCCGGTCATGGTGCAGATAATGATAGTGTCGATGAACGGGCCAAGCATGCCGATGTAGCCCATGGCCACGGCGTCATCCGTGGTGGCGGTGGCGTGAGCCATGGCTGCGGATCCAAGGCCGGCTTCGTTGGAGAAAATGC
>CAYRKU010000051.1:0-6189 GCA_964425055.1 uncultured Lawsonia sp. | reverse complement strand
GGAGCCGGCAAAGCCGCCCATGACCGCAGAACCGGTGAAGGCATCGTGGAAGATGAGGGCAAAGACTCCGGGAATTTTGTCGGCATTCATGACAATGACCACTATAGCGCAGACAACATAGACCACGGACATGAACGGCACGAGCTTGCCAGACACGGCGCCGATGCGTGAAACACCGCCCAGCACCACGATGGCGATCAGAACAAAGGCGATCACAGCCGTCACTTCCACTGGAATACCAAAGGAAGCGTGCAGGGAATCAGCGATGGAGTGTGACTGCGTCATATTGCCGATGCCAAAGCCGCACAGGCCGCCGAACAGGGCAAAGAGCGTACCAAGCCACGCCCAGCGGGGCCCAAGGCCGTTCTTGATATAGTACATGGGTCCGCCCACCACGTGGCCGGCGGGAGTGACTTCGCGGTATTTCTGGGCGAGAACGGTTTCAGCAAACTTGGTAGCCATGCCCACCATGGCGGTGCACCACATCCAGAAGAGCGCCCCCGGGCCGCCTGTAAAAATGGCTGTGGCCACGCCGGCGATATTGCCCGTGCCCACCGTGGCCGCAAGGGCCGTCATGAGCGCCTGGAAGGGCGAAAGTTCGCCATGAACTGCTTCGTTCTTTGAACGGCCGTGCCAAGTGAGGTGGAAACCCTTGCCAAGCTTGATCCAGGGGATAAAGCGCAGGCCTACTGTCAGATAAAGTCCGGTGCCCAGAATGAGGACCATCATGATGGGACCCCAGACTATGCCGTCCACCCACGTTACAAAATTCGAAATAGACTCCATAGACACTAACTCCTCCAGTTTACATTTATGAGGGTGATGAAAAAACCCTGAACATGACAGGCTTCACCTTGCCTGGACACAGACTCGCCTCTTTGATGTATGCCAGCGCCAGGAGTCCTCAATCATGTGTTCCACGCCTGAGCGGGTGGGCTGCCAGTGCGGGATATGTTTCGCTTTTGTGCCGTCCGGATCGCCAACGGGATAGGGCAGAGTCCGCCAGCATTCTTTCCATGAACATCTTTGTTTCCCCATAGGGACTGACGGGGATCGTGCGCGGGCCTCTCTTCTATTATGGGCAGTGTTCGGGAATACCGTTACCGCCCCCGAGCTGGGCACAATATTCGTTACTCGTTTCCCGTATGGATTCCAGAATACTCAACGTTCCCGCCACATTGTAGATATATTTCCCCGGGATTAGTTACCGAATCCCCTCACCTAGGAAAAGGCGGCAAAGTGGATAACGCCATCCGGCTTGTGCTTTTGCAGAGAGGCTCGCAGGCTTTTTCCGTCAAGGATGTCTCCCGGGATAAAATCTTCCCCATTGCGCTAGGTTGGGAACCCCAAGGAAAGGTTGTCATAAACCGCAAATTCATCGCCTGAGCCAGAGCCTTGCAGGTGCGGCTGCCAATATATCCTGAGCCGCCTGTAACACGAACTTTCATACTGATGCTTTCCTGGACATATTTTTGTTTCAAAAACATTGAGAGCGTAGGCGATGACCTTGTCCATGTCCCAGTAGTGATACGCGTCCAGTCTGCCCCCCCAGATGAGATTTGGCATTTTAGCCGCTTCTTCCGAGTATGTTACATACAGCTCGTTGTTCCGCGCGTTGTTGAAGGGATAATAGGCTCCGTCGCCATTTCTGTAACTTTTGGAGTATCCGAAGAAAGGTCAGACAGTTTATATCTTGTTGAAATAACAAAAATATCTTAAATTTTTCTACCGCCTGATATACTGTAACAGAAACCTTTGTCATAGGATACAAGGAGTGAGAGTTTCTATCTTCTTTTAAAGTAGTTGTACTATGTCTGCTTGTTTGCACCTCATTCGTGAAGTTTTCAAAGAAAAGTCTCGGCGCCACAAAGGCGGAGGGAGGGAAAAGCATGGAATCTCAACATAGTGTGTGGTACCTTTTTATAGCTCAATCCTTCATAGTTCCGGCGATAACATCAGCATCAGAAAGTTAAGAGGAATGCAGTTGGTCATGTTGCTGGAGACGTCCAAATACATCTCGCGCGGCAGGCGTTGACTCATGATGCGGGCATTAAAAACATCCTGTACATACGTGCTGGTGATGCTATACCGTTCGGTAGTGTTCGTGGCCGGTTTTACCGGTTGAACAACCGAAATATCCGTAAGTGCGGTTTCGTGAATTGAATTCATGAGGCTTTCTTCTTCAAAGTATGCCTTTACGCATGCAAAAAGGGGACCAAAACCGCATACCTATATAAAAGTCATTTCTAGCGCGAGGTTACAAACTTTTTTGCGTGCACTGTTCAGAGGAGTAATATATTTTCTACATTATGGTAATATTTTTACTATAACGCAACAGGTTTCCTGCGGGATCTCTTATCCGTATCGATGTATTATGTATTACGTTTTATTAATTATTGCCATAATTCTACCTTATCGTAACAATTGGACGAACTATCTTACTCTGCATCAGGCCACACGTCTGTAACGCAACGTGAACGCTATTTTGCGTAGCCTACAGCACGCCGTTTACGGATGACAGTTGCCCGGATTTGGCCAGGGTAGGTTAGGTTTTCTTCAATTTTGGCAGATATATTTTTACAGAGTATAGTCTTTTGACAGCCACTTGGCAAGAGACTATAGCTTGCTAAATGCTTGCCGGTTTGAGGTTAGCCCAGTACGCACCGCATCCTTGCGGGGTTAGTGAATAACCAGTGCTAGAGAATGAGGTCGGCACGGATCTTTGTGGCTCGAATTTTCAGTTAATGCGCATCAAAGCTATGGAAAAAGCATGACACGGCAAAGGGTGTGAAGTATGTCATCAACCGGAAAGGAAGACAGATACAGAAACTAATTAAAGCGTGGCACACTGTACTGATACATGCGGGCAGTATACGCCGGATACGCCCGTATGACCCGCGCCGCGCATTTGCAACCGATACTCTCGGGCTGGCCAGGATGCAGACACAGTTGTCGCGCTCATGGGTTACGCTTCACCGGAAATGGTACCGATTACTTATCAACTCCTCGTGATCGCGCAGAAAAAAGGAAACCGCCGCCGCCCTTTCGGGCATCGACGATTCCGTATTCCAGTATGCCCGCCATGGGATGCCCAAACATGGCAATCTTCCGTTGCGTAGCATAACATGATGATTTTATTGGTGGGACGTGCGGGGATCGAACCTGCGACTCTCTGCTTAAAAGGCAGATACTCTACCTACTGAGTTAACGTCCCTAGGTGTGTAGCAGTAATACGCCACTGCTTTTATGGTGTCAAGTATTTTTGTGGGCTGCCTGAACGTGAATCCGGCACTGCGCAGGGGAGTTCCGGCTTTTATTCTGCGGCTTTCAGTACCAGTAGGACCGCACCCCCGCGGAGCAGTTCCAGCTGCGTTCCGGCCGTATCCGCAAACCGCCATTGCGTGGTTTCGGCAAGCGCATGGACAAAGGCTCGGGCCTGTTGATCCCCGTATGGGCACAGCATCATGGTAGATCCCATGTGGGAAAAATGAATGCCGGCTTCAGTGCGTTCACAGATACCAATCAGTCGGTTACAGCCGTCAGCCCCGGAGATGCGCACATTCCCCTGTTCATCCTGGCGGAAAATAATATGGGGGGCAGGCTGGCCAGGAAATACCTCCGCCGGCTTCCCATTCAGGGATACAAGTTCCCATTGTTTGCCGATCAGTTCATTCACGGGCAAAGGTTCCTCCGCCGGGCAGGCGATACCGGTGTGATGGGTGCATCCGCTCTGGAGCAGCGCGCAGAGAGACAGGGCAGATAGCATACTGAAAACTGAAGTGCGGCAACGGGTGAGCATGGGCTTCCTTTTTGGTTACGGGGATTGAAAATTGTTGCTTACAGTCCCCAACGCCGACTGCACAGGCGGTACACCAGAAGCAGAGCATTAAAGGGAATCAGGTAAAGCGCGGCAATGAGTGCTTCGTTTACGGCAAAAAACTGCATGCTTACAATCAGGATCAGCACGTTGTTCATTGTGCCAAAACCGATAATAAAGGCAAGCCTCTGTCCGGGCGGCATGCTGCGGGGGAGCGCTGTCCCGGCAGTCATCATCGCCAGCCCCAGCAGGAAAGCTGCGGCCAGAGCCTTGATAACCAGTTCCGGGGCCTGATGCAAAACAGTTGCATACTGACTGAATACGGCCAGTGTGGAGAGGCTGTTGGTAAAAATGGCTGCGGGAAACTGGTTGCGCAGAATAAATATTGTGGTTTTGGGCAGGTGGTTGCGGGTAAAGAATGCGGCAGCAAAGGGTACGATAATGGTTATGCATAAGGAAATAACCATCCCCGAAAGCTGCAGCCCCTCAGGCAGGGAAAAGGCGCCCGGCTGCAGAAACTGCATTCCCCTGTTGATCACATACAGCAGGGCCGGCAGGGACAGCGGCAACAGAAGTGAGGTACACAGGCAACTGAGCAGGATAAAGGGCGTATCGGCCCGTACCATGTTGGAAAAAACCGGGGCAACCACACCCACACAGGATGCTGATACCAGAAGCGCCCCCAGGGCAAAGTCAGGCATGAACAGCAGAAACAGAGTAAATATGAACAGCGGGAGTACAAGAAGGCGCAGGCAGGTAAACTGTATAAGCCGGGTGGGCACAATGCGGATCTGCGTAAACAGGGCCTCCGTACCTACGGACAGAAAGCCCAGATAGAGCAGAACCATCAGGCAGATGCGGGGCAGAAAGGCAAGAGGCCCTGCCAGAAAGGGCATAAATGCCCCGCCAAGCATAGCCGCAAACGATGCGAGGATCATAACAATGTCGCGCAGCTGCATGTAACCTCCTTGCAGGGCAAAACAACAGAGGTGCGCTTATACCACATTCGGAACAATGCCTTTCCCTCCAGAGCAGGAAAATGCCTGAGGCCAGGGTAAGGGCTTCAGCAGCCGGGATGGCCGCATAAATGCCATCGGCGCCCCAATACAGCGGCAATACGGCCAGCAGCAGAAGCGGTAAAAGCAGGCTGCGCAGCAGCGCCAGGCACATAGCCTGCCGGCTATGGTGCAGGCCGGTAAAATAGCACACAAGCCCCATGTTCACCCCGCTGAACAGAAAGCTCAGCCGGTAGATGCCGATAAAGCCGGCAGCAATAACAGCAACGGATTGATTATCCGGAACAAACAGATAAATGATCTGTTCCGGATAAAAGGTGAACAGCGCAAACATGCCTGCGCCCAGACCAGACAGCGTGTACAGGGCGGTACACAGCAGGGCGCGCACGCGCTGCCGTAAGCGGGCGCCGTAACTGGCGCTGACAAGCGGGGCCAGGGTATCACTCAGACCATAAGCCAGAGTAAGTCCAAACCATGATCCGTAATTGATCACCGTAAACGCGGCCACGCCATCGGTGCCAAAGCGATCGATCATCAGCCTGTTGAGAAACAGCATAACCGCGCCAATGGACATTTCATTGATAAATTCGGCCCCGCCATTGACCCCGGCCAGGAAGAGTTCACGCCATTTTCCCTGCGGACGGCACAGTTTCAGCCTGGCCCGCTTTGAGAAAAAATACCCCAGAAATAGGATCAGCATGCAGGAAAAGCCAATCCCCGTGGCCAGAGCCGCCCCCAGAACCCCCTGCTTGCAGACAGCGATAAATACAAAATCCAATACAATATTGATGACTGCGCTCAGCACCAGTCCCAGCGAAGCCAGTGCCGGCTGCTGATCCACACGGGCAAACTGCGAAAAGGCATAGGCGCAGGGCAGCACAGGACCAAAACACATTATGGTGCGCAGATAGATGCGGGCTGGCACGGTCAGGCTGTCCCGCGCCCCCAGCAGATGCAGAAGCTGCCCGGTAAACAGCAAGGCAGCTGCGGCAAGTAGCAGGCTTACCAGCAGCAGGGCGAACATGGTTTTGCTGAAAATGGCCGATGCCTGGGGAAAATTGCCTTCTCCAACATATTTGGCGCTGCTGACGGTGCCGCCTGTGGAAAGCAAAATACCCACGCCGGAGAAAAAGCTGTACACGGGGGCAGTCAGGTTAATGGCAGACAGAGCGTCCGATCCGGCATACCGCCCCAGAAAGACGGCGTCCACCAGTCCGGCGGAAGAAAGCAGTAAAAACCCCACGGCCCAGGGGATACCGTAGCGGAAAAAGGTCAGCCCTGCCGGGCCCGTAAGCATGGATGCGTGCAGCCTGTTCATACCGCGGCCTGTGGGCATTCAGTTACCCGGGCAGGGCT
>CAYRKU010000050.1:7792-10681 GCA_964425055.1 uncultured Lawsonia sp. | reverse complement strand
CTCCTGCATCTCTTGCAGAGATTGAAAATCTTGATCGGGAAACCAGGCATACTGTCATCATGTATATGGAATAACGCCAGATGGATATTCTTATTTCTGCCTGCTCCCATTGGCAAAACGTTGTTGCTGTGATCCTTGTACTGGGGGGGCTTATCTTTTTTCACGAGCTTGGGCATTTCACTGTTGCCAGGCTGCTTGGCATTGGTGTGCGGACGTTTTCGCTTGGGTTCGGCCCTCGGCTGCTTACCGTGCAGTATGGCCGCACGGATTATTGCCTTTCACTGATTCCCCTTGGAGGTTATGTAGCCCTTGCCGGGGAAGAACCCGGAGAAAACTCACTAGTTGTGGATGGCAAAGATGTGGATGGGGTCTTTTTCCCCTCCGCTCAGCTTTTTTCAGAGCGGCCTGCCTGGCACCGGTTGTTGGTAGCACTTGCTGGTCCTGCGGCCAATATTATCCTAGCGCTAATACTCTGTTGTGGGCTCGCCTGGGTGCAGGGGCAAACCTACCTTCTGCCGGTTATCGGCAGTGTTATGCCCGGATCACCTGCATCTGAGGCAGGTATCTACCCTGGCGATACCATTCTTTCCATTGATGGCAAGGCTGTTTCCATGTGGGATGAAATCCCCGAGGCCATTGGGGCAAAACACGGAGCTGAGGTACATATAGTCCTTTCCCGCAAAGGGATAGAGCACAGCCTGGTGCTCGTACCGCAGGAAGGAACCAGAACTAATGTTTTTGGTGAAAAAGAATCCGCATGGCTGATTGGCATTTCTGCCCCCACGGATGTCAGCCATATAGGCACGTTGCAGTTAGGGACAGTGGATTCCTTACTGGCAGGCGCACAACGTACCTGGGGCATGATTGCCATTACTGTGAAAAGTTTTATCAAACTCGCGCAGCGCAGCGTGCCTCTGGATAACGTAGGCGGGCCAATCCTTATTGCACAGCTCGTTGGCAAAACAGCTGATGCAGGTGTAGCTGCAGTACTGGTTATTGCTGCTCTTATCAGTGTGAACCTGGGGATATTGAATCTATTGCCTGTTCCTGTGCTGGACGGCGGGCATATCGTTTTCCTGCTGCTGGAAATGATCATACGACACCCTGTCAGTGCCAGAATACGAAGCTACGCTACCCGTGCCGGTATTGGATTACTGCTTCTGCTTATGTTCCTGGCCACATGGAATGATTTGTGGAGGCTGTTTTCGTGACTGGCCATACCCTGATCCTCAACGCGGCGGAGGGCAGCGTCCAACTGGTTCTGGCCCGGGGTAGTGAAATGCTCTGTGCGGAGGAATGGCGTGCTCCGGCTCAGGCTACAGAGCTGCTTGCTCCTTTACTGGCGGATATATTACGCCATGGACATCTTCAACCGAAAGAAATTACCCGGCTTGCCTGTGTGGCCGGCCCGGGGAGTTTTACAGGCCTGCGTTTGGTGTTGACTACAGCTGCTGCTTTTAGGCGGGTTACAGGTGCGAAAACCGCAGTATTGAACACATTAGGGGTGCTGGCTGCAGGCCTGCCATGGGCCTTGCTGTCTGTACAGGGGATTAACCCCATATTGGTGCGGGTGATCACCCATGCCAGACGTGGCCTTGTGCATGGGCAGGATTTCTGGTGTGGATCTGCTCTGCCCATACCCGCGAGTGAACCTGCCATGTGGCCCCTGGCCGCAGCCTGCATGGATCCCCTGCCCAGATTTATGATCGGCAGCGGGGTAAGCAGAAATATAGATTTTTTACGCGGCCAGTTAGCCGGCAGGAAAGAGTGTCAGCTTGTGCCGGAAGAGCTTGATCAACCTGTCCCACGTGCCCTGTTGGCCCTTGTTGCTGCATTGCCGGACACTGCCTGGCAATGCAGAGATCCTGAACCATTGTATCTGCGGCCCTGTGATGCTATAGAGAACCTTACCACCATTGCCGCAATGCGTGGGCAGGATCCGGCAGAAGCACATAGCCGTTTGGATACCCTGCTTGGCCCCATTAACCCCACGCAGATACAATCTTCCTGAGAATTTCCCTATATCTTTATTGCAATATATCCGGCAAGGGGCACCGTACAGATATTTAAGTGCTTCTGAGAAATAAATGTAAAAACAGGCATCACAAATTCCCTTGCCGAAAAAATTCGGCAGGGGAATTTGTGATGCCTGTACAGCTCGAAATTACAGTGTGGCTGCTTCTTCTACCATTTCAAAGGCTTCAATGATATCACCAACTTTAATATCGTTGAAGTTTTCAAGACCAATACCGCATTCATACCCTTTCAGAACTTCGCGGACATCATCTTTGAACCGCCGCAAGGAATCAACTCTGCCATTATGTACCACCACGCCATTACGCAGCAAGCGTACATTGGAGGTACGGGTAATTTTACCATCAACCACAAGACTGCCGGCAATAGCCCCAACTTTGGGCACAGAAAAGACCTGACGTACTTCGGCCTGACCCAGGTAAATTTCCCGGGTGACAGGCGCCAGAAGACCGGCCATAGCGCTTTTGATTTCATCCACCAATTTGTAGATTATGTCGTAGAAACGGATATCCACGTTTTCGTGATCCGCCACTTCCTTGACTTTGGCCGTAGGCCGGACATTAAAACCGATGACAATGGCGTTGGATGCCGAGGCCAGAAGAATGTCGGACTCTGTAATCGCACCGGTACCGCCGTGGATGATGTTCAGCCGCACCTTATCGGTAGTCTGCTTACGAAGGGCATCAACAATAGCTTCAAGAGATCCCTGTACATCAGACTTGACCACCAGATTGAGCGTAAGCGCTTCCTGGTCATCGGCTTTTTGGGAAAGAAATGTCTCTAGGGTAACACGAGAATGTTTAGCCAGTTCTTTTTCCCGTTGCCGGATGGCACGGCTCTCAGCAATACGCCGGG
>CAYRKU010000050.1:0-7782 GCA_964425055.1 uncultured Lawsonia sp. | reverse complement strand
ATCTTCAAGTCAGATAAATTCCTCGCCTGCTTCGGGGACACCATCAAAACCCTGTACTTCTACTGGAATGGATGGACCGGCTTCCTTTACCTTCCGAAACTGATCATCAAAAAGTGCGCGTACACGGCCGCTGAACACACCGCAAACAAAGGTGTCTCCCTGGTGGAGTGTGCCTTCCTGAATGAGTACTGTTGCCACCGGGCCACGGCCACGGTCAAGCTTTGCTTCTACAATATGCCCGCGGGCAAGTTTATCCGGATTGGCTTTCAGCTCCAAAATATCAGCCTGAAGGGCCAGCATTTCAAGCATATCATCCAGACCCTCACGCGTTTTGGCGGATACTTTACATACAACAGTGTCGCCGCCCCATTCTTCGGGAACAAGGCCTAAGGATGCCAGTTCCTGCAGCACCCGGTCCGGATTGGCTGTTGGTTTGTCTATTTTGTTTACCGCCACCATAATAGGTACATTAGCGGCACGGGAGTGGTTGATTGCTTCGCGGGTTTGCTCCATAACGCCGTCATCGGCCGCCACAACCAGCACCACGATATCGGTTACCTGCGCACCACGCGCCCGCATGGCAGTAAAGGCTTCATGCCCAGGCGTATCGAGGAAAACAATCTCGCCACGTTTGGTTTTTACATGATAGGCACCGATATGTTGGGTAATACCGCCGGCCTCACCACTGGTAACGTTGGTTTTACGGATAGCATCAAGCAGTGAGGTTTTACCATGGTCAACATGGCCCATAATGGTTACAACCGGTGGCCTGAGCCTGAGCTGCTCGGGCGTGTCTGGAGTATGTATCCCGGAAAGGTATTCTTCTTCAGTAAAACCTACTTTTTCCACTTCATAGCCAAATTCAGCAGCCACAACGCCAGCTGTATCAATATCTAAGGCTTTATTGATAGTGGCCATCACCCCAAGGTTAAACAACACTTTGATGATTTCATTAGCCTTCAGGCCCATCTGGTGTGCCATGTCTGACACACGAATGGATTCCTCAATACGGAGCTTGCGTTTGGCAGCCTTGAGTGGTTGTGTAGTTTGTGACGCAGGTGTAGTCGCCCGTGCTTTTGATGACTTGCGGAAGCTCCTGGAACGGGGCATTTCATCAGCATCCTCATCCCGTCTGTTGCGCCATGCAAATGTTGTATCCTGAAAGTCCTGTCCACGTCGGGAGCCTTTATTGCGCTTCTTTTTACTCTGGCCATCCCTATCAGGTGTGGAGAGGGGATCGTTGAACACGCCAGGGGTTGCACCTGCCCTCTGCGCTTGATAGCCTCCGCCCTGGCGGAGTTGATTTTGGTATGATCCAGGGCGCTGCCGTCCCCCGGATGTGGGACGACGCGAGTCACGGTTTTCATCTGTATATCCAGGTTCCCGCAAGCGGGGCGCAGGGGAGATAGCTGAGCTGGGGCGGGAAATAATGCGCACCTGTGGTGTTGCCAGTTTCGGCGGGCGGCGTTTATGCCGATCGCGGTGTTCAGCTTCATTTTCTCGTTTGGCATCGGTAAAAGGCTGCAGCAGTTTTGGAGCGGAAGATCCTTCCGGGCTGGCTGAAGCTGCTGGTTGCTGCCTACGGGGGCGTTCAGCTTTTTCCTGCTTTTCAGCAACTGCCTTAGCTTCAGCCTGGACTTTCAGACGCGCTTCCTCAAGAGCTTTAGCAGCTGCTTCAGCTGCAGCGGCTGTCTGATCCTGTGGCCTACTGATAACCCTGGCTACAAAAGCTGTATCACGCGGGCGTTTGCGAGGCCGCTCCCGCGTAGTGTGAGACTTATTTTCGCCTGCTCCTGCTGCTTCAGATACGACGGACTTTTCTGCCGGGGCTGGTTCTGTTGCAGTGGAAGTATTTTCCTGGAGTGTTGTGAGTGTCTCTGCCTGGGGTTGCGGGACGGGCCGCTTCCTGTGGCGCACAATCACACCAGGGCGGGATTCTCCACTGTCTTCTTTTCCCCTATCCCTAAAATGTTCTCTGAGCCTGGGCAAAGCTTCGACGGGTATGGTGCTTGCAGTATTGCGGACAGGGATATTCAAATCCCGCATTGCCTGCACCACATCTTTTGGCGTAACGGCAAGTTCGGTTGCCAGGTCTTTTACTTTGGTTCTTTCATCAGTCATACGCTCTTCTCCCCTTACGCTTCCATCCGCTTATGCGGAACCGCCGAAACGTTTCCCGGCAGGCCGTTTCCGCGCATACATACCAGCCGCGTCCAGGCTGAGTTTGTGTCATATCAGCCATCAGTTCGCCTTCGTGCGGGGGCAGAACGTGGCGTATGAGATTGCGTTTGGGCATGCGCCGCCTGCAGATGACGCACATTCTGGTGGGTACATGCCCTCGATTCATTTATTCATTTCCCTTTGACGGGTTGTCATTCATATCTGCAGTGCCTTCGGTCTGTTCCCCTTCGAAAGGGGAACCAGGTGTCAGGAAGTTTATAGCAGTACGCAGATCATTGATTCTGGCCTCAGAGAGGTGCAGTTTTTCCCGCAGCTCTTCATCTGAAGCTTCCTGAATTTTTTCCAGAGTATAAAAGCCCGCTGCGATCAGCTTATCCACGGAAATTTCAGCTACACTGGCAACCTGCTCAAGACCGCGCCCAACATTGTTGCCTTCGTTGTATCTGGTTTCAGGGAAGAGATCGATCTTCCAGCCAAGAAGTTTGGCAGCCAAGTGGACGTTTTGCCCCTTGATACCAATGGCATTGGTAAGCTGATTGTTTGGAACAGTGACCTCAAGCAAATTTTCAGACTCATCCACCACAACGCGGGAAACAATGGCCGGAGCCAAGGCATTACAGGCATAGGTGGAAATTTCCGGACTCCAGAGTACAAGGTCAATGCGCTCTCCGTGGAGTTCCTGCACAATATTTTGGATACGTGAGCCGCGAATCCCCACACAGGCACCCACTGGATCCACATCCCGATCGCGGGAAAGGACAGCTACTTTGGCCCGTTTCCCCGGGTCTCGGGCTACCCCCATAATCTGGACTGTTCCATCATCAACTTCCGGGACTTCGCGCCGGAAAAGAGCCGCCATATAATCCCGGTGAGCGCGAGAAATTACAATCTGCGGCCCACGCCCTTCTTTTTTTACATCAATGATCAGGCCCTGTACTGGGTCGCCACGCTTGTAACGCTCACGAAAAATCTGCTCTTCCCGGGGGAGGATAGCTTCCGTACGGCCAAGATTGACAATCCAGGCACCTCTGTCGCTACGTTGAATGATCCCATTGCAGATTTCGCCCACGCGGTCTTTAAATTCTTCATAAATCAGTACCTGTTCGGCATCACGCATGCGCTGAATAATCACCTGCTTGGAGATTGGGCAGCTATACGACCAAGGTCCGCCACTTTAAGCGGAAAGCCAACTTCATCGTCAATTTGTACAGAGGGATCAAGTTCCCGTGCGGCATCAATGGCTATTTCGGCATCAGGATCGCTTACAGTTTTCACTACAATTTTAAATTGATATATTTCTATGTCACCGGTATCATTATTATAGTTGACTTCTATGTTGATGGTGTCACCGTATTTGCGCATAACCGAAGTGCGCACGGCGTCTTCAAGGGTAGCCACAAGCATGGCGTGGTCAAGCCCTTTGTCTTTACTGATCTGATCAATGGCTTTTTTGAGTTCCAAATTCATGCAGAGCCTCCGCGAGTGCCTTTGGAATCATGAATGTTTATGCTTTTGCCTGGTTTTAAAGGTTCGGTAAAATGATGCACAAGGTGCACCTTATGTACTATAGACCAAGGAAGAGTCGCCTGTTCGGGATCATCAATAAGACGGTTGGCAGGAGGCAGGTTGAGGGTGAAATCATCTTCACCCACACGTACAAGAGCTCCAGAAAAATTTTTACGCCCCGGCCAGGTCGGCAGCGGTGCGCGGAGCGCGGCATCCACATCACAGCCCACATAGTTACGCAGCTGGTCAAGCGTAAAGAAGGGACGTTCCAGGCCCGGAGAGGATATTTCCAACGTCCAGCTACCGACAAAAGGCCCTTCCACATCTAGTGCCAGCCCAACGAGACGTGAAAGCTCCGCGCATTGATCAACAGTTACGCCGTATGGCTCCTCTCTATCAGCGGTTTCTTCCGTTTTGGATTCTGTATGGGAGAGAACGTCCACATAAACTCTGGCTATGGGCCTGCCGGATCCTGCAATTTCGATTCCCCATATGGAAAGATTGAGAGAAACAGCCAGCGGGGTTACCAACTCAGTAATATACCTGATTGTATCGGCTTGATTCATCCCTATTTGCCCTGTTCGCAAAGTGTATATAGCTCGGACTTACACCGGCATAAAAAAAGGGGGCCATGATCAGGCCACCCCAGCAGGGCCGTTTCTACGGCCAGACAGGATGTAGAGAAACACAACAACAAACAGTTTGCTGCATTCCTCCTCTGCGTAACACGCCTTAACGATTTTTTTATTTTCCGTCAAGGAATTTTATATGCAAATATACATTCTCTGCCCTGCAGGCTGAATGTCACCTTATGTACGCGTGGGGGATGCGGTCGGCAAATACGGGAATATTTTCCCGCACAGTACGGGCAAAAGCTGTGTCCAACTTGGCACAGAGCAGGGTTTCTTTTCCCTGCGCCTGGGCCAAAATGGTACCGTCCGGGGCAACAATCATGGATGTACCACCAAAACGCTCCTGCCTGGTGTTTGCACATTGATTGCACGCCACAACAAACATTTGATTTTCTATAGCTCTGGCCCGGATAAGTACGGCCCAATGCTCTATGCGTACAGCGGGCCATTCTGCGCTGACAAAAAGCACCTCGGCCCCGGCAAGTGCCAGTTTGCGCGGTAATTCACAGAAGCGCAGATCATAACAGATAATACAGGCACAGAGGCTTCCCTGCAGCATAAATGGAGAGGCTTTTGCCCCAGCAGACAGAAAACGTTCTTCCTGCATGGGGCGGAACAGGTGGATTTTGTCATACCAGCCAGTATAATTGCCGTGCTCATCAATAACCTGGGCTCGATTAAAAATACCCCCATCATCCAAGGCAAAAACGGACCCCCCGACAAAAGCAACATGATATTTTTGGGCCAGGCTTCCAAGAAAGTCTGCTTCGTCCTCACCACATAACGTAGCAAGGTTTTGCGCATGCTCCAAGTCATACCCGGTAGACCAAAGCTCGGGCAGGACAATAGCTTGGGGTGGGCAATCGCCTTGCATCGCAAGACGGACTTTTTCGGCAACGCTTTTTTTATTGGCTTTTTTGTCTCCCAGTGTAACCGCCATCTGAATAATCCCAACCCGCATGCAAATCTCCCCTCCGGGCAACTTGTACCCGTCAATAACTGCCATAAGTGCCAGTACAGGTTCTAACTCCGGAACACAGGTTTTGGGAAATTCAGGCTGCACTTTGACTAGCAATCCAGTGCAGAGCTTCGCGCAGGTCCAGTGTCCTTGCATACAGGGCTTTGCCACTGATGGCACCTTCAAGCCTGGCGTGCACAGAAAGAGGATACAACGCCATGATATCGTCAAGCGTGGCCACACCACCTGCGGCAATAACCGGGACGGAAGATGTTGTGGCAAGATGCATCAGCGCAGGAAGATTGACTCCTATTTGCATCCCATCGCGTTCAATATCCGTGTATACAAAAAAGCTCGCCCCAGCATCTGTAAGCCTGGGGACAACATCGTCTACAGTAAGGAATGTATCACTGACCCAGCCTCGAGTTTTCAGCCTGCCGGCATCAGCATCCAGTGACACGCCGATCTTACCGGGGAAAGCTCTGCATAATGCAGCAAAGCGTTGTGGCTCTTCCAGAGCCATGGTACCAATAATTAAACGCGTAACACCCAGGTCCAGCCAATGCGCAGCGCTTTGCTCATCCCGGATACCTCCACCCAATTGCACCGGGATATGTACTTCCTGGCATATGCGGCGCACGTGATCCCAATTGGGGGAAACACCGTCAAATGCGCCGTCAAGGTCCACAAGGTGAAGAAAGGTTGCGCCTTGCTCCTGCCATTGTAGGGCCGCGGCGACCGGATCATCAAAAAAAACTGTGGATGCATCAGCTTTGCCGCGTTTCAGACGAACAGCCTTCCCTCCTTTGATATCTACAGCGGGGAACAAAATCATAACCCGAACTCCCGGATCATTTTGTCCACGCCTTCAAGAGCCAGCTCGCCGGCTGTTATCCATTTGCCGCCTCGCTTGAAGAACACATCAAAATTTATGAGGTTATCGCTTAAACTAATCTGCTTTTCCTGAAAATGCGAGCGGGAAATAAGCACACCTTCCTCGCCACGTACATCAACCAGATAAAAGTCCATATTCACCTCTGCGGAGGAGGTGACTCCAGCCGTGCCTCCCACACGTTCATGCCAGTCAAAAATTTGCGGTATGATCAAAATATCAACCTTCATTTTTTTACCAACAGAGGTCCAATAGGCTAGGGCCCCGTTGTGCCCTGCCGTACGGGCTTGGCTTGGATCTGCGCCCATGGCTTCCGGGATAAAGGTGTAGGTACGTTTGGTTTCCGTACGCAGTTTTTTTAACAGTGTTTCGTTGAACTCGGTGACAGCTTTTGGAGAAGCCAGTACGCGATCCTCGGGAATAAACCCGGCAAGAAGATCGGTTATGCCCATGGGTTGGGTTACGCCAATAACACCGATGTTCAGATCCGGCAGTTCAGGCCCGGCCGGGATGGTTTTTTGGCAGGCAGCCACAAGACATAGAAGTGTCGCCAGCAAAGCAGGCAGCGCAATGTCAGCCATACGGTGAATCAGTCTGGTCATCAGTCAAGGCTCCCTTTGGTGCTTCGCACCACACTGCCGGTTTGAACTACTGCCATAGCCATAGCCAATCCCAATCCCTTTGCTGCAGACTCCAGCAGGTGATGTCCATTTTTGCCGTACAGAAAAGATATATGCAAATTCATTCGTGCAGCAGAAGCAAGGCTTTTATAAAATTCCCGCCACAGGTCGCGCTCTTCCCCTGCCAGCAGCGGTGGCAGAAGGTCATCACCGCGCCACTCAAGCCACGGCCGGCCGGAAAAATCTAGAGTTACTTCCGCAAGCGCCTCATCCATAGGTACTTTGGCAAAACCCACTCTGGCAATGCCCTGACGATCCCCAAGTGCCTGCAGCAGAGCCTGCCCCAGACACAGGCCAACGTCTTCCACCGAGTGGTGTGCATCTACATGCATATCCCCTTTACAGCCGATGCTAAGGTTCCACCTGGCCCAAAATGCGGTAAGGGTAAGCATATGATCCAACAAGCCAAGGCCTGTCTGGACGTCAGTGCGGCCGAATCCGTCAAGTTCTAGGTTCAAAAAAATATCTGTCTCTGTTGTAGTGCGGCTTATACGTGCGGCGCGGGTCATGCACTTTCCTCCTTCTGTTCCTCCGGTAATTTCTTTTCGGGTTTCTTTCGCCTGCCGCAGGCTGCAGCCACAAGGATGCTGACTTCATATAAAATCAACATGGGCAGAGCCATCATTATTTGGGAAAAAACATCCGGAGGTGTTAATATCGCCGCGACAATAAACACGGCAAGCACCGCATACTTGCGTACTGCACGCATGCGTTCTGCCGTGACAATACCCATCCGGGCAAGGAAAAAAGTAAATAACGGCAGTTCAAAAATAATCCCAAAGGCAATGAGCATCTTCAAAGAAAAGCTGAGATACTCATTGATCGAAAGCATGGCTATGATGTTGTCGGTGGAATAGCTCATAAAAAATTCGAAAGCGAAGGGAAAGACCACAAAGTAACAAAAAGCCGCACCACCAAAGAAAAAGACCGCCG
>CAYRKU010000049.1:6293-10802 GCA_964425055.1 uncultured Lawsonia sp. | reverse complement strand
TCAACCGTATAGCCCTGGCAAAGACCTGCCGTAACGCGGAAAAGCTGCTT
This sequence comes from uncultured Lawsonia sp., assembly GCA_964425055.1. Taxonomy (GTDB): domain Bacteria; phylum Desulfobacterota; class Desulfovibrionia; order Desulfovibrionales; family Desulfovibrionaceae; genus Bilophila. The sequence goes on along the minus strand of CAYRKU010000049.1, from coordinate 10,752 downwards.
TCCCGGCCATGCAGATATTGTGGAGGGAGTGTTGCTGACGGGGGAGCACCTGTTGCCACTTCAGGAGGTGGCTGTGCCGCGTGCTCTGGTGGCAATTGTGGCAGTTGCCATTGCTAAGGCTATGTTGGTTTCATACTGTTTTTTCTTTGCCTGATTCAGGGGAAGGTTGATGCTCAGATTGGTTATTGCAACACGGGGAAGCAGGCTTGCCCTCTGGCAGGCAGAATATGTTAAGGCTCAACTTGAAGCAGCCCATTTTGATCTTGACGTAACATTGCGCATCATTAAAACAAAGGGTGATATCATTCTTGATGTGCCCTTAGCCAAGCTTGGGGGAAAAGGGCTGTTTATCGGGGAAATAGAGAAAACATTGCTGACTGGAGACGCAGATATTGCTGTCCACAGCATGAAGGACATTCCTGCCGAGCTTTCCAGTGGGTTGATTTTGGGGGCTGTTCCAGCCCGCGATGAAGCCGCAGATATGTTTATTTCTGTGCATTACAATTCCCCGGCTGAACTCCCGGTTGGAGCAACAGTAGGTACAGCCAGCCTACGCAGGCAGGCCCAGATACTTGCTATGCGGTCGGATATTCGGGTGGTCCCCTTGAGGGGTAATGTGGATACACGTTTGCAAAAGCTGATGCGCGGGGAGTTTCATGCCATTATTATGGCTGCTGCGGGCATGAAGCGACTGGGCCTTTCTGCGCCCAAAATGCTGCATCTGCCTTTGACGGACTTTATCCCTGCTGTAGGGCAGGGAGCGTTAGGTATTGAATTTCGCGAGGATCGCAGTGATCTTGTTTCGCTGTTGAGCGTTATAGAGCATAGGCCTACGCGGGTTTGTGTTCAGGCTGAGCGGGGGCTGCTTGCTGGCCTTAATGGCGGGTGCCAGGTACCTATTGCCGGCCATGCAGTGATGCTGGATGAACAGCATTTCCGGCTACAAGGTCTTGTGGCGGAAACGGATGGCTCACATTGTATACATAAAACGATATATGGCCGTGCTGAAGATGCCCATGCAACGGGGTTGGCACTTGCCGCAGCCCTTAAAGCTGAAGGGGCAGATGCCATTTTGGCAAAGGCATATGTTAGCAGCTGAATCCCCTGTTGGCAACTAAGGTAAGTTCTAATCTGGAACTATTCAAGGCACATGGCGCTTCAGGCAAACGTTTATTCTACAAAAATAACAGAATATGAATAAAAATAAATCATTGTCCAGCCAGCGGATGAGCGCGGGCTTTCCTTCCGAGCGTATTCCATGGGAAAACAGTGAGTCGATTCCCCGTCACGGGCACCGGCGTGCGGTACCGCAGCCGCGTGCGCTAAAAGCGTTGGAGCTGGCGCTGAATATCCGTGCAGTCGGTTACAATGTGTATTTGTCTGGCGAAGCCAACCTAGGGCGCACTTATATGCTTACGGAATTTTTACTTCCATGGGCGCGCAAGGCAGCAACACCGCCTGACCTGCTGTACGTCAATAATTTTGAAGATCCCGATCGTCCCCGCCTGTTGTCAGTTCCGGCAGGGCAGGGAAAGAAAATCCGCTCTCTACTGTCCCGTGCGCTGAACGATGTGCGCCGTGAACTGCCCGCCCGGCTGAATACTGATGCTTATGTAAAAAAGCATAAGGAAATTCAGGATCGCTTCCAGTCTGTACGGCGTGGCCTTATCCGGCAAATGGATAAAACAGCGGGCAGGCAGGGCTTCAACCTTGACCTGGATGATCAGGGTGCTCTGACGTTGTATCCGGTTGTGGAGGGGAAACGTCTGAGTGAGGAAGAATACGAGCATCTGGATCCTCAATTTCGCCAAAAGCTTAAGCTTCGTGGAGATCTACTGCTGCGGGCCATGTCGGGCATGGTGCGTAAATTATCTTCAGCAGAACAGACATTTCGCTCTAATGAAAAGACATTGGAAAGAGAAGTGGTGGCCAGTGTCTTGGCAACTGTGCTTACCCCGGTAGCAGAGCGCATTTTGAAAGCCTGTACGCAGTCGGACGGATCAGTTAATACAGCGTTGCAGGCGCATCTGGAGGCTTTGCGCAAGAACATAGTGAACAACCCGGAAGGGTTTCTGCCAAAGGAACCCCCGCCTTCCACACCAGGAAATGACATGGTGCAAATGCATGCTGATGCGGATTTGTATATCCACGATGTTAATTTATTTGTGGACAATAGCAAAACCCATGGGGCACCGTTGATCATCGAAGATCATCCCACAAGCGCAAATCTGCTTGGCTGTGTGGAACGGGAAGTGGAGATGGGCACCCTGGTGACGGATTTTACGCTGATCAAGGCAGGCTCTCTGCATCGTGCCAATGGAGGATTTCTGGTCGTGCATCTGGAAGATATTCTCCAGCATCCAGCTGCCTGGGAAGGGCTTCTGCGTGCCTTACGGGCCGGTGCTGCCAGGTTGGAGGAGAACGAAGATGCGCCGGAAGGAGCTGCCCGGACCAAAGGTATTGAACCCGATCCCGTGCCGTTGGATGTTAAGGTTGTGCTTATTGGCAATGAAGATCTGTACGAGGCCATCCTTGAAAACGATGGCCGGTTTGGCAAGTTGTTTAAGATCAAGGCCCATATGAACGCAACTCTGGAACGAACAGGCACGAATATCCGTAGCTGGCTTATTCACCTTGCCAGGATCATTGATGAAGCAAAATTGCTGCCCTTTAATAGGGATGCGCTGGCCGGTCTTGTTGATTTCAGTTCACGTGTTGCAGAAGATCAGAAAAAGCTGTCTCTCAAATTCCCACTTATGCGTGAAGTAATGGTTGAAGCTTCTGCCATGGCTTCCATGGCTGGTGCTGCTGTGGTGGAGAAGCAACATCTGGAAGAGGCTCTGGAAGCACGCCATTATCGTGCAAACCTGGTGGAAGAAATGTATATGGAGGAATACGATCGGAATCTGATTAAAGTGAACACGTCAGGCATGGCTGTGGGCAGGGTAAACGGGCTATCAGTATCTTGGTATGGTGATTTTGAGTTTGGTTTACCACATCAGATTTCCTGCACAGTAGGCGTGGGGCACGGAGGGATCATTGACCTTGAACGTGAAGCGGAGCTGGGCGGCCCCATTCACACCAAGGCCATGCTGATTCTGAAAAGCTATCTGACAGATCAATTTGCACGTAATAAACCCCTAGTTATGACCGGCAGCCTTTGTTTTGAGCAGAATTATGCTGGAATTGAAGGAGATTCGGCCTCTGGCGCTGAACTTGCAGCACTGCTTTCTGCACTTTCTGAAGTTCCCCTTAGGCTATCTTTGGCGTTTACGGGGGCTGTGAGCCAATCGGGCCATATTATGGCAGTTGGCGGTGTTTCCCGTAAAATTGAAGGATTTTTCGGTGTATGCGTCCGGCGCGGCCTTACCGGAGAGCAGGGCGTTATTGTGCCTTGGGATAATGTTGATCACCTCATGCTGCCGCAGCGTATCCTCGATGCTGTGGATCAGAGACTGTTTGCCATCTATCCTGTACGGCATATTACCGAAGCCCTGGAGCTGTTAACTGGAATTCCGGCCGGAAGGCGGCTGAAAAGCGGCAGGTTCACCTGCGGATCGCTGTATGACAGGGTAGATCGTAGGTTAGAGGAATTGGGCCGTCTGGCCGAGCATGCCTACAGCAAGCCATTACGGCGCAGGCCTCGTGCTGCTAGGACTGAGCCCGCATAACGGGGTATCCACCCCTATAAAACTCTGTCATCTGTGGAATGAGGGAGTTTAAGTCCGGCTGATTGTTTACAACTCAGCGCACGTAACGAATGTGCGCAGGCAAAGCCAACATTACGTTGAGCTCACAAACCGACAGTGGCTTTTTAGCTTCGTGCCGTTTCCCCATTCTAATATTATCAGAAAAATTTAGTATATTCACTGGATCCCTTTTATGTAGCGATATTCCAGCGCGATGGTACTAAAAAGGTTCGCGTATGTAATATTCTGTATTCAATTTTGATTTTGGTATGTATGAATAGCCCTTCTGTAGGCGATGTAGGCATCTCGTGCGGCAATATACGGCTCAACAGCGCTTTTGGTAATGGCTTCGTATGTGGCAATGGTACTGCCCATATCGTTGAAGCGAAAGCCAACATTGGCTGCCAATAGCGGTTCCCACTTCAGGCCGCCAATGGGTTGTGTACTCCAGAAGAAAGGCGAAGCCGCTATATCGCCAACCAGCCCGATCGTATCTCGTGCTGTACTGGGGCCGAAGAAAGGCCAGACCAGGTAGATGCCTTCACCCACACCCCAGGTGGCCAATGTTTGCCCGAAATCGGCATCGCGGCTGTCTACAGGTACCTTTGTTTTTTTGCCGCGGGTGATGTCAAAGACACCGCCAAATCCACCTGTGCTGTTGACAAGAAATTTGCCCAGCTCAATCCAGGCTTCAGCAAAGCGTCCCTGTAAAACACAGTTCAGTACGCGCACCGGGGCCAGCAGATTGTGATAGACATTACTGATACCGT
>CAYRKU010000049.1:0-6283 GCA_964425055.1 uncultured Lawsonia sp. | reverse complement strand
TGGTGGCATACCCCGTATACACGGGTTTTACCACGCGCAGCAGGAAAAAGTCGTTAAAGGTGAACCAGACGCGGTTCCAGCCTTCCAGAGGATCAACAATTTCCGGTTCAACGTCATCATAATCTTCAAAGTCAATCTCAGTATGTTCAGCCTGTTCAATGGGGGCAGCTTTATCTCCGATGGTGTTCTCTCGTGCCGCGCACCCGCTCAAAAACAGCAGCAGCGTAAGTAGCGTTAGAATATGAAGCAGGGTAGAAGCAGAAGGAAATACTCGCATTGACGTTCTCATCAGTTTATGGCCGATTGGGCCTGGAGTTCCCGGGTACGGGTTTCCACTTTATCAATAAGTTGATCCGGAGTACCTCTGGTCAACACATCCTGAAACTGAGAGCGATAGTTTTTGATCAGGCTAACATTTTCAATAATCACGTCATAAACAACCCAATGATCATTCTTCAACAGCATGCGGTATGATACCGGAACTTGTTTTTTATCGGCCAGGGTGATGGTTGTCTGCACTTCGGCATGGTCTTTTTTTGCAGACATAACTTCGCCTGTATAGGCAACCTCTTCTCCATTATATCCTTGAATTTTATCAAGATAGGTGACCAGCAGCAGATCTGCAAAGGCTTTGTTAAAACTATTTTTTTGCTCATCGGAAAATGAATGCCACTTCCCGCCTACTGTTCTGGCTGAAAATTCGCCGAAATCGAAAACGTTACAGACTTTTTTTTCAATCTGCGCCCTAAGGGGAACCCGTGTTACCGGCTCTTTGTATCCGGGTTCTTTAAGGATAGAAAGCACATCGTTGACTGTAGCGGAAAGGATATCTGTCGGTGTAGCCGGATCGGCTGCAAAAATCGATGGACAGAAAAGAAAAAACAGGAACAAAGCAACTGCAAAGTGTTTTTGTAATCTGTACAGCATATTATACCTTCCCGAAAACATATTTGCTGATAAGTTCCTCAATATCCACAGCGGATTCAGTATCAGTAATTTCATCACCATTGCCAAGTTCAGTTCCGGATCCCCCAGGTGCAAGGCTGATGTATTTATCCCCAATAAGGCCGCTTGTTTTTACTGATGCAATCACATCGTCTGTAAGGTGTACATTTTTATTGATCTGCAGTTCAACAATAGCGCGGGGGAGATTGTTATCCAAGCGGATGGCTTTAACCCTGCCTACCCGGACACCTGCTATTTCAATATCCGCGCCGGTGCGTAAGCCGGAAACAGAGTTGAAAGAAGCATATACAGAATATCCTTCAGAATTGAAAGCTTCCATCCGCCCAAGTTTTACCGTCAGGTAGCCGAGGCATACCAACCCTATGAGGACAAAGAAACCAACGGCTGCTTCTCGAGAAAATGTCATGGATATCCTTCCTTTGTAGTGCCTTATTTTGCCTAGCCTTCAAGCCAGGCATCAAGTGCCCTGCGTACGGCTGGGTCTGTAGGGGTTGCTGCTATGCCGGTGTTACTGGATGACTTTCGGTCCATAAATCGTCGAAGATAGGTATTCTGAGAGCTCCGGAGCGCTTCATACGAGCCGGAAAAGCCAATATGCCCGTCAGTAATTACAAGTACATGATCGGCAATGCGTGCCACGCTTTCCAGATCATGGCTTACAACAATGATAGTCATGCCCGGATAGTTTTTGCGCATGGCAAGAAGCAATTGATCCATTTGAGCGGAATTGATGGGGTCAAGCCCGGATGTGGGCTCGTCACAAAACAGCACAGGAGGCTCGGTAACAATAGCCCGGGCAAGGCCACCTCGTTTTTTCATCCCGCCGGAAAGTTCGTTGGGGTAATAGTTGGCAAATTCCTCCAGGCCTACAAGAGCCAGTGTACGCAAAACTGTAGAACGAATGAGGGCACGGGGAAGGCTGGTGTGCTCAGAAAGTGGCAACCCGACGTTTTCAGCCAGTGTCAGCGATCCCAGTAAAGCCCCATCCTGAAACAGCACGCCAAAACGACGGCGGATGCGGCGGAACTGCCGCCCTGGCAGGGCAAAAAAGTCCTGCCCACCGTAAAGAATATGCCCGCTGACAGGGGAAGAAAGGCCAATCACGTGCCGGAGCAGGGTAGATTTACCGCAGCCGGATTCCCCAAGAATAACAGTAATTTTCCCTCCGGGGATGATAGCATTGATGTCATCAAGTATAATGCGGCCACCGTACCCCAGACGGAGGTGTTCAAGCCTGATATCCCACGGAGAAGCCTGTCCTAGCATGATGTCCCTCTAGCGCAACATGGCCGATGTCACCACATAGTCACTCAAAAGTACAAGTACGCATGATATAACCACAGCAGAAGTTGTGGCATTGGCTACTGCTTCAGGCCCCATACCATCCCGCCTGCGGTGTGTATTGTACCCCTGGTGGCAGCAAATGAGTGATACAAGTAAGCCAAAGGTCAGCGATTTGATGATCCCTTCAACAATATCCTCCATCAGCACACTACTTTCCATACTGTGATAATAGTTCCCCGCATTGATGCCCAGCAAAACAACACCGGTTATATAACCGCCAATGATCCCCACCACATCGAATATGGCTGTCAACAGAGGAAAGGCAATAAGGGAGGCCAGGAAACGAGGCGCAACAAGATAACCCATGCCGGGGATATCCATAACTTCCAGCGCATCAATCTGGTCGCTGATGCGCATCACGCCAATTTCAGCAGCCATGGAGGACCCAGCCCTGCCTGTAACCATAATGGCTGTAAGTACGGGACCCAGCTCGCGGATAAGCGTAAGGGAAACAGCCGCCCCCAGGAAGCCTACTGATCCAAATTTAACCAAAACATAATATCCCTGCAAACCAAGAACCATCCCCGTAAACAATGCAATAAGCCCAATAAGCAACATGGATTTGCTGCCAATGGCATACAGTTGCTGCAGCATTTTCTGTATCATCCGCGGGGTAATAAAAATATACCGTATTCCATCTAAAAGAAAGAGAAATACATCGCCTAAAGCATTTATCCCGCGGATGGTAGCAGTACCCAGAAAATTCAAGAAACGGCTTATCGCAGCGCTCATTTCATCTCCTCCCTATTTTACGGGCTTTTTTGAAATAAGCTGCGGGTCGTTGATGCCCATACTGGCCATGATTTCCTTTGCCTCGGCTGCGGTGGCTTCAGTACCGCGCAACAATACCTGCACACGGTACCATTTTGGATGCCCCTGGTGATCTTTTTCAATAGTCATACGCGTGCGCAGGCCTTCACCTTCCATTTTTTCCCGCAGCTGGTCAGCCTGCATCCTTTTTTTATAGGCAACTGCCTGGAACACATAGTCAGCGCGGGTTATATCCGAGGTGGTCTTTGCTTTTTCATCAGATATATTTGTTTTTTCAGTAGCGGAAGATGGCGCGGGAGTCGGAGCCGGTTTTGCTGACTCCATCGGGGCTGTAACAGCCTGTCCGGCATGTCTGGTCTGCTGTTTCAGATCTGCCATAAAGGTAAGTTCTTCCGGCTTCAGAATAGGATCCTCCTTTTTCTGTGCATCTTCAGGCTGTGGTGGCAACAGCTTGGCTAACTCTGGAAGTTCTTTTTCAGGGTTGTACCCGCGCCCGATAATCACGCCAAAAGCAAAAATCCAACCAACAGCGATTATGAGGATAATAAAACTGGTAATCAACCCGGCAAAGCTCAGGCTGATGGTATACTTATGACCTGTAGTCTTTTTTTGATTGTCGGCATCAACAGCTACGGGGGAACTGGATGCGCTGCGGTTGGAAACGGACATAAACGACATGGTATTTCCTGCAGGATCGTGGTAATGGCTGTTCCATCGTAAAATTGGACAACTTGTTGTTATTACATGCTTTCCGGAGCACGCACACCAAGCAGTGCCAGGCCGTTGGCAATTACACGGGCCACTGCGCGAAGCAATGTTAACCGGGCGCGCACAGTGGCCATATCTCCTGCCTGGAGTATCGGATGTTTGGCGTAATAACTGTGCAACAAGCCGGCAGTTTCCATAAGATAGGCACTGACATGGTGCACGGCAAGGGTACGGGCAGCGCCTGTCACCACATCTTCAAACCGGTCAAGCGTACGAAGTAGTGTTATATCTTCCGGGGCAACAAGGCTGCCAAGATCATTCAGGCAGAGCTGTTTGGGAAGATGGATACCCATGTCAGCAGCCTTGCGCAGCACCGAGCAGGCCCGGGCGTGCGCATACTGCACATAGTATACCGGATTGTCCATGGTACGTGCTTTGACCAACTCAAGGTCAAAATCCAGATGGCTATCACTCTTGCGGGAAAGGAACATAAACCTGGCGGCATCCACACCAACTTCGCGTACCACATCAGCAAGAGTTTCAAATTTTCCGGCCCGGGTGGACATGGCGATCTGCTCACCATTGGCCAGCAGATTTACCAGCTGGATCAGCACAACTTCTAGATCTTCTGGTTTATGGCCAATGGCCTGTACTGCAGCGCGCATACGCTGGATATAGCCATGGTGATCTGCACCCCAGACGTCCACAACCTGGTCAAAACCACGGCGGAATTTGTCACAATGGTAGGCAATATCTGAAGCAAAATACGTCAGCGATCCGTCAGATTTGCGTAACACACGGTCTTTATCATCGCCAAACACTCTTGTTTTAAACCACAGGGCCCCATCTTTTTCGTAGAGGAGGCCCGCTGCCTGAAGCCTGGCAAAGGCTTCTTCAACTGCCCCCTGTTTTACAAGAGAGCGTTCAGAAAACCACACTTGATGTTCTACATGAAATTCTGCCAGATCCCTTTTAATTCCGGCAAGGATGGAGTTCATCCCCCACGCAAAACACTTTTCCTGCCCTTCGGTATCGGAAAGCATGGTCAGGCCTGGATTACGTTCAAGAATTTCTCTGGCAAGGTCAATGATATAGCTTCCGTGATAGTAGTCCTGCGGCCAGACAACGGGCAGCCCAGCAAGCTCTTTGGCCCGCAGCCAGATAGACAGGCCAAGCAGACGCATTTGCCGGCCGGCATCATTGATATAGTATTCGGTGGTAACGTCGTACCCTGCAAAACGCAGTATACGTGCCAGACTGTCCCCCACAGCAGCACCGCGGCCATGCCCAATGTGCAGTGGGCCTGTAGGATTGGCAGAAACATATTCCACTTGAATTTTATGCCCTTTTCCAATATTGGCTGAGCCAAAAGCAGCCCCGGCTTTATCTATACGGAGGATGCTGTCCTGCCAGAAGGCAGGACAGAACGTGACGTTTAAAAAACCTGGCCCAGCAACGTCTACCGAGGCAATGGATACATCGAGTAGAGGTAATTTTTTCGCTATACGGGCTGCAAGCTCCCGCGGTGGCATACCAGCGTTTTTAGCCAGTACAAGGGCTAGATTTGAGGCAAGATCACCGTGCTTTGGGTCTTTTGACGACTCAATGACTGCCTTTTCCGGCCAAGAAAGCTGCATATCGTGCAAGACAGTTGTGAAGGAAGCCCGTAAATGCTGCTCGGCGCGCATAAAACCCTCGAAACAGATTAAAGATACAATTGCTGAAAGCATATTAGCGCAATAGACGCAAAAGTAAAGGTGTCGCCGTTACTGGGAGTATCTCTTCAGGGGAATTTTCATTAAAGGAAGCTCCCGCCGTGTGGGTAGATGTTCTAAGGCTTCTCAGGCCTTGAATTTGGAAAGCCAATCCCTGACTTCCGCCTTGGAAGGTGTCCGTCCGGTACACATGACTTTGCTGTCGATGACCACGGCTAGCGTGCTCATGACGCCAAAGGCCATCATTTCTCCGAAATCCGTAACCTTTTCCACCGTAGCACTACTGCCCGCTTCCTGTACGGCGGCCTCGACGATATTTTCCGTTTCTTTGCATTTCACGCAACCGGAACCAAAAATCTTGATCAACATGGCGAACCTTTTTTCGCTAGAAAATGTGCAGTTGGAGGCAGTTGAACAACCATCCGACAGACGTGAAGATGATCAACAACATACCCAGGAAAACAGCCAGCAGTTTCCAGCGCATGACCTGTTTAAGCATGAGCATTTCCGGCAGACTGGCCGCCACCGTGCTCATACAGAAGGGCAGCATTGTGCCCAAAGGAAGCCCCTTGGCCAGCAGGCTTTCCATGATAGGAATAATCCCCGTGACATTGGTATACAGTGGAATACCTACAGTCACGGCCACAGGCATGGACCACCACTGACCGGCGCCTAGTGTTTTCGTAAACCATTTTTGCGGCACAAAGCCATGCAGTGCGGTGCCAATGCCTACGCCGATGACGCCCCAGTCAGACTTTGCGGAAAATGTTGGGTGTTTC
>CAYRKU010000048.1:10443-10814 GCA_964425055.1 uncultured Lawsonia sp. | reverse complement strand
GGAAGAAATCAGATGTTGGCACCTTGTGCTTACTCTGGTAATTTCTTTGGTTTTTGCCGTTGGGTTGTTTATTGTTGTGCCTCATATACTGTCCATTGGTATCAACTACCTTGGCCTGGGCGGTGATACGGGCAGTGTATTGTTTCACCTTTGGGATGGGTTGTTCAAATTTCTTATTTTTATCGGTTATATCCTGGCTATCTCACTGCTCCCGGATATCCGGCGTGTTTTCTGCTACCATGGCGCGGAACACAAAACCATTCACGCCTATGAATCCAGCCAGGATGTGAGCGTTAACAGGGCAAAACAGTGTAGCCGGCTGCACCCGCGCTGCGGTACCACATTCCTGGTGTTTGTGCTGGTGATGGCTA
>CAYRKU010000048.1:0-10433 GCA_964425055.1 uncultured Lawsonia sp. | reverse complement strand
TTTTGCTACATGCGGTGTTTCTGCCCCTGCTGCTGCAGGTATGGACGCCGGAATCAGCCATTGTCAGGCATACAGGTATGTTGGTGTTTAAGGTGCTGCTGATGGTGCCAATAAGCGCACTATCGTACGAGCTTATCCGCTATGTCGCCCGTCTGGGCAATTCTTTGCCGGGGCGTATCCTCCGTGCACCGGGCATGTTTTTGCAGCTGCTGACTACCCGCGAGCCCGATGTGGTTCAGCTGGAAGTTGCCCTGGCGGCACTGGCCGGGGCAACGGGGGAACATTTTCCCGACCCTGCAACAACATCTGCCTGCCAACCGGAGTAAGCCATGTTTGCCAAATTGGAAAGCCTTGAAAAAAAGTATCTTGATCTGGAGCAGGAGCTTGCAGCGCCCGATATTTTCAATGATCAGGAACGGTACCGTAAGCTGGCCAAAGCCCATTCGGATTTGAAGCCCGTGGTGAGTATTTTCCGGCAATACAGGCAGCTGCAGCAAAGCCTTGCCGACAATCAGGAATTGCTTTCCGATGCTGACCCGGATATCAGGAATATGGCTCATGAGGAGATCCATCTGCTGGAGAGCCAACTCCCACAGCTTGAGCACGAGTTGAAAGTTTTGCTGTTGCCTACCGATCCTTTAAACGAAAAGAACACCATTCTTGAAATCCGTGCCGGAACTGGCGGGGAAGAGGCTGCTCTCTTTGCGGGTGATCTTTTCCGCATGTACTGCCGCTATGCGGAAAAAATGCGCTGGAAAGTTGAACTGATGAGCGAAAGCCCCTCCGATAACGGCGGGTATAAAGAAGTGATTGCTCTTATTTCCGGCGAAAGTGTCTATAGCCGTTTGAAATTTGAATCGGGCACGCACCGCGTGCAGCGCGTCCCGGCTACTGAGTCGCAGGGCCGTATCCATACTTCCGCAGCAACCGTGGCCATTATGCCTGAAGCAGCCGAAGTGGATATTGATCTCAAACCGGAAGATCTGCGTTTTGATGTGTACCGTTCTTCCGGCCCGGGCGGGCAGAGCGTCAATACTACTGATTCAGCAGTTCGGGTAACTCATATTCCCACGGGGCTTGTGGTGTGCTGTCAGGACGAAAAGTCGCAACACAAAAACAAGGCCAAGGGGTTAAAAATTCTCTGTTCCCGTCTGCTTCAGCTCAAGCGCGAAGAGCAAAATGCAGCCATGGCTGACCAGCGTCGGGCTCAGGTGGGATCGGGTGACCGTTCCGAGCGTATCCGTACCTATAATTTTCCACAGGGGCGCGTTACCGACCACCGCATCAACCTTACCCTGTATACATTGAACCGATTTATGGAAGGTGAACTGGATGAAATGATTGATGCCCTGGCCACACACGCACAGGCTGAGGCGCTCAGAGCCCAGGCTGAGGAATGATTTCCTAGAGTGCTGCCCATGCTTTCTCAGTTGTCTTTTTTCTAAGGTCTTGACGATACCGGGGAGGGACTTATTGTCCCCCAAGGATAGTGGTAGCCAGACTGCCATACCCGTTTGGGAGCAGGGTGTCCCAAACTCCCTTTTACCGTTCCCAAACGGGATTGTCCTTTGCCCGTTGCAGGAGGTTATATGTCTGAGCAAATTAACCATGAGTTCCGCGCTGAAACGCGGAAGGTTCTGAATATTTTAACGAACTCTCTGTATTCCAACCGTGAGATATTTCTGCGGGAACTTATTTCCAATGCTTCTGATGCCCTGGACAGGCGTCGCTTTATGCAGGCCAGGGGCAAAACAATGCATGACGCGGATCAACCTTTAGAAATCCGCATTACAGTGGATAAGGTCCAGAATATTCTCACCATCACCGATACCGGCGTGGGTATGACTGAGGCGGAAATGGTGGAAAATCTCGGAACCATTGCCCATTCCGGATCAGAAACCTTTCTGAACGAGATTGCCGCGGCCAAGCCTGCCCCCAGTGCTGCTGATAATACACAGGCGGATGGCGGAGGGGCTGATGCTGCCAGTATCATTGGCCGGTTTGGAATTGGTTTTTATTCTGTGTTTATGGTTGCGGACAAGGTGGATGTTGTGTCTCGATCTGCCATTAGTGAAGGGCCTGCGCACATTTGGTCTTCCGATGGCCTTGGCTCGTTTACCGTGTCCGAAATTGCAGATCCGCAAAGCATCGGGACGTCCATCCGCGCTCATCTCAAAGATAACGCCAAAGAATTTCTTGAACGGTATCGCCTGGAAAATATCATCCGCACACATTCCAGCTTTATCCCGTTCCCTATTCTTCTAGAAAATGAGCGCATCAACACCACACCGGCGCTGTGGCGGGAGCCTAGGTTTTCAATCAAACAGGAACAGTACGATGAATTTTATAAATTTTTGACATATGATCAAAAGCCCCCCCTGGATACGCTGCACCTTTCTGTGGATGCACCGGTTCAGTTCAGCGCGCTGCTGTTTGTGCCCAATACAACACAGGATTATTTCGGAACGTTCCGTGATCACTGGGGGCTGGATCTATACGCGCGGCGAGTGCTTATCCAGCGCGAAAACAAAGAGCTTATCCCGGAATATCTGGGCTTTTTACGCGGTGTTGTGGATACTGAAGATCTGCCGTTGAACATTTCCCGCGAAACTCTGCAGGAAAATGCCATTCTGCGTAAGATTGCCCGGACTATCTCCAAACAGGTGCTCGATCATCTGGAAAAGCTTGCCACTTCTGATCCGGAAAAATACAGTACTTTCTGGCGGTGGCATGGCCGTGCATTCACGCTTGCTTACAGCGATTTTATCAATCGTGACAGGGTGTTACCTTTGTTACGCTTCAATTCGTCAGCCTTGAATGAAGCCGAAGATCTGACTTCACTGGATGAGTATATCGCGCGGGCCAAAAAAGGGCAGAAAGAAATATGGTATATTGCGGCCCCTAGCCGTGAGGCCGCAAAAGTCAGCCCATACAGCGAAATTTTCCGCCGCAAGGGGCTGGAAGTGCTGTATCTGTATGAACCAGTGGCTGAATTTGCTCTTGAGACCCTGGGTAAGTATAAAGAGTTTACCTTTAAGGCTGTAGAGCTGGCCGATAATACAACCTTGGATGCTTATCCTGATACCGATGATACGCCCAGGGCAAACCCACTTTCCACTGAAGATGAAGCTGCCTTTGCGCAGCTCATGACATCCATGCGCAGTATCCTTGGCGATCAGATTAAAGATATCCGTATTTCGCACCGTCTGGCTGACAGCCCTGCCTGCCTGGTTGCTGCCGAAGAAGGGGTTACTTCTTCTATGGATCGGCTTATGCGCGTCCTGCAGAAAGACGATTCCATTCCGCAGAAAATTTTTGAGGTCAATCGCGATCATCCCTTGCTGCGCAGCCTTCTGAAAATTCACAAGGCCAATCCGGAAGACCCGCAGTTAAAGGATATGGTGCAAAATCTTTTTGATGTTACTCTGCTGCTGGATGGATATCTGAAAGATCCGCACGCACTTGCTGCCCGCACAGTTCACCTTCTGGAATGTGCCGGTGCCTGGTATACGGATATAAAAAAGCTGTAACAGCGCCGGCAGAGGCTTCATCTCGGAATATTTTTTCTTCCATGAGGCATTATGAACAAGCTGCTGGTACTTGGTATTGGCAATATGCTGTTGACGGACGATGGGGTGGGCGTTTTTGCCGCACAGGAGCTGGCAAAGGATGCGTGGCCGGAACAGGTTACCATTCGTGAAGGAGGCACCTTTACTCAGGATATTTTTTATACGTTTAAAGATTTCAGCCAGATTTTTGTCCTTGATGTGGTCCACGCTCAAGGCCAGCCCGGCACCATTTATCGCCTGGATGAAGACGCACTGGTTAATGATACAAAGCAGCGCCTTTCTATCCATGATATAGACTTTATTGATTCCCTGCGTATGGCCAGGCTGCTGTTCAGTCAGGAAATCAGCCTACACATTCTTGGCCTGGAACCCTATGATTACACAAGCTGGAATATTGGCCTTTCCCCGGCAGTGCAAAAGGCATTCCCTGCTTATCTGGAACAAGCACGTCAGGAAATCCGCCTTTGGCTTACTGCCAATGCGTAGGCATATCTCTCAGCAAAATGTAACTCTCTCTTCTGCCGAGGATGTTTTCCAGCCATAAAGGAAGGGGGTATGAATCATCCCTGCATTCATATTGAAGGTGCGCGCCAGCACAACCTGAAAAATCTTAACATTGATATTCCCCGCAATCACCTGGTAGTGGTTTGCGGACCTTCTGGATCGGGTAAGTCCACACTGGCTTTTGACATCGTCTATGCCGAAGGGCAGCGGCGTTATGTAGAATCGCTCTCAGCCTATGCCCGGCAGTTCCTGCCCAGGATGGACAAGCCCGATGTGGATAAAATAGAGGGGCTCTCTCCCGCCATATCCCTGGAGCAGCAGACAGCTGGCCGTAACCCACGCTCTACAGTGGGTACGGTTACTGAGGTGTACGATTTTCTGCGTGTTTTTTTTGCCCGCTTAGGCACCATGTACTGCCCTCGCTGTGGCCGCCCCATTGCCACGCGTGCTGCGGATGAAATTATTACCGATATTCTTACTTTGCCGGAAGGCACACGCATCTTGCTCCTGGCTCCATTGGTAGAAATGCAGAAGGGCACCCATGCTGATCGACTGAAAAAGCTTCAGGCGCAGGGCTTTGTCCGCGTTCGGGTGGACGGGCAGATATTCAACATTAGTGAAGTCCCGCCTTTGGATAAAAATAAAAAACATACTCTTGATCTGATAGTTGACCGTTTGGTGATCAAGGAAGGGATTCGTGGACGGCTGGCTGATTCCGTGGAACTGGCACTAAAATATGGTGAAGGCCGACTGATTGTTCACCAGCCACTGCGATCTGATGATGAGGATCACGGTGATACGGTTCATGCTGCAGAATCTGTTTGCCCTATCTGCCGTATCAGCCTGCCCACACCAAGCCCGCAGCTTTTCTCCTTCAACAGCCCTCAGGGTGCCTGCCCTCGCTGCTCCGGGCTTGGCAGTGTGGAATATTTTGAGCCCATGCTCATTGCCCCCAACCGAGGCCTGTCATTGAACAACAAGGCTATTTTGCCCTGGTCCAACGCCAAAACCTTTGCCCGGTATGAAGCAGCCCTGCTTGCACTGGGCAAACGACACGGCTTCACCCTGTCCACACCACTTGCAGACTATACCCCGGCAGCATTGCAGGCGCTCTTTTATGGCGAGCAGGAGCGTACGGTTAAAAGTGGGCTGCGCCGTAACCGTCTTGGTGGCACGGTAATCACTACCCAGGTAGGGCATAGTCAGCCCCCCATATCCGGCACTGCTTTATGGCCTGGTATTATCTCCCTACTTGAGCGGGGAATGCAATATGGCGATATGTGGCGGGAAATTTTATCCCGCTATCTCCGAAGCATGGATTGCCCTGCCTGCCATGGCTCACGCCTGCGGCCGGAAGCCCTGGCCGTACGGGTGGATGATCTGAATATGCATCAGTTCTGCTCCCTGCCGGTAGAGCGTGCCCTGTCTTGGCTTAATGACCGGCATTTTTCGGGACGGTTCGCACTGATTGCAGAGCCGCTGATCAAGGAAATTGAGCACCGCCTGTCGTTTATGGTCAATGTAGGCCTGGCCTATATTTCCCTTAGTCGGACTATGGCTACACTGTCCGGAGGCGAGGCCCAGCGTATCCGCCTGGCTTCACAGCTTGGTTCAGGCCTGGTTGGCGTTACCTACGTGCTGGACGAACCCTCCATTGGTTTACACCCCAGCGATAATACGCGTCTGCTGCACACATTGCGCAGCCTGCAGCAACGGGGCAACACCGTGCTTGTGGTAGAGCACGATGAGGCCACTATCCGCGAGGCCGACACTCTTATTGAGCTTGGCCCTGGTTCGGGTGCGCATGGAGGTAATCTTGTGTACATGGGATCTTTTGCCGACCTCCTGCGTACATCGGATTCCCTCACAGCCCAATATATGCGTGGCGATTTGCGCATCCCTTTACCCGATAGACGGCGGGAGCCGAAGGGCTGGCTTACCCTGCGCGGTATCACCACCAATAATATTTGCAATATCGACTGCTCCTTTCCCTTAGGCACGCTTACCTGTGTGACCGGAGTTTCCGGGTCGGGCAAAAGTTCTCTGGTAGTGGATACCCTGTACCGGCACTTGGCCCTGCGGCAAGGCATCCGCGTTGATCAGCCAGGCAGCATCAAGGGAATGGATGGAAGCGAAGCCATTCAACGTATTGTAGCTATTGATCAAACCCCTATTGGTCGTACTCCGCGTTCCAACCCGGCCACATACACCAAAATATTTGATGAAATCCGCCAGATATTCGCCATGACGCCCGATGCGCGCAAACACGGTTATCAGCCGGGCCGATTCAGTTTCAACGTTAAGGGCGGCCGCTGTGAAGCCTGTGGGGGTGATGGGCAGATTCGGGTGGAGATGCACTTCCTGCCGGATGTCTACGTTACCTGCGATGTGTGCAAGGGCAAACGCTACAATCACGAAACATTGGAAGTGCGCTATAAGGGCCTGAATATTGCCGAAGTCCTGGGCCTGCCGGTCAAAGATGCCAGACAGTTTTTTGCCAGTTATCCCACGCTGGAACGCCGTCTGGGTATTCTTGAAGATGTGGGGCTGGACTATATTTGTTTGGGTCAGCCGGCTACAACTCTTTCTGGCGGAGAGGCCCAGCGCATTAAAATTTCACGGGAGTTGGGCCGACAGTCACTGCCGGGTACCCTGTATATTCTCGATGAACCCACAACCGGCCTGCACATGCATGAAGTAGGCAAACTTATTGCTGTTTTGCACCGCCTTGTGGACATGGGAGCTACGGTAGTGGTGATTGAGCATAATACGGACGTTATCCTTGCTGCGGATTATATCATTGACCTTGGCCCCGGCGGGGGGGACAACGGCGGCAGGGTTGTCGCATCCGGCACACCAGAGGAGATTATGGCTGATCCCGGCTCAGTTACCGGCGCATTTCTTGCACAGGAGCGGCCAATGCGGCGTAAGCCGGCCTGAACTGGCCTAAAAGGGAGCTGCCTCGCCATTTTCCAGCAGTGCCATTTCGCGGAATAGGCGCAGGCTTTCTTCAGCCTCGGTGCGTTCCATTTTGTGCATGGCAAATCCGGCATGCACAATCACATAATCGCCGATTTCCGCCGGTTCCGGCAGCAGAAGCCCGGAAACAGTCAGGCAGGTTGGCCCATCGCCAACAGTGGCCCGCAACATTCCATCATCTGTTTTTTCAATCACCTTTGCAGGTATGGCAAGGCACATGGAGTATTCCTTTTTTGTTTACCATTGGCCACGTACGGCCTGGATAAAAGATACTCACTGTACGCCTTACAGGCAAGCCCTGTGACTGCATTGACAAAAATCAGGAAACGGCTATTGTAGAATTGAGGTATTTCCCATGCATCATGTTCAGTCTGGAATACAGGTGTTAGGATGATGTTTTGCGGTTGCGCCATAGTACACTTTCAAAGGAGTTGTCATGACCTGTTTGGGAAGTGAAATTAAAAAACTTGGTTTTGGTTTAATGCGCCTGCCAAAAATTGGTGAAGCCATTGATATTGAGCAGGTTAGCCAGATGGTGGATC
The DNA here is from genome assembly GCA_964425055.1 of uncultured Lawsonia sp. GTDB lineage: Bacteria > Desulfobacterota > Desulfovibrionia > Desulfovibrionales > Desulfovibrionaceae > Bilophila. The sequence goes on along the minus strand of CAYRKU010000048.1, from coordinate 2,839 downwards.
GCTTTCTTGCTGCGGGATTTACCTATTTTGACACGGCATGGGCCTATCCCGGCAGTGAAGATGCTATCCGCAAAGCCCTTGTGGAACGTTACCCGCGCGAATCATTCCAGCTTGCTACTAAAAATGCGGCCTGGATTGGCTGTGAAAGGCGGGAAGATGCCCTGGTCCAGTTTGAAACTTCTCTGCGGCAGACCGGAGCAGGGTATTTTGATTTCTATTTGCTCCACAACCTTGGCGAAACCAGAACCAAGGTATTTGATGATTTTGGCCTGTGGGATTTTGTTCAGGAAAAAAAGCGTGAAGGCAGTATCAGGCATGTGGGCTTTTCATTCCATGCAACACCAGAAGAGCTGGACGCCATTTTAACAGCTCACCCCGAGGCGGAATTTGTCCAGTTACAGATCAATTACGCCGACTGGGAAAATCCCGCCGTGCAGTCCCGAGCCTGTTACGAAATAGCCCGTAAACACGGCAAACCCGTAGTTATTATGGAGCCGGTTAAAGGCGGTATGCTGGCCACCCCGCCGGAATCTGTGCGGAACATTTTCCACAAGGCTAATCCTGATGCTTCCGTTGCATCCTGGGCTATTCGCTTTGCAGCCAGTCTGGACGGGGTGATTACCGTGCTTTCCGGCATGAGTACTCTGCAGCAAATGGAAGACAATCTTTCGTACATGCAGGATTTTTCTCCGCTTTCTCCGGCGGAAAAGGCCGTTGTGGATGAAGCCCGGGCAGCCATGGCCCGTATACCACTTATTCCGTGCACCAGCTGTAATTACTGTGCAAAAGTCTGTCCGAACGATATCGGCATTTCCGGTTCGTTTACGGCAATGAATTACCTTACCCTGTATGGCAACAAAGCAGCTGCCCTGCACCAGAAATACTGGCTGGTTGACGCGCACGGGAGGAAAAATGCCGAAGAATGTATCAGCTGTGGCGAATGCGCGAAAGCCTGCCCTCAGCATATCGCCATTCCTGATGTTCTTGCCAAAGTGGTTCAGGCCTTTGCCTGATCGAACACTGCCTGCCCGACCGTCCGAATATTCAATGTTTATCCGGCTGAGACTGTCATATTACAATGGCAATCCCTGAAAGGGGTTGCACTATTGTGCATACTTATCACCGTGGGAAGATAGATTCTTGCAGCTCTTTGCCGGTGCCTTATCTGGCTCAGTAAAAAACTGATCCTTTTTTGGTCAGAGCTAACGTATGTCTGAGTGTCGAAATTACGCAGAAGCGATCCTTCCCGGCCCGGCAGTATACCCGGCCGGGAGTATCCAGCTAGGCAGCAGGCATCCCCAACCGTTTGAGCCATGCGTCCATGTCAGCTGACAAAGAGCGGCCGCCACTGTAGCGGACTGAGAGCGCCTCTGCCAGTCTGGATGTTGGGCACAGCTTAGCAATGTCGCTGATGCTTTGCCCAAGGCGTCCTCCCCCATGACTTACAAAGGGAATGATGGTTTTGCCGTTGAAATCGTACTGCTCAAGAAAAGTGGCTATGGGCATGGGGATACCTGCCCACCAGTTTGGATAGCCGAGAAAAACCACATCATAGCGATCCATATTTTCAATATGTGTTGCAAGTACAGGTCGTGCTTCCTGCTCTCTATCTCGTTTAGCCTGATCTAGGCAGGTGTTGTAGTCATCGGAGTAAGGTACTGCTGGCCGGATTTCTACCAGATCGCCACCGATTTTTCGATGCAGCAGCTCTGCAATTCTGCGCGTATTGCCGGACCATGAGAAGTAAGCGATCAAAATTGTGTGCGCGGCATGTGCCTGCCAGGCAAGAAGTAAGGGATTGATTGTCAATGCCCCAAGGCCCAATACTGCCCCTGCGACAAATCTGCGCCGGGAAAAGGAAGTATTCATGATTTTCTCCCTGTTACAGATAGACGTTCTTTGTTGTGTTTTAATTAATCCGCATTACGGGCCAGGCGGAAACCAAGGTTAAAGGTACCGTTTTCCGGCGGGCAGGCCGCACGATAGGCCGAACGCAGATTCCGGCCAAAGTCATTCCAGCCTCCGCCCCGATAAATACGATAGGTGCCGGAAGACGGCCCTGTGGGGTTTGCAGTGGGTGCCTGGACATAGGCCCCGTACCAGTCCCAGCACCATTCCCATACATTGCCATGCATGTCGTACAGCCCCCAGGGATTGGGCGCAAAGCTGCCCGCAGGGATGGGCCGTTCGCGGTAGCGGCCGCCGATGCCGTTGTTATAAGGGTAGGTTCCGTAATAATTGGCTTCATCGGCAGTGATGTTGTTGCCGGTGGAAAATGGGGTTTCTGTTCCGGCGCGGCAGGCATATTCCCATTCAGCCTCGGTTGGCAGCCGATAGCCGTTGGCCTTTTTGTTCCACGCAACAGTATGCCCTGAATCAGAGATGGTATAGGCTGGAATCAACCCTTCCTGTACGCTGAGGGCATTACAGAAGGCGACAGCCTCATACCAGCTGATATCCGTTACGGGCAAACTGTCGTCTGCCTGCCCGGCAGCCTGGGGGATGCTTCCCATCACATGGCGATATTCACCGCGTGTTACTTCCCGTATGCCTATGTAGAAACTCTGCAGGGTTACCTGATGCAGGGTTTCATCTTTACTGCGCTCAACTTCATCTGTCGGGCTGCCCATATTGAATATGCCACCCTGGATAAGGATAAGATTATTCTCAGCCAGGGCCGGGCTTGCCAGCAGAATGGCCATAACGTAAATAAAAGGAAGCAGGATTTGCCGTTTCATGAAACCTCCTTTACTTTTTTCGGATCAGACTGGCCGGTACAGCAGTATCTAATGTGCCAAATGCTTCCCCTTCGCAAAATGCCGCCGCCTCCTGCGCCGAT
>CAYRKU010000047.1:6214-10948 GCA_964425055.1 uncultured Lawsonia sp. | reverse complement strand
CGACCTACTGATTACGAATCAGTTGCTCTACCAGCTGAGCTATGATGGCGTATACTGTCAGCGGCTGTTTTGGTATCTATTGCCAGGGGTAAAGTCAAGCCTTTTTTAATGAACGTATGACTTGATTCCCCGTCCTTCTCTTCGTATGCTCTCCGTTGCGTTTAATTATAATGTGGCGGGAATCTACCATGGATGTTTCATTTCTTTCCCAGGGCATATCGTTTCTCATTCACATCGATCAGCATCTGTTTTCCCTTGTTGCCGAGTATGGTGCATTTGTATATCTTTTTCTTTTTATTATTATTTTTTGTGAAACTGGGTTGGTAGTAACACCATTTTTACCTGGGGATTCGCTTCTTTTTGCCGCTGGTACAGTTGCCGGGGCAGGGCACTTAAGTTATCCTGGATGCCTGTGTATACTATTGTGCGCTGCGGTGTTTGGCGATTTTGTCAATTATGAAATAGGCAGGCATGTGGGGCCAGGGATATTTAACAGTTCAACCCGCCTGTTGAATAAGCAGCATCTGCTCAGGGCCCATGCTTTCTATGAACGGCACGGGGGCAAAGCCATTATCCTTGCCCGGTTTATCCCTATTGTGCGGACATTTGCTCCATTTGTGGCCGGCATTGCCTTGATGTCGCCAACCCGTTTTCTGTTTTTCAATATCACCGGGGCGGTTTTATGGTGTGCGGGCCTGGTATCGGCAGGATACTTTCTTGGCAATATTCCCCTGGTCAGAAATAATTTTAGTTTTGTTGTATATGCTATTATTCTTGTCTCTGTATTACCTGTTATTATTGAATGTATTCGCAGTGTATTCCGAAAGTAATCCCAGGAGGTACCTATGCTGCGTGCGCTTATTGCTGACCTCCTTCATGCGAAAGAGCCTAGGCCTGAAGTGCATCTGGGGGGATGGGTCAGGACTCGCAGGGATGCCAAAGAATTTACATTTCTTGAGCTGAACGACGGTTCCTGCCTGAGCAATATCCAGTGTATTGTGGACAGGGGTACCCCTGCCTGGTCTAAGCTGGAAGGGATCAATACGGGTGCCTGCGTGGCTGTTTCCGGGGCATTTGTGGCCTCTCCCGGTAAGGGGCAGCAATGGGAAATTGTTGTTACAGAAATGACTGTGTTTGGATTTGCCGATCCGGAAACATTTCCGTTGCAGAAAAAGCACCATTCCGATGAATTTTTGCGTAGTATCGCACATCTGCGTGTAAGAACCAACAAATATGGCGCGGCATTTCGTATCCGGTCGGAAGCTGCCCAGGCCATACATGAGTATTTTCGGCAGCAGGGCTTTTTTTATGTGCATACCCCCATTTTGACAGGGTCGGACTGTGAAGGCGCGGGAGAAATGTTCCGGGTAACAACACTGCCCCCAGGTACACAGCCTGGGCGGGAAAGTCCATTTGCCGCTGATTTTTTCGGTAGAGAGTGCAAGCTTACTGTATCGGGCCAGCTTGAAGCTGAAGCTCTGGCCATGGGTTTGGGCAAAGTTTATACCTTAGGCCCCACGTTTCGTGCTGAAAATTCCAATACGCCACGGCATGCCGCTGAATTTTGGATGGTTGAACCTGAAGTTGCGTTTGCAGATAATAACGACAACATGGATCTTGCCGAAAGCCTGCTCTGTTTCGTTATCCGCCGTGTTTTGGAAAATCGTGCTGATGACATTGCCCTTTTTGATCGTTTTGTTAACCGTGGATTGCTTGATCGCCTTCAGCATATGCTCGCGCAGCCATTTGCCCGCTGTTCCTACCGTGATGCCATTACAATTTTGCGTACCAGCGGTAAAGAGTTTGCCTATCCGGTAGAATTTGGGCTGGATTTGCAGACCGAGCACGAGCGCTTTCTGGCAGAGGAGTATTTTCAGTCTCCGGTGGCCGTGTACGATTATCCAAAACAGATCAAAGCTTTTTATATGCGCCGGAATGACGATGGCGAAACAGTAGCCGCCATGGACGTACTTGTTCCTCGTATTGGAGAGCTTATTGGGGGCAGTCAACGGGAAGAGCGCCTTTCTGTTTTGGAAAATACGCTCACAGCCGGGCAGCAAAATCCCAGTGACTATTGGTGGTATATGGATCTGCGCAGGTTTGGCAGCGTCCCCCATTCAGGCTTTGGCCTAGGCTTTGAGCGCCTGGTGATGCTGCTGACAGGGATTGCCAATATCCGGGATGTGCTTCCCTTTCCCCGCACACCAGGATCTTTGGAATTTTAGATCAGGGATCAATCCTATAATGCTGCGAAAATATGCAGCCTGCCCCGTGTAGCCTGTATGAACAGAAATATTTTTACCCTGGATGGCATAACAGGGGATGCCTCTTTACCGGAGCACGTTGATCGCCTTGTCAGCGGCGTTCATGGGCTTTGGGTTGAGCGCATTGTTTCCTGCGGGCAGTGTACGCCAGAGGGAACATGGTATGATCAGGATCATGATGAATGGGTGTTGGTGCTTGAGGGCGAAGCGCGCCTTGGTTTTAACGACGCGCCGGATATTTTGCTGCATAAGGGTGATTTTCTCCTGCTTCCGCAGCACGTGAAACATCGGGTACTTTTTACCAGTAATCCTTGTATCTGGCTGGCCATTCATGCGCAGAATCTAGATGCGTAATCTCCCCCCCCCATACTGGCAGCATTATGACTGTTTACAATGAAATGAAAGTACTGCACACTATTGAGTTGAAGAAGCCATCTGCTGTTTATTTCCAGCGAAATTCGGGAGCGCATATATGTGTGGCATTATAGGCTATGCGGGCAATCGCCCTGCTGTTCCTGTTGTTGTTGAGGGGCTGCGTCGGCTTGAATATCGCGGATACGATTCTGCCGGGATAGGTTTTGTGCAGGGGGGCAGTCTGCATATTGTCAGGGCAGAGGGGAAGCTTTCTGCCCTGGAAGAAAAGCTTTCTCATTGCCCCAATACCTTGGCGATGAACGCCATAGGGCATACGCGCTGGGCCACGCACGGTATCCCGGCTGAGCGGAACGCCCACCCGCATATTGGAGGCGATGGGGCGCTGGCGATTGTCCATAACGGCATTATTGAAAATTTTCAGGAGCTGAAAGAACGCCTGATCGCCAAGGGGTATGTGTTCACTTCTGAAACAGATACCGAAGTTCTTGCCCATCTGGTGGCTGAAGGCATAAAACACACATCTACCTTGCTGGATGCGTTTGCCTGGGCATTACGCCAGGCTCATGGGGCTTATGCCGTTGCCATGATTTCTCCGGAAGAACCGGATACCATCCTTGCAGCGCGTATGTCGGCACCCATGATTTTGGGTGTGGGTACGGGCGAACATTTTGTGGCCTCCGATATCCCCGCATTTCTTCCCTATACGCGGAAGGTAGTTTTTCTACAGGATGGTGAGCTTGTTCGAATCAAGGACTCTTCCTGGGAAGTGTTCTCTCTTGAGACGCTTTCACCTGTTTCCAAAACCGTTCAGACCATTCAATGGAACATGCAGTCCGCACAGCGGGGTGGATACAAACATTTTATGCTCAAGGAAATTTTTGAGCAGCCCCAGGTTATTACTGATTGCCTTGCAGGCCGTGTGGATGAAGAGCAGGGAAAAGTTTTGCTGCCAGAGCTGGATGCACTACCTGTTCCGGACAGACTGTACATCATTGCCTGTGGTACTTCCTATCATGCAGGTATGTGGGGGCAGCATTTGTTTGAAAACTGGGCCGGAATACCGGTGCTTCCGGAAATTGCATCTGAATTTCGCTATCGTAATGTTATTTTGGAACCTGGTGATATGGCGCTGGTGATCAGCCAGTCGGGAGAAACAGCGGATACTTTGGCCGCGCTCAGGCTTGCCAGGGGAAAGGGGTGCCTGGCTATTGGGCTGTGCAATGTGGTGGGAGCTTCCATTCCCCGGGAGGCTGATGCTGTCATCTATACACAGGCCGGGCCGGAAATCAGCGTGGCGTCCACCAAAGCCATGTGCAGTCAGATGCTTCTGGAGGCGTTAATGGCCCTATATTATGGTCAGCGTAAGGGGCTTTTGGATGCACATACTCTGCACGGGGCTTTATCTGCGCTTAACGGCCTGCCTCAGCGGCTTTCTGCAGCGCTGCCGGCTATGCGGGAAAAAGCGCAACAGTTGGCACAGGCCTATTTCACGGCAAAAAGCTTTTTTTACCTTGGCCGGGGGCATGCCTTCCCGCTTGCACTGGAAGGTGCTTTAAAACTTAAGGAAATTTCCTACATTCATGCTGAGGGATATGCTTCCGGTGAAATGAAGCATGGCCCCATTGCACTTATTGAGCCATCATTCCCTACTTTTGCCATTGCTCTGGACGATGCGCTGTTCCCCAAGGTTAAATCCAATATTGCTGAAGTGAAGGCCAGGTGCGGATCAGTTATCGCACTGACCAATCCGGGTGTTGAACTGGATGCTGATCATACTTGGGTTATTCCCTCAGCCTGGGGGCCATTTTCAGCATTTTTTGCCTTACCGGCCATGCAGCTGTTCAGCTATGAAATGGCCGATTATCTTGGGAAGGATGTGGATCAGCCACGCAATCTGGCTAAGAGTGTTACTGTGGAATAACAGTACATTCCCTGCAGTTCAGGCTGTGGCTTCCCTGGTTGCCGGATATAAAAACAAGCACTCTGAAGCATGCTCCGGGGTGCTTGTTTTTATATGTGCCGGGCATGGCACAATTCTGGCTGGTGAAAGTCCAGTCACAGGTAGACACTGCCAGGTGCGGCGAACCGCAAGCCG
>CAYRKU010000047.1:768-6114 GCA_964425055.1 uncultured Lawsonia sp. | reverse complement strand
AAGGCCGCATAACGGGCCGAAGCCTAAAAGGTGAACGTAAAACCGAAGCAATAAATCCGGAGGTTGCGCGGCAAAGGAATTGTGCCTTACCCCGGGAGGGCCGGTCAGCGTAGGAAACGACGTGCGAAAAATCATGGCCGGGAGTCAGTTGAAGCCATATAGTAGAGGGATCGCAAACTGGGAAGGGTCTAATGTCAAAGCAAGGCGGATCCCTGTAAGCAGGCCCGGAATATCCTGAAACTGAGGATAGACCCAATAGGAACGTGTGTCTGGGTGTAGGAGGGGAGATTCCGAGAATCTTACAGGCGGAAGAAAGAGCAACAAGGCATGAAAGATGTACTTGAATCACTGCGTTGATGCAGCGCCGTATACCTGACCGGTATACGGCGCAATGGGAGGGAGGGGATTACCCTATTGAACTACGTTATACGCGGGAACGCAGTTCAGAATTAAGCAGATAAACACCTTTAACATCGCCACTCAAAAGGTCAAATTTGGCCAGCAGATCTCCTGTGTTCTTTTCTTCTTCGCCCTGCTCGGCAATAAACCATTCCAGGAACTGGCAGGCACGGAAATCATCACTGTCTCTGGCCTGTTTGTAGATGGCATGAATCAGGCTGGTAACGTACTGTTCATGCTTCAGCGCGGCACTCAGCGGCGCCTTATGGTCGGCAAAGTTCACATCCGGGGCGGCAATGGCCTCCAGATCTACCTTTATGCCGTTATCCTGCAGATAGTTGAGAATTTTCAGGGCATGTTCCTGTTCTTCCTTAGCCTGCAGCTGAAACCAGTGGCCAAAGCCATCCAGATTTTCCCCGTAATAATAGTTGGAAATTGCCAGATACAGATAGGCTGAGAAGAATTCCTTGTTCACCTGCTGCTTTAGCAGCTCTTTTACCTGATCGTTCATTTCTGTTCTCCTGTAGGTAGGAAACGTTTGACAGAATTGTTGCATGGCGCAGTACGCCTTTGCATACACAATAATGCCTGAAATGATTTTGTCATGAGAAAAGTGAAAAAAGTGTACTTCCGACAGATAAAATGTTGTCTGGTATTTTCGGCGCTATTCCGGCATCCGGCATTGCCTGAACGATGGTTCCGGAAGGCCAAGGAGTTTGCGGATATACAAGGACAGCTCGCAGCGGGAATAGACAGTTTCTGTATTCCATTTGGCGGTATGCCGGGAAAAATCCTGGCCTTTGGCGTAGATAATAAACGGTACATATAAATTTTCAGTAGGGTAATGTGAAGATACATGGTCTCCATAGATAATCAGCAGGTCATCTTCGGTGAGTGTGGCGACAAAGTCATGCAGTGCCGTATCGAAATAATTTACGCTGTCATGATAAGATGCCGGGCCTGGGAATGATGGCGACATTTTTGCCGTGTAGTTGTGCATTGTCATGGTGATGATCATGTCAAAACGGGGTTGACCAATCCGTTTTTGGGCAGCAAAGCGGAGTACATCGGCGTCTGGTATTTGACGCATATCAAGATCATCACGCCGCGTCAGACCGCATTGAGTCAGTTCTTCGGCAAAAAACATCATATCTGCGCCCATATCAGGATACGCTTTGCGCAGGTCCATAAAATTACCGGTGACACCATGCACAACAGATGTTGCATAGCCGCGTTTTTTGAATGCCGTCAACAAACTGTCGGGGAATGAAGTAACGTAGTGGTAATAGATGGTGTCGCGTGTTGCAATCCTGGCATTCAGCATTTCGTAATCAGAATTTGCCGACCCGAAATGTTTTTTCCCCTCCAGTTTAAGAAGGAAGCCGGTTGCAGCCAGTTCCCGTAATGTGGGAGCTACCGGTTTGCCTTCAATAAATGCAGTCAATACATCATAGTTCAGTGATTCGACCTGGAGCAGAATAATTCTTTTCCGGGAAACAGGAAGAATGGGGAGTTTGTTTATGCGATCAGGTCGACAGCCTGTTTCTGTAAGGACAGCTTTTGAACTGTCTGAAGCGAGTTCACATATCCATCCCCACAGGTATCCGCGCCAGTGAATGTTTTCATACTCGCCATTAAAGAAAATGGTTGGAGGCATTTCAAACACATGGATATGCTTCCTGGTTGAAATGGCATGCATCAGCATAAGTGCTGCGGACAGAGCCGCTACCGCGCACACAATCCGTGGGAGAATCTTGTGTGTGTGTGTGTGTACATTACCGGCGAAAGATCCATACAATGCCAGTTTGACCCCGCACAAAATCATAGGAATCACAACCAATTCCCAGGGAATATAGGATGTGACCTGAATATGCTGCCCGACAACCAGGGGAAGACCGTTATAGATGGCGCTGATGGTCAATGGTGCGTGAAAAATACGTACATAGCACAGAATACAGACCGTAAGCACACACTGCACAGTAAGGGCAGCGCGAAACAGCAGCCGCGGTAACATCAGAAGAAACACTGCCATCGCCAGATCAAGACCCAGCAGACTTCGGAATACTTTGCTTTCCAGGGCAACAAAGCAGGAATCTTTAAACGCCGCGCTCTGTACAAAAAAAGATTCTCCGGCAATCAGGCAGCACAGTACCGCCCCCAGCAGAAGGGGCAAATGGCCTCGTGTGGTCCGGCGCATGCGCAGTTATTCCTCCCCAGCCTGAAGCGCTGCCAGAAAGGCTTCCTGCGGCAGCTCCACATTGCCCATCCGCTTCATACGTTTTTTACCTTCTTTCTGTTTTTCCAATAGCTTGCGTTTTCGGGTGATATCCCCGCCATAGCATTTGGCTGTCACATTTTTGCGCAGGGCAGATATGGTTTCACGGGCAATAACCTTTTGCCCGATGGCCGCCTGAATGGCCACCTCAAACATTTGCCTGGGGATAGTCCGTTTCAGCTTCAGAGCCAGTGCCCGGCCATAGGAATAGGCTTTTTCTCTATGTACGATAACGGCCAGAGCATCGACAGGGGAACCATTTAGCAGAATATCCAGGCGAACCAGATTGGAGGCGCGGTAATCTATAACCTCATAATCCATGGAAGCGTAGCCTCGTGTGGCTGATTTCAGGCGGTCAAAAAAGTCAAACACAATTTCTGCAAAGGGCAGCTCGTAAACAAGCACCACGCGGTTTTGGGCCAGATAGTCCAGGCCTTTTTGCAGACCGCGCTTTTCTTCACATAATTTCATCACATTGCCAACATACTCGCCAGGCATGTGGATATGGATGCGCACATAGGGTTCAGACAGGCTGGCAATTCGGGCGGCATCCGGCAGGCGGGAAGGGTTGTCGATTTCAAGGGTTTTGCCATCTGTGGTTTCGACGCGGTAAATAACTGAGGGTGCTGTGGCGATCAGATCCACCTGAAATTCACGCTCCAGGCGCTCCTGAATGATTTCCATATGCAGCAAACCGAGAAAGCCGCAGCGAAAACCAAAACCCAGCGCCTGTGATGTTTCTGCTTCCCATGAAAAGGCAGCATCGTTGAGCCGGAGTTTTTCAAGGGCAAACTTAAGCTGTTCATAGTCTGCGGGATCCGAGGGATACAGACCGCAGAAAACAACAGGCTGAACTTCTTTGAATCCGGGTACCGGATCTGCGCAGGGATGCGCATCAAGGGTGATGGTATCTCCAACGCGGGCATCGCCCAGCTCTTTTATGTTCCCACACAAAAACCCCACTTCGCCGGCAGAAAGTTCGTGTATATCCATGGCTTCCGGAGCAAAAACGCCAAGGCGGATCACTTCGTAACTTTTTTGTGCGGCAAACAGTCGGATGCGATCTCCTTTGCGGATACGTCCGTCCATAATCCGGAACAGAACCACCACACCTTGGTAGGAATCATACCAAGAATCAAAAATCAGGGCTTTAAGCGGCGCATCTGGGTCGCCTTCCGGCGCGGGGAGGCGTTCCACAATGGCTTCCAGAACTTCAGGTACTCCCATACCGGTTTTGGCGCTTACGGCCAGAGCAGCAGAGCAGTCAAGGCCTATATCTTCTTCAATTTCGGCCTTTACCCGGTTTATATCGGCGCCGGGCAAATCAATCTTGTTCAGTACAGGAATAATTTCGTGATTGTGATCCAAAGCAAGGTAGACATTAGCCAGGGTTTGCGCCTCCACCCCCTGAGTGGCATCCACTACCAGAAGGGCACCTTCACAGGCCGCCAGAGATCGTGAGACTTCGAAGTTGAAATCCACATGGCCTGGAGTATCGATAAGGTTAAGCAGGTAGTGCCTTCCGTTGCCGGCAGTATAGGGCAGGCGGACGCTCTGGGCTTTGATGGTGATGCCGCGCTCCCGTTCGATATCCATCCGGTCAAGGTACTGATCCCGTTTTTCCCGTTCGGATACAAGGCCGGTAAGTTCCAGAATGCGATCGGCCAGTGTGGACTTGCCGTGGTCAATGTGGGCAATGATACTGAAATTTCTGATATGTTCCTGTAAGGGCATTCTGTATCCTTAGGCAGGTGGGCATCCATCGGTTGGGGGGCGACGTTTTTTTCCGAATTTTCGTTTTTGCCATTCGTAGAGAAAAGCCGGCAATGAACCATAGGGCTGTAACAAAGAAAAGTTTCGATAGCCGGTAAAGCTGGCGCGTATATCTCGGCATCCGGCTATGGCGCACGCCCGGAGCCAATGTCGGGCCAGAACGCGCAGGAGCGCCTGTTCTGCAAAAAGGCCTTTGCTGCGGTTGGCTTCGGCCAGTGCGGAAAACCATGCCGCAATTCCGGGCAACTGCCCCGGATTAAGGCTGGAATCCCTTTGCACAACAAGTGAATGCAGGTTCTCCTGCTCCGGAGTGGTATGGGGAATGATCCAGTGTACAGCTTCAAGTGCCGTTTTGGCTCTGTTATTCCACGCAGCAGAATGGAAGCGGCGGGAGTTGCTGTTTTTCCGGCGGCGGTAGCGCAAAAACACATCCGGCAGCGTAACCATGCGCGCGCCTGCGCCAATCAGCCGGGTATAGAAAATATCATCGGATCCGGACCGGAACTGCGGGTCAAACCATACTGGTATTTTTGCCAGCAGATGACGTCTGAAGCATACCGTCGGGTTGTAGACGCTGCCACCGAAAAGGGTTTCACAGGCTGTTTCTTCAGCGCCGATATACCGCGATCGGGCGGTTTTGAACCGTGCTTTAAGCCTATCAAGCAGTGAACTGTTGGTCATGATAACGTGTCCGCTCCCGCAGCCATCAATATCGGCATGGGTTTCCAGAAAGCGCACCTGTGCTTCAATCCGTTGGGGAAGAGATATGTCATCGGAATCCATAATGACAATATATTTTCCTCGCGCTAAGCGGAACCCTTTGTTCACGGCCTGGGGGTAGCCCCTGTTTTCAGGCAGGCGTAACAGACGGAAGCGTGGATCATTGTAGCTTTTGGCCA
>CAYRKU010000047.1:0-758 GCA_964425055.1 uncultured Lawsonia sp. | reverse complement strand
TGTAATGTCGCATCGGACGATCCGTCATCGACAAAAACAAGTTCCCAGTCCGTAAAGGTTTGTCCCAAGAGTGCATCCAGAGTTTCTTTAAGGGTCGCCTCAGCATTCCAGGCTGCAGTCAGCACGGTAACCGTGGGGGGGGGGTAGAGATAGATATTCAGGCATATGAGCCTCCCAGCTGCCTTTTGTGGCATAAAATTCCTGATTCCACAACTATAAATCCGCCTGTTGCCGGCCTATACCTGTACGGTTACAGCAGCGCTCTTCCGTTTTTCAGCCGGACCTGCCCCAGGGGAAGATCCCGCCAAAAAAGACTGGCTGCCCGTCCGGGCAGAGCAGTCTGCAGGCTTTGCCCCTGCATAAGGGCTTCAATGGGGCCGGTTTCGTCCAGCTGCAAGCGGGGGACGGAATGTGCCGTAGGGTTGATAAGCCCCCGTAAATGAGTAGAAAAAAATATCCTTCCGGAACTGGCTTTGCCCAATGCCATCCCCTGCCAGCGCAGGTGCGGAGGCAGTATGGACAAAGCCTGTTGGGGGAGAAAGTGAACTGCCCCGTTAAATACTGCCAGTTCTCCTTCCGGCAGCAGGCTCGGGTCAAACCCTGCAGTATGCAGATACTCTCGGGGGATAAGCTGCCTATGCTTTAATATTTTGTTCACGGAATTGTAAAGAAGAGGCTGGTTTTGTGTATCATGGCTGACTGCCACGGCAGCATCGGATTTGGTGAAGCAGGCAATGTAAAATCCTTGGGCAGCAGAT
>CAYRKU010000046.1:0-11150 GCA_964425055.1 uncultured Lawsonia sp. | reverse complement strand
CAACAGAATCATCCACACGGACAAGTATATCTCGGGTGTGGAGAAGAAAATAATCGGCAAGACCCTTCAGGTGTTGCAGTGCCTCCCTATTTCCAAGTGAGATGGGTTCTCCCTCTGCGTTACCCGAGGTCATAACCAATGCCGGGACACCGGAAACATGTCGGGCAAAAGCTTCAAGCAGCAGGTGATGCAGGGGAGTATAGGGCAGCATGATGCCAATATCGTGCAGATCAGGTGCAAGCGTGTCCGGGAGGATGCCAGGCAGGCGTTTCAGGCTTACAATGGGATGTTCCGCTGATTCCAGAATCGCGGCTTCTTCCGGGGAAAGTCGAGCCACCTCTCGTGCCGTTTGTACAGTGGGGACCATGATGGCCAGCGCTTTGTGTGGCCGCCGTTTGCGTTCGCGTAGCACGGGAATAGCCTGATCGCCTTCTCCCCGAACAGCACTGCACACCAGGTGAAAACCGCCAAGCCCCTTGACCGCGGCAATATACCCGGAAGCAAGAAGTTCAGCCAATTTTTCTAACGCACTCTGCCCACAGCACACTTCCCTTCCTGTCGGGTCAGTCAGCCATATATGCGGCCCGCATACCGGACAGGCATTGGGTTGAGCATGAAAACGGCGGTTTGCCGGATCGTTATATTCTGCTGCACAGTTCGGGCAGAGGGGGAAGCAACTCATAGATGTGGAACTGCGGTCGTAGGGGATAGAACGGGTGATGGTGTAGCGGGGCCCGCAATCCGTGCAGTTTGTAAATGGGTATTGGTACCGGCGGTTTGTCGGGTCACGCATATCCGCAAGGCAATGTGTACAGGTAGCTACGTCCGGGCTGACCAGGACGCTGTGCCCATGCTGTTCTTCACTGGCAATAATACGGAAGGGCGGCGCATCAAGTATGGGCGAAAGCTCTGAGCGTTGCAACGTGGTTATACGTGCCAGCGGTGGCAGCTCTTCATGGAGTGCACGCTCAAAAGCATTCAGCTGTTCTATTTCTCCCTGTACTTCAACAGTAACACCTTTTGATGTATTACCAACATGGCCTGTGAGTTCAAAGCGTTGGGCCAAACGATAGATAAAGGGGCGAAATCCTACCCCTTGTACCTGCCCGCCGACAATGTAACCGTACCGTTTCATACTGTGAATTAGAGGGATGTTTGCACTGTTATTGTTGGAGTATATATGTCTCGCTCTTTGATTGGAAGTCATTAGTTCATCGGCATTGGGTACTCATCCCTCTGGCAGTTTTGCAGAATTCGGCCTTGCGGGCTACTTTATACATTTGATATATAAAAACAGATCGTAAAATGAAATCTCACAGCCGGAATGCTTTGGCAGGTATTATGATGGAAGTGAATATTTGATTGAAGTGAGGCAGACATGGCGATTCCCGATATAAGTGAGGATAATTGCATTTCGGTGATCGGCATGGCCGGAGCCGGTAAAACCATAATCGGACGTGTACTGGCGAAACAATTGGGTTGGGCGCATGTGGACACGGATTCTCTGATAGAAAGCGCGTATGGTGTCAGGCTGCAAAGGGTTACTGATGCTCTTGGTAAAGATGCGTTTTTGGATGTTGAGGCGCAGATAATCACGTCACTGCGTGTCCGGCGCACAGTTTTGTCTACCGGGGGCAGTGCCGTCTACCGACCCGATACCATGCAGTATCTCGCTTCTCTTGGCCCTGTGGTGTATCTGGAAGTTCCGTTAGCGATCATTCTTAAGCGGATTGCCTGTAAGCCGGATCGGGGGTTGGCCATTGCACCGGGGCAGACAGTGGAAGATCTGTTTTACGAACGTGAGGCACTGTACCGTCAGTGGGCTACGCATACCGTGGCAGCGGCAGCAATGACGGTTGATCGTTGTGCTGAGGCCATTTTGGAAAAACTTGCCGAAAAGTGATGTCTGCACCATATCCGGAATATACAGCTGTTGTCGCAGCACAGGATACACCATGAAATGGTTTACGCACAAGGCGGTGGCTGTAGCGGGCAGCCTTGTTGCGGGGGCTCATGCCGGGGCCTTGGTAGCTGTACTTGTGGGCAGTATCTTGCCCGATATGGTCGATACGGCGTTTGCTCATGGGGACAAAAGGGTGTGGAGGCGTATCCATCGTCAGGCATCGCATTGGTTTGGATGGTATATTTTACTGATTTTGTTTGGTTTTATTTGCCCATTACAGGATGTCACGGGAGATCTTCTGCGGACTGTCACTATTTCGTTTCCCGGTATTTCCCGAAGTGCTCTGTCTGCTGCAGAGCATCTTGGGAATGATTTGATCATCTGGGTTGGCATAGGCGGGCTTGTGCATGTTTTGCTAGATGCACTTACTCCCATGCGGGTTCCTGTATATCCTTTCGGTGGAAGCAAACGTTTTGGTATCAACCTTGTCAGTACCGGTACATGGCAGGAATACGCATTTCTTATTATTGCCCTAGGAGGCATAGCTATACAATTTGATAAAGTATGGGATATTTTGGGGGCGGTGATACATGAACTTGCCAAGTAATGGCATATGCTTGCTTAAGCCAGCATCCGGGTTACGGAGCACTGCCCGGGCTGCTTGGTTGTATGAGACAATGTGGCAGAGAAAATTGAGGCTTCCCCAAATAATACATACGGAGAAAAGCGTTATATATGCCGAGCGCCGTGAAGCATAAAATCAGCTTGGGGTATGCTGCGAAATGCACCTGCCCTCTGGTGTGTTCCCCAGAGGGCAGGTGGAGAAGATCTGATTGATTGCCCTAGATGGTGGGCTTAGCGGCTATTGTCGTATTATAGACCGTATGATTTATGACATAGAGCTTATCTCCAAAGGTATTTGGTATTTTAAGGGGTGCTGCTGGAGGATGAATGATTTCAGTCTGTATTAGGAAAACAGGCGAACAATGGCCTCTGGTGTGATATCGGGTGTAATATCCAATAGTGCCAAGTTTATGAAATCTTCTGCAGTATCTATATCCAGACGAAGTTCTGGGCGATGGAGTGCGCTGTTAGGCGGATCAAAGGTACGGATAGTAAATTTTTGTGGATTTTCCACAAGATAGTTTAAGCAATGCTCGCGGTGGCTGGGGAGCACTGCCTCAGCATTCATTTGCGCGAATATTGTGAATGAAGTGATTTCCGCTCCAAGTCCATCTGGGTACAGGTTGTTTTTGGGGATGTGGTTGTAGGCGTAGTCACAATCACCATTGGTTGATTCGCGCTGATAAAAAGAAATAAGGTTGTCGATTTCTTCCCCCCAAATCAACGGATTGTCCGCGCAGACACGCACCACAGCTTCCGCTCCGTGCGCTTTGGCTGCATCATGCATTCGGGTAAGCACATCTTGTTCAGGGCCACGCCATATTGCAATACCCTCAGCCTGAAGATGGCGGGCCAAAACATCATCCCAGCGGGTATCAGGCAGGGCAACCACAAGGTCATCCGCTAATTTGGACAGGGAACAACGATGCACAACCCAGTCGATAACAGGCAGCCCGTGCAGGGTAAGCAAAGTTTTACAGGGAAGGCGGCTGGAGCCCAGGCGGGCCTGAATAACAATAACAGTTTTCATGGTGACATGATTTTATTGTTTCAACAGCTTTAAAATTCTGTTCACAATTTTTGTTTTGTTCTGATCAAAGTGGATATGGCATTGGCGCTGATGCAGACGTTGCCGGTGCTCCGGTTCTGCCACTAGCCGGCTGAAGACATTGCTCAGGCGGGTTGTATTAAATGTCCGCATCACGCCAAGGTAAACAAATCCATTGCGTGCTCGGGCAAAAGTATGCCTGGACTCACGTTCGTGTTGTGCCAAAACAATGGCGGGGATGCGCATATGCGCCAGCTCGTAAACAGTACGCCCCGCAGAGCATATTGCCAGATCTACCTCCTCCATCATACGGGACATGATATTGGTGGCATATTCAAAGCGAATGGATTGGTTGCCCAACTTTTTGATATGATGGATCAATTCTGCTCGATGTGCATAGCCAGGCCCGCTTACCACGCGTATGGCTATATTCTGTGCGCGGCAGATAGGCTCCACTACGTCAAGTGTTTTACGGGTATAGTCCAGCATGTCTGTGCCGCCAAAGGTGATTAACACGCATTTGAGATCTTGTCGGAAAGAATTTTGCGCAGCCTGGAGAAATTCATCACGGAGGCAAAAATACTTGTGCCCGTAGAGAGCGTGTGGAGATGGCGTATCCGGTAAGCCGCTGTTCTCGTACAGAGCATTGATCACCAAATTGGCCAGGGATGCTCCAGGGCCCTCATCTTCAAAATTGACTACAGGGATATGGGCGTCTTTAAGAGGCTGCATATATTCGGCAGTTGTATCCAGCATATCATTGATCACCATATCTGGCTTGAGCGCCAGAACATCCTGCCACAGTTCGTTTTGTTGGACACAGGTTTTATAGTCGCGGGCTGCGATACTTGATGCCGCTAACTCGCTTTCTTTGGTACAGATAAATGTGATTTTGTGGTGAGAAATTTCATGCGCCAGCATCAGCGAGCGAAACACATGCCCCATACCAATAGCCGGATAGCCGGCAACCACAAAGACAACGTGACGCCTGTTGAGCAGGCGCTCACACAGCCACCAATCTTGGTAACTGTTGATCTCCATAGCCCGGTCGTTAAGAAAATAGGGGATGATCCGCCCTATTTGGCCACTTTTTAGGGCATTTCCCTGAAGGATGATAAGGGCCTTGCTTTCCACAACAAGTTCAGATTCATCTTCTGAAAGTAGGCTCTCGAGGCACCCCTGGCGTACCTCCCAAATTCTGTGGCGGACACTTTTTACTGTAACCAGACAGTCGGCCTCCTTTTCACGGAATCTGTTCCAGGCATCATTGATATCCGTACCGGTCAGCAACGGGCAACTGGCCCGGTATATAATGATAGTGTTATAGTTTGTGCCAAGGTCGCGCAAAATGGATTGCATTTCAGCAATGATATCCAGCGAAGTGAATCGCAACCCAGCATTGTAATGAAAACGGACTCCGTTACGTTCGCAGATCAGGCTGATTTCCTGGCTGTCCGTAACAACAATAATGTCTTGTGGGGGTACTACACCTTTAGCCACATTGAGAGCGCGCTGAATAAGGGTTATCCCGGCCAGTTTTTTAACCAGCTGATCTGGGATAACTGCGTTTTTTTTGATCGCTGGTATAACAATACAGCGTTGTGGTTCTGTCATAACAATGCCTGCTTCCCGCCTGTATATCAGCGTAGGCTTTGCAATACTTCCCGTGTAGATGAGATCATGTATGTGAAATCTTCTTCACTGAGCCAGTGCTGGAAGGGGAAGGAAACCTGTGCATCATAGAAAGCATCTGCATTGGGGCATTCTGCTTTGCCAAATCCCGCTTTTTTGTAGAAATCATAACGATTCAAGGGGATGTACTGTACCACACATTTGATACCCTTTTCCTCATACATGGCACGCATAAAGGCATCACGCCTGCCGTTTTTCAAGCAGCCTACCAGCAAATGGTAATTATGCCTGGGAGAATTTTCCCGCAGCATTTCCAACTCGGGGAAATCTTTCAGTCCGTCGATAAAGCGTATGGCCCGCTCGCGTTTTTCTGCATTAATGGTGTCAATGCGTTCAAGCATCTTGGTCCCCAGTGCGCATTCCACCTCACCCAGACTGTAATTGTTGGGCCACAGGGGTGTGCCGTTCAATTCGGGAAGGTCTACGTTGCCCATGGCCGGGGTCCAGTAGTTAGGGCGCGGCTCGGGATAGGGGCAATGGCCATTATGGCGGAGCATTGGTACTAGTGCAGCAAGCTTCGGATCCTTCACTACAAGCATTCCACCTTCGCCCAACGTGGTGAGGTTTTTGTGGGAATGAAAGGAAAAAACCCCCATATCACCCCAGGCACCGGACTTTACGCCATCAACTTCTGCGCCTATAGACTGGGCTGCGTCTTCAATTACAATAATGCCATGTTTTTTAGCCAGCTCCATAATTTGGGGCATATCAGCCACATATCCATACAGGTGAACAGCCACAATGGCTTTTGTTTTTGGAGTAATCCGTGCGGCTATGGTTTCGGCAGTAACCACATGGGTTACTGGGTCAATATCGGCCCAGACAATTTTTGCGCCTTTTTTAACATAAGGATAGGCTGATGCCGTAAACGTATGGGAGGGAATGATCACTTCATCCCCTGGCTGGAAGTTGCAGAGCTGCGCGGATAATTCCAGCGCAGATACTCCATTCATTACAGCAAAACAATGTTCAGCCCCGATATATTTCCCAAAAGCTTCCTGGAAAGCCAGCATGTGCCCTGCCTGCGTCAGTGGCTCAGCATTGCGCATAGCGTCCACAACAACAGCAATTTCTTCTTCAGTATACTTAATCGATCTGCCGCTGAAATTGATTCTGATGTCCATACATAACCTCGATAGAGTCGCATCGCTTGATTTGGCTGCCGATACAGTTTGTATCCGGAGGCTGCGTTTGCG
This sequence comes from uncultured Lawsonia sp., assembly GCA_964425055.1. GTDB lineage: Bacteria > Desulfobacterota > Desulfovibrionia > Desulfovibrionales > Desulfovibrionaceae > Bilophila. The sequence goes on along the minus strand of CAYRKU010000046.1, from coordinate 4,687 downwards.
CCAGGGGGAATTTTGGCCTTAGATGCTCCTGTACCGTGCGATGAGATTTTCCCGTGTCAGGATATTTTTGAAATTTGGCCCCAGGGCATTGGTAAGCGGTTTTTCATGTACAATGCACCCTTGATAGAGGCCTTCATACTGCTCTTCATTCAGGTCGCTGCAGATGCCGGTAGGCAGGTGTATTTCCTGCCGTTGAAGCATTTCCATAAACATGGCCTGTTCCTTGGGATAAATATCGCCGAGTACCTTGAGGGCGAGGCAGTTGCCCAGCCCGTGCGGGGTATGGAGCACAACGCCAAGACCAGCGGAGAATGGATGCACAACACCTACATTGCCTGCAGCCATGCCTCCTATGTAGGAAGCGATCATCATTTTTTCCCGATTGGCTGTACTCATCATGTCATCTGACAGGAAAATTTCCTGGCACAACTGTACGGCGCGAACAGAAAGGGCATCAATGATAGCGTTGCGGTAGCTTCCTTGTAGTGTCTCAATGCAGTGCATAAACGTATCAAGACCGGTATAAAAATATTGATCCCGCGGTACAGAAGCACTCAGATTGGGATCCAGCAGCAGCTGATCAAACATTGTATAATCGCTGTTCATCCCCAGTTTGAGTTTTTTGGAAATATTGGTAAGCACACAAGTGCGGGAACATTCTGAACCTGTTCCGGACAGAGTGGGGATACCGATCTTGTATACTGCCGGATTTTTTACCAGTTCCCATCCTTGGTATTCTTCGGCTTTGCCGGGATTGGTAAGAAGATTGGCTACAGCTTTTGCAGTATCCAATGCAGACCCGCCTCCAATGCCCACAATACAGCAGGGGAGACACGTATCGGCATTGACTACGGAGGCTTTTAAGGCATCAATATGGGTAACCTCAGGTTCAGAGCTGCTGTCCACAAAGATGAGCTGATCCCCTTTTTCTATAGGCAGCTGGTCTAATAACGCATGGCCCCGGAAAAAATGATCCACGCAAAAGACAACTGGACCGTCCACAGCTTCTCTGCGTGGCGTAAGCAGGTCTGGAAGCTGGGCAAACGAACCCTGGCCAAAAATGTAGTAGGGAACATTTTTTGTATTGCGATACATTGCTTACCTCATTATTTGATAACGTGGTTGGAACAGCTCAATAATGGCAGTATATGTTGAATTGGCTACAACTGCAAGGTACAGGGGCGCTTTCTAAGCAATGCAGGTAAAACATGTACTGCAAACTGTCAAAAAAGTCTGGGATGACATTTCAGGGCGACGCCAGTTTGTTGTGTGGGCAGCGGAAGCTGCTGGCCTATGTATTTTGCTCAGGCATGGCAGAAAACAATGTTTTGGTGAGTGACTCGAATCTTTCCAAGTATATAAAATTTTCCGCATAAAAATCCATGTGATCTGCCCGATGAGCATCTGTCTTCCGGTGTACATACGGTCAATAGTAATGGTCAGTGCCGCAGCTGTTGCTGCACTGGCAGACGTCCCATAGAGCTGCTTTCCATTTTTTTCTATCTAAATGGTGCCACACCATTTCCAATATCGCGAAGTCATATGAGGTGCTTTGCCGTTGCTGCTGTGTGCCGCAACGGGGGATCAGATCGCACGGCGAAGCAAGAGCCACGGTTAACGGGTGAGAAGCCGATAAAGGGGTTTTCTGATAATGATCAAAATGTGTTATGTATACAAATTGGCCCTGCTGACCTCCAGCGGCAAAGAGTGCGGCGATCTGCTCGTGGGCCAGGGGCAGTTCATCGCCAAGGTTCTTCACCGCTTCTTCCATTTTGTAATATTCGGGCGTGAGGTTGCCGGAGCTGTCGCGCATACCGTCAATGGTTTTGGCCGCATCGGCCATAGCGGATTCAAAGCTGATGGCTGATTGTATCGGAGCGGCCACGGTCATGACAGCGGGCGCTCCGGAGAGGATGTCTTGTTTCAGTCCGGCGCGGGTCTTTTTTTCTCCCTCCATAGCCTGATATAGATTGCGCTTTCGGGTGAGGGTTTCCAGACTTGCGGCCGCTTTGCGCTGGCTGGCTTCCCAGGCTGCCACAGATGAACCGTAGGCCAGAGCAGCTTTGCGGGCTTCGTTGTAGCGTTTGGTGACGGATGCAAGCTGCTTCTCCAGCCCGCTGTCTTTGCCTCCGGTTGCGGAAGACTGCTGTTCCAGAGCTGTTTTCTGACGCGAAAGGGCAATGGCCTTGTCCAGCACGGCTGCTTCGCGTCTGGCCTTGCCCATTTGCGCCTGAGTGGTTTTGATTTTTTCGGAAACCGTGCTAAAAGCGGAAGTGACAGAGGCCGCGACTGATGCGCCAATGACAAAACCTACGCCGAAACTTTGTGCCATGTTACTCTCCAAAAGGGCGGATCGATGTTAGAAAGTTTGTTTCTCCTTTTTTCCCTGGGGTATCTTTCCTGGATTATCCTTTTTATGGCTATGGTCGCGGGCGTGATGGTTTATGTGATCTGCAAAACAGTTTTCATGTTTCTCTGGATTTACTTCAAAGCGCTATGGCTCCGTTACACACAGGGGGAAGAGAAGCTCAACGAGTACAGAGAACGCGTTCGTGCCGGCAAAGTTTTCTAACGCCGCAACGGCGGATTTAAAGTTTTTTCCACCTCCATCGCCGCCTTCAACCAATCATCCAATTCATCCACGGGCAGAGCCATAACCTCCGCGCCGCTCCATCCCGTATTTTATTGGAGAGCTGCACAGAGCTGAGAAAACAGCGTGAGTGATGCTTCATTCCCTGCCTTTTGGGTTGCCAACAGGCTATGATCCTGTTAAATATATAAGCCTGCTATGGATGCAGAAAATTGACGAGGCTTGGAGGCGTTAGCGTAATGGAAACCAAAGAAAACCACGCGATGGATGCAGATTTCGATTTTGCAAGTGCGTTGGATGGATATCTTACCAACGATTTTGGTGATCTTGAAGAAAACAGCATTGTAAAGGGCGAGATCGTCCGCGTGGATGACGACAATGTTCTTGTTGACGTGAATTTTAAGTCTGAAGGACAGATTCCTACCGCAGAATTTAGAGATGCCGAAGGCAACCTGATGGTGAAGGTAGGCGATCGCGTGGATGTGTTCGTGGCTCATAAGAACGAGCAGGAAGGCACAATCACGCTGTCTTTTGAAAAAGCCAAGCGGATGCAGCTTTTTGATCAACTCGAAGAGTTGCAGGAAAAGAACGGTGTTATCCAAGGCCGTATTCTGCGGCGCATTAAGGGCGGTTACACTGTAGATCTGAACGGTGTGGAAGCCTTCCTCCCTGGATCGCATGTCGATTTGCGCCCTGTGCCGGATATGGATGCACTGGTAAATCAGGAATTTGAATTTCGTGTTCTCAAAATCAACCGTCGGCGGAGTAATGTTATTGTTTCCCGCCGGGTGCTGCTTGAAGAAGAGCGTGATTCCAAACGGCAAGAGCTGTTGCAGACACTTACCGAAGGCCAGGTGGTTACCGGCAAAGTCAAAAATATTACCGAATACGGCGTGTTTGTAGACTTGGGCGGTCTTGACGGCTTGCTGCATATCACGGATATGTCCTGGAAACGTATCCGCCATCCTCGTGAAATGGTTTCCCTTGGGCAGGATCTTGAACTCAAGGTAGTTTCTTTTGACAGGGAAAATCAAAAGGTTTCTCTTGGGCTTAAACAGCTTGTCCCCGATCCATGGCAGGATATCACGGCTCGTTTTCCCGAAGGTTCTCGCCATACAGGCAAGGTGACTAACCTTGTTGATTACGGTGCCTTTGTTGAACTCGAGCCTGGTGTTGAAGGCCTTGTGCATATTTCTGAAATGTCTTGGACTCGTAAGTTGCGCCATCCTTCCCAGATGGTTCATCAAGGAGATGAAGTTGAAGTAGTCATTCTTGGTGTTGACCAAGAGAAGAAGCGTATTTCCCTCGGAATGAAGCAGATTAAACCTAATCCATGGGAACTTGTGGGTCAAAAATATCCTGAAGGGACTATTCTTGAGGGTGTGATCAAGAATATTACTGAATTTGGCATGTTTATTGGCATTGAAGACGGTATTGATGGCCTGATTCATGTGTCAGACATCAGTTGGACCAAGAAGATCCGCCATCCCAACGAAATGTTTAAAGTTGGTGATATCGTTCAGGCTAAGGTTTTGACAGTTGATCAGGAAAACGAGAAGTTTACACTTGGTATCAAGCAACTTTCTGATGATCCGTGGTCAAATGTACCCACTACCTACCCGGTTGGGGGGATTGTAACGGGGACGATTACCAATATTACCGATTTTGGCTTGTTTGTTGAAGTGGAAGAAGGCATTGAAGGCCTTGTTCATGTATCGGAATTGAGCAATAAAAAAGTCAAATCTCCTGCTGAACTGTATAAGGAAGGCCAGGAAATTCAGGCTAAGATCATTCATGTAAGTGCTGAAGAGCGTCGCCTGGGCCTGTCTATTAAACAGCTGAAGGACGATGAGGAACGCAGAAAACCGCGGGAATACAGCCGTTCTGGCCCAGAAGCAGGGCAGAGACTTGGCGATCTTCTGAAGGCTGCAGTTCAGGAATCTGAAAACTAACCCTGTGACAATAAAGTAAAATCTATTTCCCGAACGATCAGAGGGTTGAAAGCCTACTCTCTGGTCGTTCAATACTATTGGCCAATATATTGGAACGGTTTTATATGCAGCCACTGCCCACCCCTGAGGAAATGTCTCGCTGGGA
>CAYRKU010000045.1:287-12297 GCA_964425055.1 uncultured Lawsonia sp. | reverse complement strand
GCAGCTTGCCTATAAGCCGGCCCGGCTGGGCGGAACCCTGCTCATCATTCCGCCATTGCGGTTGCGTAGACAAATCAAACAGACACAGGCAAAATTCAAATGTACAGCCTGTGGATTTGAACTCAATGCCGACTACAATGCGGTGTTGAATATTCTGGCGGCCGGGCAGGCCGCAGCAGCCTGTGGAGCGGGAAGGGCTCAAGCGCCCGCATTGAAGCAGGAACCCGCCTATGGTACGGCGTAAGCCGCTTCCGATAGGAATCCCCCGACTTTAGGCGGGGAGGATGTCAAGAGTTCTTTTGGATTAATATGGGCAAGTTAGCCTAAGGTTGTAGGAATCTACTCTGCCATATACTGGCACTTCTTTCATACCTCTCAGTTTCGTATCTGTATTGACAGCAGTAAAAATACAGATGATTTTCCCTTAAAACAGAGAGATATTTTATGGCTGTGTCTCCTTTAGCTGCTTTTTCCAATGTGCCTGTTGACTGGAACATGACCCCGGAAGTGGCCGTTATCCTGTACTTGGAATGGGGGAATAACAACTGGCAGTCCGAATATCCGCCGGTACGCTCTGCATCGGATACAGTGTACTATTTTGTGGTTGATGCATGGACCGAGCCACTTTCTGTGCGCCTTGTAAGGCGTTCAATGGCCGGTGCCGAGGATTTGGTATCCATTCCATTGCCCGAGGCGCTGGTAAAAGTTTTTCGTGCTGAATATGGGCAACTGAAGGGGGTTTTTGAACCTCTTCCCGAAATTAAAAACTGGTTGCGTGAGGAGCTGCAGCAGACCTGAAATTATGGCATTACCCAGCCTTGGGCAGTGTGGCACACCCAGGACAGCTTTGCCGTATACTGGGTGTGCGCAGGATACTGTTATCCTTCAAAACCACTGCCAGGGTACAGATATGGACCGTAATAAATAGCGGAGTCGCCCAAATCTTCTTCAATGCGCAAAAGTTGGTTGTATTTGGCAAGGCGGTCACTACGACTTAATGAGCCGGTTTTGATCTGCCCGGCATTTACGCCTACTGCAAGATCAGCGATGAAGCTGTCTTCAGTTTCTCCGGAGCGGTGAGAAACTACAGTTGTGTAGGCATTTTCTTTGGCAATGCTGATAGCGTCTAGAGTTTCAGTCAGCGTGCCTATTTGGTTTACCTTAATCAGGATAGAGTTTGCGATACCGGCTTCAATTCCCTCACTGAGAATATCCGGATTTGTTACAAACAGGTCATCCCCAACCAGTTGCAGTGAATTGCCAAGCTTGTCAGTCATCTGACGCCAGCCTTCCCAATCGTCTTCAGCTAGGCCATCTTCAATGGAAAGCAGTGGATATTTGGCAGAAAATTCGCCAAGCCAGTCGATCATTTCTATAGAAGTCAGGGGCGATTTCAGTTCGCTTATAACGTATTTGCCATCTTTGTGAAATTCGGAAGCTGCAGCATCAATGGCCAGGCGTACTTCAGAGCCGGGATTATATCCACTTTCTTCAATAGCTTTGAGAAGATACCGAAACGCTTCATCATGGTTTTTAAGGTTGGGTGCAAAACCTCCCTCATCTCCAACGCTGGTGATATGCCCATCGGCAGCTAAAATGGCTTTGAGGGTATGGAAAATTTCAGCCCCCATACGTACGGCATCACGGAATGACTGAGCCCCTACGGGCATAATCATAAATTCCTGAATATCCAGGTTATTAGGTGCATGTACCCCACCGTTAATAATGTTCATCATGGGGACGGGCAGCATTTTGGCATTGACGCCTCCCAGATACTGGTACAGCGGCAACCCGATGGCCTCAGCCGCGGCTCGTGCTGTCGCCAGTGAGACACCAAGCATGGCATTGGCACCGAGGCGGGATTTATTATCAGTACCGTCAAGATCAATGAGTGTATTGTCCACTTCAATCTGATGCAGGGCATCAAGGCCGGTTACAGCATTGGCAATTTCACCATTTACGTTTTCTACAGCTTTGCTTACGCCTTTACCGCTGTATCGTTTTTTATCGCCGTCACGCAGTTCAAGAGCTTCCCGAGTGCCAGTGGATGCGCCAGAAGGTACAGCTGCTTGGCCGATATGGCCAGAATCGAGGGAAACTTCTACTTCGATAGTGGGATTGCCCCGTGAATCAAGGATTTCACGCGCCCAGACAGAAGCGATTGTACTCATGAATTTCTCCGTTCCGCCCCTTAATTAAGTTACGTCCGTTGGGGCCAGGGGCAATGTCCCGCTACAGATTGTCATACAGGGATTAAAGGATTTTATCCTGAAAAATTGACATGTTCAGCAAATGTCCCCTTCTAGTTAATTTGGGCTTGCCCTGCAAATTGTCTCCAGAGTATCCGGAGGCATTTGACGGGGAATTTTAAAAAAATAAGTGTACTGTTACAGGTCAATAACGTAGCGTACCCGCCGGTCAAGGTTCTTACCGGCAGCACCATCGGTGAACAGTGAAACAAAAACGGTGATCACAATGGATGCTGCCACGGCAAACATGTACCAGGGCAGGCCGTTTGGCCATTGGAAGCCGAACTGATTCAGAATTAGGCAAAGCACGCTTAACCCCAGTGCCGTGCAGGCGCCGGCAAGCGCACCCTGGCTGGAGCAGCGATCCCACAGCAATCCAATGATAAATACAGGGAATGTTGCTGCCATAAATGTACCGTAGCCGAATGTTCCGAGAATAGCCACCAACGAAGAACTGTTGATACCCATGTATACGGAAAGCATGCCAATAATTGCCATTACCACACGGGAAATAGTGATTTGCTTTTGTGCAGGAAAGTTCATCCCTAGGGCATTACTCATGTCCCGGGCAATCAAGCTGCCGCTCAGTGAAAGGAACATACTGGCGGAAGACATGGCCGCAGCTAACGTAGCTGTATACACAAAAAATTGTGCATAGGGGCCTATATAGTCGGCAAAGGCAAAGATGGCTCTGTCTGGAGTAGCCAGTGGTGCAATCAACCCGCGGGCCACAAGATACAGTGCCCCAAAGCCCATAATTGTGCAGAAAAAGGCCACAACCATGTGCGAGCCCGCGCTCCATATACCCAGGCGGGCCATATCCATCGGGTCTTTAAGGGAATACATACGGGTTAATACCTGCGGTTGCCCAAGTACGCCGAGGAAGGGAATCAGAACATAGGTAAAGGCTACAGATCCGGGGAACAGCCCCCAGGCATCGAGCATGTTTGGTGGCATGCTTTTACTGATACCTTCTCCTGTAACTGTTCCGGCCGAAGAAACAGCCATGGTCATTTCAGACATGCCACCCGTTACTACAAAAAAGGCGATGATCATGATCAGTGCTGCGATCACAAGAATAAGCCCCTGAAAAGCTTGTGTCAGCAAGCCACCTACTTCGCCGCTGATTACCATATAGATAATCAGAGAGCCAAAGATAATGATGCCGATAATCATGGGACTCCATCCCATCAAATGGGCGAACATTTCCGAAACACCTTTGATTTGCGAAGCCAGGTATGCAATACTGCCGATGAAAATGGTCAGAGAAGTGACAAATTTCAACATGCGGTGTCTGCCAAAGCGCAAATCGGCTACATCACCCAAGGTCGCTATGGGGCCAAGTTCAGCCATGGCCCGCATTTTTTTACCTAAAATAATGTAACCCATGGCAAAGGCACCGGAACCAAGCATCCATAAAATCATTGAAGATCCGGAAGCATAAATTATTCCGGGCACACCCACTACCGCAAAAGCACTTGCCACAGCTGCCATGGAAGAAAGAGCAACCGTTACAGGTCCAAACAGAGCCGTTCCACCAAAAAAGGCCTGCGCTCCCTGTGCCTTGCGTTGTGCCCACCAGCCAAGCAGTAGAGAAACTACGATCATCAGTATGGCAAAACCGATAATAAGGATTTTCATTCAGAGCCCTCCAGCCCATTGTCCCTTCGAGTTTTGCTGTCAATGGCGGCAATTTTGTTTTTAAAGTTCTTCCAGTCTTCTACAGACAGCCAGCGGTCACGCAACAGGTAGAAGCCTATTCCAAGTGTTGCCACGCCACCAAGCCAGTACAGGAGGAAAATCCAGAAAAACGATGGATTAAACCCCATAATGGTAAATGTTGGTGGAACATCGTGAAACATGAGTGAATATTTTTGCGCCAGAGAAAAGCCTACAATCCAACATACACCAAAGGACAAAATGGGGTAGGTAAGAAACAGTGGATCCAACTTGCCGTTTTTAGCCGATCCAAGGCAAAGATATAGCACAATGATCACGGTTGCCAAGTACAGACAGGGAAACCATATTCCCGCCCAGCACAAAATAATAACGGCTGCAAAACACAGCGCGATAATAACGTGGAACGGGGTTGTGTTTTTCAGTTCCATGATTTTTCCTTTCAGGTTCAGAAGCCACAACGGGTGGCAAACGCCTTTATACGCTCATTGAGTATTGGCTGTGTTTCCAGCGCCAGTGTGTAGTGGTTGGAGGGGCTTTTGTAGTAGTCCAGATCTGGTACCAGTTTTTTCACAATGTCATAGGCTGGACCTTCTTGGTACAAAGGCACACCGCCGCCCATATTACCGGCAGCATAAACAAGCAGGAATGGGCATTTGGCCGCAGCAAATACTTGCTCATGCGGGTAGTCGATGCAGGATTGGATGTCTTCCCAAATTCTGCCCGGATCGCCCTTGTATTTGTACTGTAGACCATCTCCACCTTTATCTTTTGACCACAGGCCTATTTCGTGTCGTACACCGGCATCAATAAATTTGTTCCACTCCAACCCCATGGCGCTGTAATTTGCTTTTACACCATCCACATATGATTCTGCAGAGGGGAAAAGTTTTTCCAGGCGGGACAGAGCCGGGGCCAGCAGATTTCCTCCTTCCCGGGATATACGGCCAGCGCCATCCAGCAGTACCACACCTTTGATCCGATCCGTCAGACCGGCGGCCATAGCACCAATATACCCTCCCATTGAATGACCGACAATCAGGACTTTTTTCAAATCCAGTGCCTCAATGAGGGCAACGGCATCCCGGGCATGATTCATCAGGCAGGAAGGGGTATCTGCCGGGTCACTGTCACCACGGCCGCGTATATCGTAGGAAATTAACCGGAAGTCTGGTGTCAGGCTTTCCGCCAGGGCCATCATGTGGGCATAGTTCCCCGTAAGTCCATGGATGCCCAAAATTGTCCGCTCCGGATTACCTGCCCATTCAGCCACGCAAAATGTGTGCCCTGCTGCTTTGATTGATGATACCTGCATTGTATCCTCCTGGTGGTTACTAGGTGTAACAAATGGATATACATACTAAACTGACTAAAAGTAACAGTATAGTGTAAAGAGGTTAGGCATCGCCCTGTCCCATATCCCCGTACCTCATATGAATACCATGAACAGGGGTTCCTTGAAAGGAAAAAAACAGAAGATTTTCTTGCCAGTTCAGGCTGCCTGGGCGATACCCAACACAGGGTTTTTGTCTCTTTCTCCTGAAACTATGAAGAAATTCTATATTCCGCAGACAGAAGGTTTTTATGTGTGTGCCGCAATACTTTGAATATACAGAAACGGAACTGGACCGGCTTAAATCAAAAGATGCGGCTTTGGCCGCGGTCATTGAGCAGATAGGGCCTGTACGACGGGAAATTATCCCGGATATGTTTATGGCTCTTGTACATGCCCTTATCGGGCAGCAGATTTCCATGAAAGCTCATCGTACAGTATGGGATCGAGTGCAGAATATTTGCGGGCCGGTAACGCCGGATCATGTTGCTGAACTTCCGGTTGAACAATTGCGAACCTGTGGGATTTCCGGAAGAAAAATTATGTATATTAAGGGTGTTGCCGCAGATGTTCTTGCCGGGAAACTGGATTTGGCGCACCTGGGTACATTGGATGATGCAGCACTGTGTAAACGCCTGATCGCCATACCGGGGGTAGGTGTCTGGACTGCGGAAATGCTGATGATTTTTTCCATGCAGCGCAAAAACATTTTAAGTTGGGGCGATCTGGCCATACAACGTGGCCTGCGGATGCTGTATCGGCACAGAAAAATCACACCAGTACTTTTTGCCAGGTACAAAAAACGCTATTCACCTTATGCAAGTATTGCAGGGCTGTATCTTTGGGCATTGGCTGGTGGTGCCTGTATTGGATATACGGACCCTGCCTCTCCCAAAAAACTGCGTACTTCATCCTAAGAGGGCGGAATGTGAAAATATGTACGCTAGTCGGGTAATGTGCTTTTATGTGCAGTGATGGTAGGAAGGGGGAAGATGAAACCTGTAAAACGCGGCTGGCCAGCCTAACCGATAAAAACAGAAGAAACGGATGTGTAACGGGTGGGTCTACATTTTTTTAAAGTTTCCTCAGAATACATAGTAAAACCAGCATGAAGCAATGCCTTTGCCAGCAGGCCGTTGCCGGGGATCAGGCGTTGTTGGAAGGTGCCGTCATAAATGCTGCCGCAACCGTAGGAAAGAGAACGGGACTTGAGAATAGCTTCAGTACATCCATGTTGTATGGCCAGCTTCAGTGCTATATGTGCACCTGCGGTAAAAGTCTGAGTAACGTCTATCCCTGCCTGGTTGATGACGTTTGCGCCTAAAATTTCAGCCGGAATGCGCGGTGTGGCAGGCCACCTAGCTGTTCGGGGCATACGGGGAGAGCCTGCCCGTATGCCATAAGATGAACAACTGGCGCAAAGTATGTACAGCTGCCATCATAGCGGCAGGCTATTCCGGCCAGACAGGCACTTACAATATAACGGTACATCGCTGGTTAACCCTTTGGGATAGAGACACAAACGCCCGCTTCCGGTTGGAGGCGGGCGGTAAAGTCTGGTAGCAAGGGGGAGATTTGAACTCTCGACACTACGGGTATGAACCGTATGCTCTGACCAACTGAGCTACCTTGCCAAACAGAGAAAAGCTATACATGCTTGCCATTGACTTGGCAAGTGTTTTTTTCAAGAAATTTTAAAAATAAAAATTTGCGGCATCGGCAAGCCGCTTGTTCCCGCGAAGGCAGTTTACCCCCGCTCAATAAGCACTTCGTCCTTTCCGTCCCGCTCGTGCAGAAGCACGTTGACCTGCTCGTCCTTGGCTGTGTTGACAGTGCGTCCTATAAAGTCCGCGTGTATGGGAAGTTCCCTGTGCCCGCGGTCAATAAGGACCAAAAGCTCGACACGGCGGGGGCGGCCATAATCAAGGATTGCTTCCAGTGCAGCGCGGATAGTGCGTCCGGTAAAGAGTACGTCATCCACAAGGAGCACGTCCTTTCCGTCCAAGGACGCCGGAATAAACGATTCCCCAATAACGGGTTTGCCTAAGGGCGTAGTCCAGTCGTCACGGTAGAGGTTGATATCCAGAGAACATTCTAAAAGCTTATGGCCAAGCCTGTTTTCCAAGGCGATGTTTAGACGGCGGGCGATATCCACGCCACGGCGCTGGATGCCCAGAATCACAAGTCCCTCGCATTGGTCATGGCGCTCGATGACCTGGCTGGCGAGGCGTTCGATCACACGGTCGATCTCATCAGAATGAAGCAGGGTAGTAATGGACATAGCATCTCCTTCAAATTAGGCAGAGCGCCCTGCAATGCGGGCGTGCGAAGTTTTTCGGCGCTGAGGCGCCTTGAATAAGAATCGGCTACTCGCGGTGGCTTGTCAATTACTTTTGCCGCGGAGGTATATTTTTGCGGATAAAGCGAGGTTGTGACCTGACTTCGAAAGATCTTGACAATGCGTTGAACAGCGTATAACATCTAAAAAATTTCCTATTATACACACTCTCGACAGCAGTTTGGGGTGCCTTTGCGAGGCGTGATCCGGATGATCCGGATGCGCGGCTGAGGTCGAAAAGCTAGGGTCGAGGGTGGGAGCAAACCCCTTTTCCAAGGAGAATTTCTCATGGCTTATGTCAGCATGAAGCAGATGCTGGAAACAGGTGTCCATTTTGGACACCAGACCCGCCGCTGGAATCCCAAGATGCGTCCTTTCATTTTTGGCGCACGCAACGGCATTCATATTATTGATCTCCAGCAGACCGTAAAATTGTACCGCACTGCCCATGACAAGGTTGTGGAAACCGTTGCCAACGGCGGCCGCGTGCTTTTTATCGGCACCAAGCGTCAGGCTCAGGAAACCGTTATGGCCGAAGCCGACCGCGCCGGTCAGTTCTATGTGACGAACCGCTGGATGGGCGGCACTCTGACCAACTTCGCCACCATCCAGAAGAGCATTGAACGGCTGAAGAAACTTGAAGCCATGTTTGCCGACGGCACGATAAACCGCTACCAGAAGCGCGAAGTGCTGAACTTCCAGCGTGAAATGAACAAGCTTGAGCTGACTTTGGGCGGTATCAAAAATATGGATCGGCTGCCGCAGCTGGCTTTTATTATTGATCCTCATCGCGAGGAAATCGCTGTAAAGGAATGCCGCAAGCTAGGCATCCAGATTGTGGCTGTAACCGACACTAACTGCGATCCCGATGTTATTGACTATATCATTCCCGGCAACGACGACGCCATCCGCGCTATCAAGCTCTTTGTAAGCGCCATTGCTGAAGCCTGCCTTGAAGGCGCAGCCATGGCCAAGGACAGTAGCGGCGCCGATGCCGAGGAAGCCTTGCAGCAGGCTGCCGATAAGGAAGAGGCCAAGCAGGAAGCCACCGAATAATCGGGTTTTGTCCCAAGCGCATTTTTGGAGAAAATATATGAGCATTTCCGCCCAGATGGTGAAAGAACTGCGCGATAAGACCGGCGCAGGCATGATGGATTGTAAGAAAGCCCTTGTTGCCAACGATGGCGACATGGGAAAAGCCGTTGACTGGCTCCGTGAAAAAGGTCTTTCCAAAGCCGCCAAAAAAGCTGGCCGGGCTACGACTGAAGGCCTGCTTGGCGTGCGCGTTGCTGAAGATGGCAAGAGCGCAGTGGCCATTGAAGTCAAGTGCGAAACCGATTTCGTGGCCCGCGGAGAAAAATTCCAGGATTTTGTAAAACAGATCACAGACTTGGTCGTTTCCGAATTTCCGGCAGATAGCGCCGCGCTTTTGGCCCGTCCTGCCGAAGGCGGAACCGTGCAAGACCTGCTTAACAGCGCCATCGCGACTATTGGCGAAAACATGCAGATTGGCCGCGCGGTGAACATGGACCTTTCCAATCCCGGTGTAGTGGGCCATTACCTCCACAGCAATGGCAAGCTCGTTGCTCTTGTCGAAGTGAACGCCGCCACTATAAATGATGCCGTGCTTGCCGCTGCCAAAAACGTGGCAATGCAGGTTGCCGCCACCAATCCGCTTGCGGTGGATGCCAAGAGCCTAGATCCCGCAGCCGAAGAGCATGAACGCGATGTGTACCGCCAGAAGGCCCGCGCCGAAGGCAAACCCGAGCATATTGTGGAGCGCATTGCCGAGGGTGCTGTTAAAAAATTCCACAAGGAAGTCTGCCTGCTTGATCAGCCCTATATCAGGGACGATAAGACGAGCGTTGCCGATATGCTCAAAGCCGCTTCCAAGGAGGCCGGCACGCCCATCACAGTTGCGCGCTTTGCGCGCCTGCAGCTAGGCGTTGAATAAGCAAACGTTTTGAGCTAAAAGAGGGGGCTACGGCCCCTTTTTTTTGTGCCGAAAGCCACGGCCTCGGGTGTTGCCGGTCTTTTGGGCGTCTTTCCGCGACTACAGGGCAATGTCAAGACTGTCGCTGCTGGAAAATGCGTTGGGTGCGGACCCGTTCAGTGCGATGTGGCGGAAAAGCCTTAGCAAAATTGCCGGCAGTCCAGATTGTTCTGATGCCAAAAATGCATGCCCCGCCTCTGTTGCGAGGGAGATGGAGCGCGATGAAGCCTTTTATTACGGGACTTGTGCTGACTTATAATGGCGAGCGTCTGCTGGCGGAATGTCTGGATTCCCTAGCGTTTTGCGACAGGGTTATTGTTGTTGATTCTTTTAGTACCGATGCTACAGAGGCAATTGCCCGCGAGGCAGGAGCTGTGTTCATTGCGCATACGTGGGAAGGACCGGCGGCGCAGTTTCGCTTTGCCCTTGGATTGTTTGACGGGAACTACCCGACTGACTGGGTGATTAGCCTTGATCAGGACGAGCAGTGCACACCGGAACTGCGGGACGCTTTTTTAGAGGCGGTGCGAGCTGCTGAAGACGATCCTTCTAGCGGGGATTTGGCAGGTTTCTATGTCCCGCGCTGCTCTTGGTACTACAACCGTTTTCTCCTGCACAGCGGCTGGTACCCTGATGCGCTTTTGCGTTGCTTCCGCCGCGGGAAAATGCGCGTGGAGGTTTCCGGCGCGCATTATTCCTTTCATCCACTGGGCAAAACACGCCGGCTTTCCGGCGATATTGTGCATTATCCCTATGCCTCGTTTCGCGAGCATCTGGATAAAATTAATTCCTATGCCCAGCAGGGGGCTGCGGAATTGGAGGCAAGGGGCGTGCACGGAGGTATTGCCAAGGGATTGACGCATGGCCTTGGCCGCTTTCTGCGCCTTTATGTGCTGAAACGAGGCTTTTTGGATGGCAGAGCAGGTTTTATCAACGCTGTACACGGGGCATTTTACGCCTTTCTCAAATACGTCAGGATAGGCGAGGGGAGCTGGGGTAAACCTTACAGCCTTGATTCTCGCAGGTCCAGCAGGCGTTGAAATTTTGGACTGTCAATGCGATGAGGAAGTAATCATGTCGGAACTCAAATACAAGCGGGTGTTGCTGAAACTCAGCGGCGAAGCGCTGGCAGGCGAGCAGAAAACGGGCATTAACCCGGAAATAGTTTCGCAAATCTGCGCGGAAATTAGCGGCGTGCTTGCTCTTGGCCTTGAGGTGGCGTTTGTGATTGGCGGCGGCAATATTTTCCGCGGGCTGTCCGGCGCGGCCAAGGGCATGGATCGTTCCTCTGCGGATTACATGGGAATGCTTGCCACGGTACTGAACGCACTGGCTATGCAGGATGCCTTGGAAAAAATAGGCTATCCCACGCGGGTGCTTTCCGCCATAGAAATGCGCCAGGTCTGCGAGCCGTATGTGCGCCGCAGAGCTATGCGCCATATGGAAAAGGGGCGCGTGGTTATTTGCGCGGCAGGCACAGGGAATCCGTATTTTACCACGGACACCGCCGCTGCTTTGCGCGGCATGGAGCTGAAGTGTGATGCCATCATCAAGGCAACAAAGGTGGACGGCGTGTACGATAAGGACCCTACGGCGCATCCTGATGCCGTGATGTTCCGCCGCCTTACTTATGACGAAACGCTGCGCCGGCGCCTTAAGGTCATGGATTCCACGGCCATTACGCTGGCTCAGGAAAACAATGTTCCCATCATCGTCTGCAGCATGTTTAACGGCAGTATCCGCAAGGTCGTTACAGACGGTTCAGCGGGCACTATCATCGAAGGGGAGTAAGAGCATGGATAAAGACAGCATTTTCCTTGAAACCGAAGAGCGCATGGAAAAAGCCCTGAACGCCCTTGAGCGTGATTTTGGTAAGCTCCGCACTGGGCGCGCCTCAACGAGCCTTGTTGAAAACATCAAGGTGGATTACTACGGCACGCTGACCCCAATTGGCCAGCTTGCTTCGGTGGCCGTGCCGGACAGCCGCACTATTACCATCCAGCCATGGGACAGGGGGGCTTTCTCCGGCGTGGAGAAAGCTATCCTTAAATCTGATCTTGGATTGACACCTATAACTGACGGCAAGGTGATCCGCATTTCCATTCCGCCGCTGACCGAAGAGCGCCGCAAGGAAATGGTCAAGCTGGTCAAGGGCGAGGCGGAAGACGCGAAGATTGCCATCCGCAATATCCGCCGCGATGCCAATGAGCAGGACAAGAAACTGGTCAAGGACAAGCTGGCGTCGGAAGACGACGAGCGCCGTTCGAACGACGAGATCCAGAAGCTGACGGATAAATTCGTCGTCGACGTCGACAAGATCGTGGCCGACAAAGAGAAAGAAATCCTGACGGTGTAAGCGCGGGGGCGCGGGCCCGTCGGCGCCGCGCCAGTTTCTTTTTCTGGTACCAAATCGCAAACAT
>CAYRKU010000045.1:0-277 GCA_964425055.1 uncultured Lawsonia sp. | reverse complement strand
TCCTTAAATCTGATCTTGGATTGACACCTATAAATGACGGCAAGGTTATCCGCATTTCCATTCCGCCGCTTACCGAAGAGCGCCGCAGGGAATTGAGCAAAATTACCCGCAAGTATGGCGAAGAAGCCAAAGTGGCTGTCCGCAATGTCCGCCGTGAAGCAAACGAGCAGCTCAAAAAGCTTGAAAAGGACAAGATTATCTCCGAGGATGAGCTGAAAAAAGCCATGGAAGACGTCCAAAAAATGACCGATAAGAACGTGGCCGGCGTGGATACGCG
>CAYRKU010000044.1:11518-12491 GCA_964425055.1 uncultured Lawsonia sp. | reverse complement strand
CCGAATGAAATCAATGTCCCAGCGCCTGTTGTAGATATGGTTTATGTTCGTACCGGTGAGACAAGACATACCTGTCCGATGTGGCAGCGGTTAAGAGCGAAAGCGGAAGGGAGTAAAAAATAATGGCAGGATTGACAGGACGCGCACTGATTGCATCCCGCTGCGCAAAGTTCTTTAAGGACGGTGATTTTGTAAATCTTGGGATTGGTATCCCTCTGATGTGTGTGAATTATGTGCCGGAAGGCGTTGACCTCTGGTTTGAGGCAGAGATTGGAACAGTAGGCAGCGGTCCTACCCCAAAGTGGGGTGAGGAGGATATCGACATCATCGATGCAGGCGGCATGCCGGCTTCCATCATCAAAGGCGGCAGTATTTACGACCATACGACCGGTTTCGGCATGATCCGGGGCGGTCATATCGATGTGACGGTGCTTGGAACCCTTCAGGTAGACCAAGAAGGCAATATCGCCAATTGGACAATACCGGGAAAACTTGTACCGGGAATGGGCGGCGCGATGGATCTGTGCGCGGGTGTGAAACGGATCGTTGTTACGACGGATCACTGCGAGAAGAACGGCGCGCCGAAGATTCTGAAGAAATGTACGCTGCCGCTGACCGGCAGCCGGTGTGTAACGGATATCGTGACAGAACGCTGCTATCTCCAGGTGACGCCGGAGGGACTTGTATTAAGAGAGTTGGCTCCGGGTTATACGGTGGAGGATATTATAGCCTGCACAGATGCAGATATCATCGTACCGGATAAGATCGGCGTGATGGAATAACGAAGACGGCAATACCAGTATCGATTTTTGAACGAATACGGGCTGTGATAAATGGATCCTGCCAGCAGCATCTATTTTGTCACAGCCTCTTTTTGTATGCTGTCTTTCCTTTGCGTCTTTTCCAAAGCGGGAAACGGTATTGAGGAGCGGCGCGGCCTGGACTTTGAATTTCTTGCTTCTCCCGCTGCTGT
>CAYRKU010000044.1:0-11508 GCA_964425055.1 uncultured Lawsonia sp. | reverse complement strand
ACAGTAAATTGACGGCAGGACATGCCGTGTCAGCCTGTTGAACGATAGTGCCCGTAGCGCTGGTTGTACCCGTAACATTCCCCGCACGAATATTTACGCTGAACCAGGCGTTCCGTTGGGCTCCGTTGAAGCAGGAACCAACCTATGATATGCCCCCAGAGCAGTTATTCATAGGATCCTCCAACTTCAGATGGGGGAAGGATGTCAAAATCTGCACAGGCACCGAGACATGCGGAAGATAACCTGGTGATATTCCCTCTTCCAGGCTTCTACCGCACCGCCGCCAACGGGTCTCCTGTCCTGACACGGACATATGGCTAGGGATCTTCTGCACCGGGCGAATGCCACGTTACGGACGGAGTGATTCCGTTTAGCGAACGTTTTCAGAGTACAGGAGCACATCGGACCATGAACGAATTCCCACGGATACACCGCCTGCCCCCTTACGTTTTTGCTGTAGTCGGCGACCTTAAAATGCAACTTCGCCACCAGAACATAGATATCGTGGATTTCAGTATGGGCAATCCGGATATGCCCACACCCCAGCCCATAGTAGATAAATTGATCGAATCCGTACAGAAGCCTGTCAATCACCGCTATTCTGTATCTAAGGGTATCCCCAATCTGCGCAAAGCTGTCTGTGACTGGTACAGCCGTAATTTTGACGTCTATCTGGACCCGGAAACCGAAGCCATTGTGACCATGGGTTCCAAAGAAGGCCTGGCACACCTCTCTTTGGCCATGTTATCTCCTGGAGACGTCGTTTTGGCACCTGACCCAACGTATCCTATCCACACGTACGCACCTATTATTGCCGGCGCGGATGTGCGCAGCGTGCCTATCGGCCCAGGCCGTGACTTTTTTGAAGACCTGATGCTGGCAGTCCGGCAGGCATGGCCAAAACCTAAACTCCTCTTTATTTGTTACCCGCATAACCCCACCACTGAAGTAACTAATCTGGAATTTTTCCAGAAAGTTGTAGATTTCGCTAAAGAAAATAAAATATGGGTTGTGCACGATCTTGCCTATGCGGATCTGGTTTTTGATGGCTACAAGGCACCCAGCTTCTTTCAGGCCAAGGGGGCAAAAGATGTGGGCGTAGAATTTTTTACACTCTCCAAAAGTTATTCCATGCCTGGCTGGCGCGTAGGCTTCTGCGTAGGCAACAGAGAGCTGGTTCATGCTTTGACACGCATAAAAAGCTATCTTGACTATGGTATTTTCCAACCTGTTCAGATCGCCTCCACAGTGGCCCTCAACGGGCCGCAGGAATGCGTTGCCGAAATACGGGAAACCTACCGCAAACGCCGTGACTATCTTTGCGAAGGCTTAAACCGTATTGGCTGGGAAATCACCCCGCCAAAGGCAACCATGTTCCTGTGGGCACACATTCCTGAAGAGTTTCGCAAAATTGGTTCTATCGAATTCTCCAAACTTCTGCTGAAGGAAGCGCACGTTGCAGTATCCCCAGGGCTTGGGTTTGGTTCTTACGGGGATGACTACGTACGCTTTGCCCTTATTGAAAATGAGTTGCGCACCAAACAGGCCATTCGTTCTATCCGGCGTGTTCTGTCCCTGTCCGGATCAGGACAGCTACTCAAAGAGGAAAATACCCCCTGTGCTGCTCAATAGTACATTTTTGGCATAAAAAGCCACCACAGACCCGATGCGGCACAAAAAAGTTTTATCAGATTTTACGGGGACGGCATGCTGATCATACCGTCCCTGCTTTTTCTGTTTCGTCAGCCAATACAGACGCGGCTCAAAGTACGTTTACAGGATCAGAAGATATCCGATACTTCTGCATAATACGCAGTTCTGTGCCGAATCCTGTAAAATCTTTTCCATGCCTGTCTCTTGATAATGGCATATTTTTTGTATATTATTTAAGGTGTTCCTGAAACTTTTCCCCTTTCCCACAGGGGCAGTGTTTTAAACACATCCGGCATGCGCAATGGCTCTGCGCCTGTTTAACAATGTAACGCATTTACTTTTGGGAGGCTTTCATGCTTAAAAAATTTTTTGGCCTTGCCCTAGGAGCGGCTTTTATACTTTCTGGCGCTATATCCAATAACGCCATGGCCGCTAAAACAACCTTTGTTACCATTGGTACAGGCGGTATCACCGGTGTGTACTACCCCACCGGCGGCGCAATAGCCAAAATTATTAATGCTAAAAAAGACACTTATAATATTCGTGCCAGCGTAGAATCTACCGGAGCATCCAAGTTCAATATCAATGCCATCAATTCTGGTGATTTGGAATTTGGTATTGCCCAGGCCGATACACAGTATATGGCCTATAAAGGCATTGATGACTGGAAAGACAAACCTGTAAGCAAACTGCGCTTTGTTTTCGCGCTTGCCCCTGAAGCTGTTACCTTTGTTGCAGCGGAAGATGCCAACATAAAAAGCATCAAAGATGTCAAAGGCAAAGTAATCAACCTGGGCGATCCGGGATCAGGTAACAGAATAAATGCCTTGCAAATTTTCAATGCCATTGGTCTTGATCCGGAAAAAGACTTCAAGGGTGAAGGATTAAAACCAGCAGATGCCCCACACACTGTTCAGGACGGTAAATTGGATGGATTTTTCTATACCGTGGGTCACCCCAATGGAAATATAAAAGAAGCCACCGCCGGTAAGCGCAAATGCCGCATTGTTCCCATTACTGGTATGGAAAATCTTCTCAAAGAATGCCCTTACTATTCCATGACAAAAATTGATATGTCCCAATATCCGGACGCAACAAACGCTGCCGATGGCACTGTGGACACTATTGGCATGTTGGCCACATTTGTTACATCTGCGGATGTGCCAGATGAAATTGTCTACGCCATTACAAAAGAAGTAGTAGAAAATCTTGATGAATTTAAGAGCCTGCATCCAGCTCTTGCCAGCATTACCAAAGAAAGCCTGCTTGAAGGCCGTACCGCCCCTCTGCATCCCGGTGCGGAAAAGTATTATAAAGAAGCCGGACTCATTAAATAAGTTTTAACCAACGGGGGCATTACGCCCCCGTTTTGTGTATCATCTCCAAACTGTGATACTCCCATGCCACAACAAGACAGTCAAACTACTCCGCTGGGTGACGCCTACAAAGAAGAACTTATCCATGCCGAGCACGGCATACGCGGTGACACTACAGGTATCACCGCAAAATTTACCTTCATAATTGCACTTTGTTGGTCGCTCTTTCAAATGGCAGCAGCAAGCTTTCTTCTCCTGGACTCTGTTTTTGTCAAAGCCATTCATCTTGCGTTTGCCATCCTTTTGGTTTACCTGAACATTCCCATGCTCAAATCTTCAGCATATTCCAGATGGGATTTACGTATTTTACTTGCCATGAACCGTGTTACCGTACTGGATTATATCTTTGGTATCACGGCTATGATAACAGCTCTGTATATCTTCCTTGATTATGCGGGGATATCTGCACGGCCTGGGGCACCTATTGAACGTGATATCCTTATGGGCCTGCTTCTGGTTATACTGCTCCTGGAAGCCACCCGCCGGGTACTTGGCCCTGCACTGCCCATTATCTGCATTGTATTTATTCTATATGTATTTACCGGGCCATATCTCCCCGATTTCCTCGCCTTTAAGGGTGCCTCTCTGTCACGGTTCATCTCGCAGATAACAATGGATGTACAGGGTGTTTACGGCATTCCCCTTCAGGTTTCCGCCACGGTGGTTTTTCTTTTTGTTCTGTTTGGCACCATGCTCGACCGTGCGGGCGGGGGAACCTTTTTTACTCAACTGGCGATCAGCGGCCTAGGGCATTACCGCGGCGGCGCTGCCAAGGCTGCGGTGCTCAGTTCCGCACTTTCCGGCATGGTTTCCGGTTCAAGTATTGCCAATGTTGTAACAACAGGTACGTTTACCATCCCGCTTATGAAAAGGGTGGGCTATCCGGCTGTAAAGGCTGCAGCCATAGAAGTTGCATCTTCCGTCAATGGACAGCTAGCTCCGCCCGTGATGGGGGCAGCCGCCTTTATCATCGCAGAGTATGTAAACGTTCCGTATATAGAGGTGGCTAAGGCAGCGGCAATACCCGCTTTTGCATCTTACGCAGGATTATTGTGGATAACGCATGTGGAAGCCCATAAACTGGGCCTAAAGGGCGTGCCAAAGAATGAGCTTCCTAGAACACGCGATGTATTACGTGGCGGCGTGCATTTTCTGCTTCCACTTTTTATGCTTCTTTACGAGCTTATAATTCTGCAACATTCCGCGGAACTCTCGGTATTTCGGGCAATACTAGTATTGACCGTACTTATGGTTTTTCAACCCGTATGTATTGCCACGGTTCACAACACATCCAAGTTACAGGCTTTAAAAGAAGGCGTCAGAAATACGCTTTCCGCTATGGCGGCAGGAGCTACCAATATGGCAGGCGTGGCCCTGGCCACAGCCTCCGCAGGTATCATTGTAGGGTGTGTATCACTTGGTCTCGGTCAGCAAATCACTTCTTTTGTAGAAGTATTGTCCATGGGTAACATTTTTTTGTTACTCATTATCACTGCTGCAGCCAGTTTACTTTTAGGGATGGGGCTGCCCACTACAGCTAACTATATCATTATGGCATCGCTGACAGCACCTGTCCTTGTGGAGCTTGCCTCACACTTCAGCATACACGGTGTGGAACTGGCCATTCCGCTCATGGCTGCACACCTGTACTGTTTTTATTTTGGCATTCTGGCTGATGATACTCCTCCTGTTGGCCTTGCAGCCTATGCTGGCGCTGCCATAGCTGAAGCTTCCCCCATTTCTGTGGGCATTCAGGGATTTTTCTATGATATTCGTACAGCATTGCTGCCATTCTGCTTTATCTTCAATCACGACCTGATCTTATGGAACATACACAGCCTGCCTGAAGCCATACTGATTTTCTGTATGACTTCCCTGG
Organism: uncultured Lawsonia sp.; assembly: GCA_964425055.1. GTDB lineage: Bacteria > Desulfobacterota > Desulfovibrionia > Desulfovibrionales > Desulfovibrionaceae > Bilophila. The sequence goes on along the minus strand of CAYRKU010000044.1, from coordinate 6,600 downwards.
GGATGATCTGCTTCAGCTCCCTGGTACAGGGATGGTATATCAGGAGTACTTCTATTTTTGACAGAATACTGCTTGCTCTGGCCACTGTCATGCTTATGTATCCGTCTTTAATAACTGACTTTATATTGCCGCATACCTATCGCTACGCAGGTTATGTCGTTGGAGTGGCCCTTATGGCCATTCTCTCTTTAATTCAAAAATCCGGCCAACGGGAAAATGCTGATATGGCGGGTTAAAGCAGTATAATAAGCCAGACAACTGGATAACTTCAGTTTACTGTCCTCTCCACGCACAGGCGATACCCCGTGCGTATCCAAAATACGTAACCCGGATCAAACGGGATGCAGCTCTTTCCCCATTCCTGCCGTATCCGCAAAATTATCCTTAAGTTTTCCGGCAAGATCTTTTACTGACAAAACTAAATGCCCTTGGGCAACATTGGGGGGAGCAGATTCCTGTTCCAACATTCGGGTATGCGCTACAGACATGAACAATTTTATTCGGTTGATCTGATTGGCTTCACTACTGCCGGGATCATAATCCACAGCCATAATATTGGCATTGGGACGCAGACGCTTCAATTCCTTGATAACGCCTTTGCCGGTAATATGATTGGGCAGACAGCCAAATGGCTGCAGGCACAGCACATTGGACGCACCATGATCCACAAGTTCCAGCATTTCCGCTGTCAGCAGCCACCCCTCACCAGCCTGGTTACCCAATGAAATTACCTTGCTGACGTCATGCATAAGCCCGCTTATACGAGAAATTGGCATAAATCGACTGCCGGCCAATGCCCTGCGCATGGCGCTACGCAAATGTTCAATCCACTGAACAACAGCCCAGTTGCCCAGCGCGGATACAGGTCTTCCATCGAGATGCTTCCAGCGATACACCGGATCCTGCAGGCAATACAGGAAGAAATCAATAAGATCGGTCAACACTGGCTCGCCGCCTTCACGGCGGATAAGCTCCGTAATATGGTTATTCGCATCAGGATGGTACTTGAGTAAAATTTCCCCCACGATACCGACTTTGGGTTTGGGGAAGAATTCCCGCCGCAAGGCGCTAAAGTCCCGAACAATTTCGCGCATATGTTCACTAAATACACCATTGTCTCCCCGGGCTGCCGCAAATTTAACTCTGTTCATCCAGTAAGATAACAGATCATCAGTATCCCCAACATACCGTTCATGCGACCGGCAATCCAACGAAACACGTTGCAACATGTCCCCATATAGGCAGCCAATGATCATCCGGTGCAGCAGCTCACGTGTGACAGTAAAACCCGGTTGACTTTCCAGTGACCCGCCACTCAGAGTCAAAATCGGAACCTGCGAAAACCCCGCCCCACACAGTGCCTTGCGCAGCAGTGCAGGATAATTTGTTGCCCGACAGGGGCCACAGGTTTGCGCCAACAGTAATGCTGTGTGATTCGGGTCACAATCGTCGCTTTGCAATGCACGGATAAGCTGCCCAATAACTACAATTGCCGGGTAACAGGCATCATTGTGTACAAGATTGAGGCCTGTCTCAATATCTTCCCTGCTTACTTCAGGCAGAAGTTTAAGCCTGTACCCCGCACTGCCGATGGCCTTTTCTATAATTTCAAAGTGAATCGGCGACATCTGCGGGGCAAGTATGGTGTGTGTCTGTCGCATGGTCCTGGTAAATACGGGCCTGGCTGCAACTGGGGCGGAACGAAGGCGCCGCACTCCGGCATGACCGGCAGATTTATTCTGAGCTGCAGCCTGCCGCCGCTCCTGCACAGCAGCAAGAAGAGACCGGAGGCGGATACGCGCAGCCCCTAGGGATGCGCCTTCATCAATTTTGATCAGAGTATGGATCTTGCCCGCAGCACGGAGGCGTTCAGCCACCTGATCCGCTGTAATAGCATCAAGCCCACAGCCGAAAGATGTCAGTTGAACCAATTCAAGATCATCTCGTGAACAAACCAAAGCTGCTGCCCGGTACAAACGGGAATGATAGGTCCACTGATCCACAACTCGCAGCTCTCCCATATTGGGCGCCAGATGAGCAACGCTATCTTCGCTGAGAACAGCAGCCCCCAACGAGGTGATCAACTCGGGCAGGCCATGATGAACAGACGGATCAGCATGATATGGCCGGCCACTTAAAATAATGCCCAGACCACCGGTATCGCGCACTTCCGCAAGTACCCGTTCACCTTCAGCCCGAAGTTCAGCCCTATAGGATTCCTGTTCACGGCGGGCAAGCTCTGCAGCCCGTTTCACTTCCTTTGCCGGAAGTGAAAATTCCTTTGCCAGAATACGGACAAGTGAAGGGATATGTTCCGGCTGTACAAACGGAACATGTAATGTACACCCCTGCTCACGCAATTCATCCGTATTAAGTCGAACAACTTCGGGATAACTACATACAACTGGACAGCTGTAACAATCTGCCGCAGTGTGTGATTCCTTTCGCTCCCGCGGCAGGCAGGGATAAAAAATATCCTTTATTCCCTGTCGGATCAAAGCTGTTACATGCCCATGTGCCAATTTTGCCGGATAACACACGGTTTGTGACGGCATGGAAGAGAGCCCCAAATCGTAAACAGCCTTGCCCGAAGGCGGGGAAAGCTCAACCCGGTAACCAAGATGTGTAAACAGTGTAAACCAGAAGGGATAGTGCTCGTACATATTAAGCACCCGTGGGATGCCTAACCGTCCGCGCGATGCTTCCTGCATGGGCAGTGGTTCATAAGAAAAAAGCCGCCGTACCTTCCAGGCATACATATTGGGCAAAACCGGCCCTTTATGCCCTCCAAGGGCAACCCCCCGTTCGCACCGGTTACCGGAAACAAGCCGCTGCCCATTGGAAAAACGGTTGACTGTCAACAGGCAATGGTTACCACATCCGTTGCAGCGGGCAGCGCGGGTAGTTATTTTCAGCCCACGCAGATCATCCGCAGTAAGATGCGATTCGGGCACTGTATCTACACGCTGCCGCGCCAGCAGGGCGGCACCGTAAGCACCCATAAGCCCGGCAATATCCGGTCGAAACACTTCCCGGCCCAATAAACGTTCCATCACCCGTAAAAGTGCATCGTTGGCAAACGATCCCCCCTGTACCAACACATGTGGCCCGAGTTCATCCGGGCTGCGCAAACGCAAAACCTTATACAACGCATTTCTGGCCACCGCGTAACAAAGGCCCGCTGCAATATCCCCGATGCTGGCGCCTTCTTTCTGTGCCTGTTTGACCTTTGAATTCATAAACACCGTACACCGTGAACCAAGATCCACCGGATGCTTAGCGTACAGTGCTGCCCTGACAAAATCAGCCATTTCAAGATTCAACCCGTGGGCAAACGTTTCCAAAAACGCACCACATCCTGCAGAACAGGCTTCATTAAGCGTTACACCAGCAATGGCACCGTCTTCAACTTTCAGGCACTTCATATCCTGCCCGCCGATATCAATAACGTAGGTGGCGTTTGGCATCAAATTACAGGCTGCTTTTAGGTGGGCTACGGTTTCCACTTCAGAAAAGCCAGCATTCAATGCAGCCTGGGCCAGCTGCGCGCCATAACCGGTTGTAGCACAGGCCCTTAGCCGTACTGCAGGAGGTAGCCGATCAAGCAAATCTGCCAGGTACGGGATCAGTTCGCGCAACGGGTCACCCTGATTACGCTGATAAAAGGAATCCAGCACCATACCTGCAGTATCAATGAGTACCGTTTTGACTGTTGTTGAACCAAGATCAACACCAAGATACAGATCGCCCCGGGCCTGTTCCAAATGCCCACACGGGGCGGCATCGCGCTCATGCCTGCGGCAGAAAGCCGCATAGTCGGCTTCATCAGCAAAAAGAGGGGGCAAAGCCTCTGCCGCAGCAACTGCATGCAGTTCCCGACTGGCAGCACGGTCAGCCAATTCATCCAGTGTGAGAGGGCTTACTGTAGGAACATCCCCTCTATTGCGACGGCCCTGCACAGAAAGTGGTACAAGAGAAAGCGCCGTACCAAGGGCCACCATGTACTGCCCGGCAGGAAAAACTATTGCCTCTTCCGGCTTTAGTTGAAGGGTAATGATAAAACGTTTACGCAATTCAGGCAGGAAATGAAGCGGTCCTCCAAGAAAAGCCACCCGGCCACGAATCGGATGCCCGCAGGCAAGGCCACTGATGGTCTGTTCCACCACTGCCTGAAAAACAGATGCTGCAATATCTTCCCGCGCCACACCTTCATTCAGCAAAGGAACAATGTCAGTTTTGGCAAAAACACCACACCGGGAGGCAATGGGGTAAATTCGCTGATGTCCGGCGGCCAACTGGTTCAGCCCAGCTGCATCTGTATGCAAGAGTGTGGCCATTTGATCAATAAACGCACCCGTACCGCCGGCACAGGCTTCGTTCATACGCAGGTCCATACCCTGGCTAAGGTACAAAATTTTGGCATCTTCTCCGCCAAGTTCTACTGCCACATCGGTTTCAGGGGCAAGAGTGGCAATGGCTTTTGATGCAGCCATAACTTCCTGCACAAACGGCAGGCCAAGTGATTCAGACAGACCAATGGAGGCAGACCCGGTAATAGCTGCTGAAACGGACAGCCCAGGATATGAGTGTGCCAGCTGTCGCAACATGGAAGCCAGGGTTTGACGCACTGCTGCCCCGTGCCGTTGGTAGTGAGCTTCAAGCACTCGGCCATCAGCGGAAGCAAGTATCAGCTTGGCTGTTGTCGATCCTACGTCAAGACCAAGATACACCTCTCCTGACATCAAATTCCTCCATCATAAAAGAGGAACACAAAACAATGCGCATAGCCATGCTCCGGCATTTACGGAAGATACGGATGAGTGCGCCCGTTTGCTCCCCTGTCTATAACAGTATATCACAAATGTATGCACCCTGGCCAGAGTATAATTAAGGGAAACATATTTCCTGCTAACCTGACAGGCTCTAAAAACACAGCGCGGAACCAAGTTCAAAGTGACGAAAGTGGGAAAAGTGGGAAGCAAAGTATCGTTTGAAATTGAAGTGGTTGAGCAAAGTTAGGGAGTATACCATGAGCAAAAAAAAACCAAGATGGGAAAGCGAAAAGCTTTCGCCGCAACATATAAATCCGGTAGCGTGCGAGACTTGTATGTTTCGGGCGTACCTTGACAGTGACGGTGATCAACTGGACAGAGCATCTACCGATTGCTGTGAAATGTACGAAGAACCAGAGCGCAAGCCGGATGAAATTTACTATGGTGGCGCGGAATGCGAGTTTTACGAAAAGGCGGATGACAAACCTCTGTCGCTGGTAGTGGGCGTGCCTGTGGAGTTCAAGAAGCGCGGAACTTTTTATGTGACCGATATGCAGGGCTACGGCACGCACAATCAGCCCGCCGGAACCTGGTCTGACGACACGCCGTTGACGCTGGCTCTGGCGGATAATCTCCTCTGTCGCGGACTTCAGCCCAACCTTGAATGTATCGCATGGGATTTCAAAGAATGGTACGATAACGCCAGGTACACGCCACACGGCAAGGTCTTTGACGTGGGCAATGCAACGGCAAAAGCCATCCAGCGCCTGAAAAAAGGCGTGTCTCCGGAAAAGGCCGGCGGCACGGGGGAAAGCGACAACGGCAACGGTTCCCTCATGCGCATAGCGCCGTTGACCTTCTATATGTTCGGGATACGAAAGGCGGAAGACCGTTTCCGCATCGTCCGGGACGTGTCGTCCATCACTCACGCCCATGAATGGTCAATGGCGGCCTGTTACATCTATGTTGAAATGCTAAACTATCTGCGCATTGGGCGCGGGAAGAAGGCTGCCTATACTGAACTGCAGAGAGATTTTGCGAGGAGCGTTCCTTTCATCAGCAAGGCTACGCTGGCCAGATTTGGCAGAATACTTGAGAATGACATCAGCACCTTGCCGGAAGAGGAAATCCGAAGCGGCGGCTTTGTCATTGATACGCTGGAAGCTGCATTTTGGTGCTTTATGACCACGGACAACTATAAGGACGCCGTACTGAAAGCCGTCAACCTGGGCGAGGATACCGACACCACGGGCGCGGTGACAGGCGCACTGGCCGGGCTGGCCTACGAGTTGGACTCCATCCCGCAGGAATGGCGAGAACAACTTGCGGCGTACGAGGAAGTGCGGCGCATAGCCGTTGCCATGCCGCGCTGGGATTATTTCCGAACAGTAAGCTGAAAATTCTTCAACCCAATGAAAAAAAACAAATCTTCAATACCGTACGCACCGGGGCGAAACTTGATTCGCTGGAAGAAGTTAGAAATACGGGAAGATATGAGAAAATAGAATGACTGGTTCCAGGGGTGGTGCGCGAGGCTACTCTCGCATCTCCGCTGCCAGGGCGGAGTATGGCTGTCAGTCCGACTTAACGACAGGCCTCCCGAAAGCGGTTTCGGGCAACGCCTTTACCGGGAGCAGGAGTAGAGGCTTCTGCCCGCATTGGCGCCGGGGTTTTAATCAGAAATTTCGCCAGATATGTTTAGGGTGTCCGGTAGCCGCCTTTGCCGTCAGAACGGACACGACTTCCGTCAGGCATGCGGTAGCCGCCTTTGCCATCAGAACGAACATGACTCCCGTCAGGCATACGATACCCGCCCTTGCCGTCAGAG
>CAYRKU010000043.1:8998-12634 GCA_964425055.1 uncultured Lawsonia sp. | reverse complement strand
TTTCTGTATAGACTCACCCTTTTCTCTTGAACAAGACGAAAATAATGGTTTTTCCCGTGCGCCACGGCCCCGAATACCTTTCACTCTTCTGGCTCCGAAATAACTTTCGTCGACTTCAATTTCTCCCTTTGCAGGAGATTCTTCTTCGCAATAAAAGGCAATCCTCTCCCGTAGTCCAGAGAGGTATCTGGTCATGGTATTCCGGTTGATTCCAGTCAATTTGGCAATCTGTGAGGCCGTCAAATCAACGGAAAAGAACTTCACAATCTGCCGAATTTTAGCCTCTGAAATTTTCGAACGATACGAATACTTGTTTTCATTGTTATGCCCTAGCGTTATAGCCTTCTTGGACCTTCTCAGCTGGTCATGACCCAAGTTTTAAATAAAGAGAGAGCAGGAAAATTAAAAAGTTTGTACTGTCAAAAGTTATTTTTATAACATACTGAATTTTATTGTATAAAATGGTTTAAGTTGAAGAGCAAAAGCTTGACGTCTCTCTGTCTCGCATTCATTATCATTTCATGTATAACAGACTGTTTCTTTTCGCATTGTACTTTATGATTCTTTTCAATTCACTGTTGCTTTCCGGATGTTCATTCCGATCTACAGGGGAGGATGCTTCTACGCTTAGATCAATTAGATCGGAGCGAAGCATTCCCTATTCTGTTGAATTTACTCTCGCGGAAGAGAACTCAGAGCAGTCCGGAGCAACATCTCCGGATCCGGGAAAAAGTGAAAAAGGGAATGCAGAGGGGCAGGGTGTTCTGCTTTCGGATCTGGAATCCAACAGCCAGCTTGTCTGGCTGCGTAATGATCTACCGGACAGCAGAGTCGGGCTGGAGCGCAGATTATTGGAAGACATGGAAACAGCTAAAAAAATTTTACATTCCAATGGATACTACGATGGGGTGGTTTCCCGCCGTATCAATTGGGAGGCAAATCCCATTAAGGTTCGCATCAGCCTCAGGCCTGGGCAGCAATATGTCATAGGCAGCACTCACTTGCGTTATTCCGGAGTAAGTCCTTTTTCTGGTACTCCCCCTTCAGAGGAAGAGATTGCAATAAGGGGCAAAAATTTTATGCATAATGCTCCGGAAAATATGTCTTCATTTGGCCTGGCTGAAGGAACGCCTGCTACTGCAGCAAGTGTTTTCACTGCAGTAGAGCGTGTGCTTACCACAATGCACAATCAAGGATATCCTTTCGCAAAGACAAAAAAAACGCACTATGTTATTGATAGATCTGATTGTACATTGGATGCTGATGTTGAGATTGAAACCGGTCCTCTTCTTTCCATGGGGAGTGTTACGGCAGAAAAATCAGAACCGGATGTGCCCTGTGTTAACAGTACATATTTAACTCGCCTTACTACTTGGACATATGGTCAGTACTGGAACGATACCCTGCTTATGTCCTATCAAACAGCATTACAGGAAACCGGTCTGTTCAGTTCTATTATCTTAAAGCCGGATATATCTGTAGACGCTACGGAAAGCGGTGTTACACCTGTATCATTAAGTGTCCGCAATGGGCCACAGCGTACGGTGAGCGGTGGTATGCACTATTCTACGGATACGGGGTTTGGGGTACGTGCTTCCTGGGAACACCGTAATCTCTTTGGGGGTGGAGAGCAGTTACGTATTTCTGCACCTGTTGCAGAGGATTCACAGCGTCTTTCCGCTTCTTTCCGTAAGCCCGCTTTTGGAAGGAAAAATCAGGCACTTGTAGGAGAAGCGGAACTGGTGAATGAAGAAACCGATGCCTATAAACAAACAGCTGCCTATGTAGCCGGAGGTTTGGAACGTCGTTTTTCCGGTAACTGGCGTAACTGGTGGGCCAGTGCCCGCCTGTCTCTTGAAGGGGGTACACTTGATGATACCTTGGATGGAAAACAGGAGTATTTACTGGTTGGTATTCCTCTTACTATAAAAAGAGACAGTACGGATGACCTCTTTAACCCTACACAGGGGACCCGGCTTTCTCTGTCCCTCACACCCTATACGGGCACGTATAATGGAGCGTTGACGACGATTCGTACCCGTGCGGATGCAAGTGGATATTGGGCTCCGTTTGCAAATGATCGTTTGGTTCTGGCGGCGCGTGCAGCTGCGGGGAGCCTTACCGGTGAAAAAACAGCTGATATTCCTGCATCCTTACGCTTCTATACGGGCGGTGGCGGATCTGTGCGTGGGTACGAGTATCAGTTTTTAGGCCCCAAAGATCGTAATGGGGATCCGATAGGCGGTTTGTCCTTCAATGATGTTGGGTTGGAAGCACGGTTTCGTATTACAGAACAGTTTGGTATTGTTCCTTTTCTGGACGGAGGCATGGTTTATGACAGTTCAATGCCGGAATGGTGGAGTAATATTGCATGGAGTGTCGGCCTTGGCTTCCGTTATTATACGGTCATCGGGCCTGTACGCTTGGATATTGCTACACCTTTACAGGACAGAGACGACAATAAATCCTTTCAGATTTATCTGAGCATCGGGCAGGCATTTTAATGAACGGCTCTCTTCGTCGCCTGGCAAAAGTGATTGGTATCGGTATCGGTTGTGTGCTGCTTGGTTTTTGTGTACTTGTGACCTCAGCCATGCTCTGGCTGCGTACTGAAGCAGGTGAGACGTGGCTTTGTGACCGCGCGGTTGCTGCCTTAAAGGAGGCTGGTATTACAGCTTCCTTTACCTCTGTTATGGGCCCGTTGCCCGGAGTACTGCACGTTACTGGTCTGACTCTTGCGGATGATCATGGTGTGTGGTTCTCTTTGCCTGAAGGGACAGTGCGTCTGCGCCTTTCAGATATCCTTTTGGGACAGGCTACTGTGGAGGAACTGAGTCTGTTTGCACCGTGTCTGGAACGGTTGCCCGTATTGCCTCCTTCGCCGGATCCTGCACCCAGTTCTACCCCTCTGAACATTTTGGAACCAGATAATCTGGGTGTTCTAAGCTCTACGATTAAAACTATTCTTGAGCACGCCACACTGGAAAAGTTTCGGATTGAGGGATTACATCTCGGTGCTGATGTGGCTGGTGCCCCTATCCAACTGAGGATCCTCGGTGGGGGACCATTGAGCGATTTCAGCACACAGTTTTGCATCACAACACCACTTTTCAACGGCATTCCGTTAAAGTCGGTCAGCAAAGATGCATCACCTCCCAATTTAGAGGGATTGTTACGTATTGGTAATAGCGGAGATTGGCTGTCAAGCCCAATCCAGGCAGGACGTAAACCAGATGCTGCGGTTTTGTTGGAATTTGCTTTCCCTGCTGGAAACGATCCAACCGGCAATCTTGAGAAATCTGTATTGTTGAATTTGCACCTGCTGCTGACGCTACGGGGGCCGGAGCTTGCTGTGGAGGATTTGCGCCTGACAGCCCCTGGAGGTACCATTACAGGTACCAGACTCGCATTGAGTAATATGAAGTTAAGTGGAAACCTTGTGGCAGAGGTGACAGATCCTGTAGCGTTGCTGGATTTAACCGTCCAGACGGATGAAAAAATTTCCACACCGGTTGATGCCGTGCGGACAGTTCCTTTTGCCACAGCAGATTTGCAGAGTGTTTTTTCTGGCACACTGGACGATCCTCAGCTGGATATCCGATTTCAGGTGTCGGATATCACTGCTGGTTTTCCCGA
>CAYRKU010000043.1:0-8988 GCA_964425055.1 uncultured Lawsonia sp. | reverse complement strand
CTCGACTCTCCTCCTTCTTTCGGGGGGCATCTGCGTGTTTCCGGGCAGGAAGTTTTTACTGCGCCATTTTTGCGGGCCAATGGCACCGTCTGGCTTTCGCAAACATCATTTCCTGCCGATTATGAAGCAGATAACGGGAAATTACTGATTCGCATCGAACAGTTGGAAGCAGCCAGAACAGATGCTGGACTGGAACTGCGTGCGCTGCATCTGACTTCTGATATCCTGGAACTGGAGAGTACTGCCTGTCTGAGTGAAACAGGCAGTTTTGCAACAGGCGCACGGTTGATCCTTCCAAATCTACGCTTGCTTTTTGATCGTCTAGGCACAGTTTTTCCCGTTGCGGCATTGTTTGAGGATCCATTGCATAGTATGGCGGGAACGTTGGAACTGAACCTGAATGCCAGCAGGGCTGAAGGTGATTATATTGGGGGTGCTTTCGGGTTTTCGTCGCAGTCCATGAATTGGGGGATTCCTCAGGTCCAGTCTCTGCTTGGTCCGGCATCATCCCTTACTTTTCAATTTGCTGTTCAGCCTCATCCGTCAGGCCCGGCAGTTACTGTGCGGGATTTGAAACTTGCCGGGAAAGAGCTTACAGGTAAAGGTTCTTTGGCGCTCACCCCAGATGCCCGACTTACTGCCGATATTCTTTTGCATCTGGCTTCCCTTGCCTGCCTTGATGGAAACTTTTCTGGTGAACTTGACATGAAGGCGCATGTTGCCGGTCCAATGCAAAACCCTGCCTTAAAGATGGAACTGAACAGCCCCAATCTGGGGGCAGGCATGGTTTTCCTGGAACAGTTACGGGTCCTTTTTGAAGCAAACCATATAGGTGCTGCCAGTGGCAATGGACAATTACTTGTTACAGGTAATGTCAATGCACAGGGGGCTGCTGACCTACGCGAATCTGGGGCGATACGGTTGCATACAGATTGGAATCTGACACCAGAAGTTCTGTTGCTGAAAAATATGGCGTTTAGTTTGCCTGGCGCTACTCTTAAAGGTGGGGTTGAAGCCAATCTGGCCAATGCCCCCGTACCACTTCTGGCTGGAACGCTTGCATTGGATATTGCCGATTGGGCTGCGCTTTCCGTGCTGGCAGGGGTACCTCTGCATGGCGCTCCGGCTCACTTCCGCCTTCATGCTGACCACAGTTCTGGCCAGCATATGGATGCGGACTGGGTTTTGGGATCTTTTACTTTCGGAGGATTTTCCCTAAGCAGTTCTCGTGGTCATGCTTCAGTGGATGATCTTTATGGGGCACTGCGCATTCGTTCCGATGCAGACATCGGGGGTGGTACATTTTCCCCTATGGAGTTTGGGTGGCGTAAAGGAGCATTAACCGTTACCGGGAACGATACATCGCTGCATGTTGGTGCTGTCGTTCAAGGCCGGACTTCGTTGGATTTTAAGGCAAAACTCAATCTTGTCGACAGGATGGTCGAGCTTACCCAAGTGGATTTTATACACAGAAAAAACCGTCGGGAGAGTGCGGGGGTTCACCTTGTTCATCCTGTCCAGATAGGATTTGGCAACAATATCTACCTGGATAATCTCTCTTTAGATGTCCGTCCAGAGGGACATATTGTGGCCAATGGCCGTATTGGCACAACAGGGTATTCCATACAAGCCAGGTTACAGAATATTCCGCTGCAACTGATTAAGGTTTTTTCTGATGCCGCATTGCCGGAAGGTACTTTTGATGGCGAATTCAGTGTGAAGGGGAGTTCTTCCAGTCCGCAGGGCAGTATGGTACTGTCGTTACGCAATCTGGGATACCCTGACAGTGATATCCCTGCTGCTTCTCTACAGATTGATGGACTTCTGGATGATGCGGGGCTTGGTCTCAAGTTGATCATGGACGGACTTGGAGGAACGCCGGCTACAGGGCAGTTGCGTCTGCCGTTACGATTTACGGCCGAAGGTATGCCGCAGCTTGTCACAAAGAGTTCCCTGTCCGGTATGTTGCATTGGGAGGGTAATCTGCCTGCAATTTGGCGCTTTGTACCCTTGGCCAATACATCTCTTCGTGGGCAGGGTTATGTGGATGTTTCCCTGACAGGTACAGTGGAAAACCCTCAGGCCACTGCTACAGTGAAGCTGATCGAAGCTGATTTTGAAGATATTTTATCAGGAGTACTTCTTACAGATATTAATGCAGATGTGGTGTTGCGATCACAGGGGACATCAACATTTGATTTTTCAGCGGGAGATGATCGAGGCGGTACGGTAACCATGAACGGTACGATAGGCTCTATGGTTAACGGTCTTCCTCTTCACTTTAGTGGCAGTATTCATGAACTTGCCCCGTTGCATCGTAATGATTTGGATATCAATCTGTCCGGTAGTACTTCCATTACGGGGCTGGCAACCAGTCCGGAAGTACGCGCAGATATTACTGTTAATAAGGGGCAGTTTCGGATTTTACAGTCATTTGGGACTGCTGTGCCAACATTAGATGTAGCTGAGTCGGATCAGATATCTAAGACAGAAGACGATGCAGGTACAGGGCCACAAGTGGACGTAAGCGTGACTATTCCCAATCAGTTTTTTGTGCGTGGAGCAGGTGTGGACAGTGAATGGCGGGGTAAGTTGAATGTTACCGGCTCTGCGTCCAATCCTATGATTGCGGGAATGATTGAGTCGGTGCGCGGAACGTTTGATCTGCTGGGCAAGCAATTCAGTCTGCATAAGGGGCAAGTTTCCTTTAGTGGAGCTACTCCTCCTAATCCATTGCTGAATATACAGATTGGGTATCAGGCTCCGAACATTACTGCACTGGCCTCCATCACTGGATCAACTTCAACCCCTGTGCTTACGCTTTCCAGTCAACCTCCATTGCCACAAGATGAAATTGTGGCCCAAATTCTTTTCGGTCAGGGCGCTTCCAGTCTTGGTCGCATGGAAGCGATTCAGCTGGCCACGGAATTGGCTTCTTTGTCTGGCTTTGGCAGAGGTAAGGGCGGTGTTCTTGGTGAGATGCGAGAATCTCTTGGTGTGGATGTTCTGCGTTTTGGCAGTATGCAAGAAGGCGGCCAAAGGCAGCAAACAGGGCGACGGTCAGCGTTGATGCAGCCAGGGCAGAACGGAAATGCCGAAAGTGGGGAATCCATTCCCTCCTTGCAGGTGGGTAAATACGTTACCGATGATATTTATGTCGGTTTTGAACAGGGAATGAATGAAGATGCCAGCGGTGTACGTGTGGAAATTGAGCTGACACCACGCCTGAATCTTGAAGGCAGCACTACCCCGCAGGGTTCAGAGGTCGGTATCAACTGGAAAAAGGATTATTGATATTCAATACTGCTCTCCTGCAGGCGGATCAACGGGTTCTACATGTACGTCCTTCTTCTTGATTTGGGGCTTGAAATGCGCGGTGGGCAGCGCCAGGTATGGTATCTTGCCCATGCCCTGGCGCAACAGCAAAACAGTATTGTCCTGACTGCCTGTCCTGCTGACAGCTCTCTGGCTGCAGGCCTTTTACGTGATGGCTTGCCAGTTTTGCCTCTACCAGGGCGCATTCCGTATAACCCGCTTGTGCTGCGTGCTTTGGCACGGTGTTTGCAAGGTATGGATATTGTGCACACGCACGATGCCCACGCAGCCAGTGCAGGAGCATTTTTTAAAAGTCTTTACCCGGGAATACGCCTGATACATAGCAGGAGAGTATCCTATGCTCTTCATTCCGGGATACGGCTTTGGAAATATCTCCGAGCGGATGCTGTTGTGGGCGTCAGTCGGGAAATCAGTGAGGGGATGATCCGTGCCGGTATCCCTGCAGATCGCGTCTATACCATTTCATCAGGGATAGATCCCCAGATCTACATGCCTAAAGTACCGCGGGGAAGTAATGCCCCCTTTCTGTTCCAGAGCATTGGTGCCTGCACTCCGCAAAAGGGGTATGATGTACTGCTGCACGCCATGCGCAACCTGTATTCTGCTGATCTTCCTCCGTGGGCTGTACGGATTGTGGGGGATGGTTACCTTAAGCAGTTTTTATTGGAAAAGGCACGTGCGTTGGGTATTGAAAACCGGCTGTGTATGCCTGGAAGATTAGATAGTCGCGATGTGCTGCCGGACTGTGATGCATTGGTAGTACCATCTGTAGATGGCGAAGGCAGCAGTGGAACTATTAAAGAAGGTTGGGCAACCGGGGTACCGGTAATTTGCTCTGCGTTGCCATCCAATTTGGAACTGATCCATGATGGAGAAAATGGACTTACTGCAGCTGTGGGCGATCCTCACTCCCTGTCTGATGCCATGCAGCGTTGCCTGCTTGATACGAACCTACGGGCCAGACTGGTCGCTGCTGGAAAGTGTTCTGTGCAAAATTTTACACACAGGCGTATGGCAGCAGCCTACCTTAATCTGTATACGCAACTTCTGCAGTCGAAAAAGAAACCTAATAATCCATGATTAGTTACGTTCGTACCCAGGTAATACAATGGATGCTGCCCTGGCTTGTCCCTGCCCGCGAGGGCAGGCCTGCTGCAGGATGCATAACTCACAGCCACCCTTGAAGGGATAATGGGTAAGTACTGCATATCTGCGCGAAAGCACGGGATCGTTTTCATTACGGTAGGGTATGCCTTCAGTTTGTAGCGCAGCGCGCAGACTAGCGGTTGGTTTAGGTGCGGGAGCGCAGCCAATGTCTGCAATTTGCGGGATAACTTCATGTACTGCTGCCATGCACAAGGTTTGCGCCAGTGCATTGTACATGTAAGATGTGGATGGAGAATCGCTCCACAGGGCGTCTACTTTCGTTTCAACAGACTCACGCATCCAGACAAGAAGATAATGTATTTCCCCGGTAGTGAGCTTTTTTACCGTCAAGTGAGGCAGCCATTCAGCCCAGATGACTATCAGTCTGTCCATAATTTCGCCTCCAATACGGGTTTCTTGGCTTACGTTCATGAACAGTTCCATATCAAAGCATGGGTTGCATGTGATTTTTTCCGATGTAAATGAGGTCATGTTAAATCTCCGGCAGAGAATAGGGTACAGCAAAAAGTAATTTCAGTATAACAGACAAGGTCTGTTTTTACAGTAACTTATCTATTTTTGTTTAAGATAGGAAGAGCCACTGGGGTAATATCATCTGAGTACTACTATATCAATCTGAAACAATGCCAGAAATACTGCCATAGTTTACAGGAGTGTTGGCGTGGATACATCAACTTATAGTAAGAAGTTGAAAGTAATTTTTACAGTGAAGGCGACAACGATATAGATTCTGTCAGAATAGTTGAGTGCACAGGCCAGACTTTGGGAGAGAAAGGCACCGTGAGAAGTAGGGGAAATACATTGCTCCATTCGCGTGCGGTTTTGAAGTATCGAACAGAGGGAGAAAAAATGACAGCGTTAACTAGAGAGCAATAAGAAGGTTATTTATGGTTCAGAGAGTTACCTGTCAATAACCATGGTATGTTCCCGGGGTGAACTGTAGTGTTTTGTGCCGTATGTGTCTGCGGGGGCTTCAGCCTGAATAGCTTGGGCAAATTCAGTCAATTCATCAAGGGGCATGACTAGCTAAGAAGATCTAAAAAGCCTATAAATCTAGACATGACAATGAAAAATAAGTATTCTTACTCTTTGAAAATTTTAGAGGCTAAAATTCGGCAGATTGTGAAACTCTTTTCCATTGATTGAACGGCCTCACAGATTGCCAAGCTGACCGGAATCAACCTGAATACCATAAACAGGTACCTCTCTGGAAATGAGAGAAGATTGCCTTATATTGTGAAGAATAATCTTCTATAAGGGGAGAAATTGCAGTCGACGAAAGTTATTTTAGAGCAAAAAGAGTGAAGAGTGTTCGAGGCTGTGGCGCGTACGGGGAAAAAGCATTGTTTTTGGGCTGATTCAAGAGGAATGGGCGGAGTCTATACAGAAATAGTCCCGATTGCTCCAAGACTACTCTTCAGGGAATTATCCGAAGGGTGTAGAGAGACATATTGAGGATCATCCACTCGGATGGCTGGCGTGTATACGAGGGGCTTGTTGACCTTGGCTACCATAATTACTTCCGCGTGGAACACAGCAATAACGAATTCGCCGATAACCACTCATAATCAATGGAATAGAAAGTTTTTGGGATATGCCAGGACGAGGATCGTACGTTTTAGCTGTCTCCAGAAGCATACGTTCTATTTACACCTGAAAGAATGTGAGTTTCGCTGTAATCATAGGTAGGAAAACATCTATTTGCCTATCTTGAATAAGCTCAGAAATTTTCCTCGATGCTAGTCAGAAAATTTTGTGTCTAAACACTATCGTAGTATTGCCATTTGATGCTGAGGCTTGCCCCAGTTATTGCCATACGGTTTAACCTGTAAATGATATTATCATAAGATTACACTGTGTTGAGCCAGGCTGTATTGACAATGTTTTGGGGTTCACCGCGTTTCCATGCCGTAATATTCTCGGCCATAATTTGAATAATGTTTTTGCGTGCGGCCAGGGTAGCCCATGCAATATGCGGCGTGAGCAGTGTGTTGGGTGCCTGCAGGAGTGGATTGTCAGGTTGAGCCGGTTCCAGAGACAGAACATCAGCTGCCAGACCAGCCAGTTTACCGCTGTGTAACGCTGCGGCAACGTCAGCTTCCACTAGTAGAGGGCCGCGGGCGAGATTCAGCAGAATAGCCCCTTGCTTCATTTGGGCAAGGACGTTTCTGTCCACAAGGCCTCGTGTCTGCTCACTCAATGGACAGTGCAGAGAAAGGATATCTGCCCTGGCAATAGCGGTTTCCCAATCAGTATATTCTACCGGATAAGATACAGGTACTGCTGTTTTGGCCAATTTTTGTCCAGATTTGCGAACTGAAGCTGCCAGGACGTGCATTCCAAAGGCGTGGGCTAACTCTCCTACACGTCGGCCGATGGTCCCAAAGCCGATAATTCCCATCGTCTTTCCGGTAAGCTCCACCTGGGGCGTATCCCAGAAGCACCAGTCCGGTCCTGCAGCCCATCTGCCAGAACGTATACCCGCATCATGCAGTACGGTATGGCGGCAGAGCTCCAGTAACAGGGCAAAGGCGTGTTGGGCCACGGCCTCGGTACCATAATTGGTGACATTGCATACGGGTATCCCCCGTTCCCCAGCGGCGCGGATATCCACAACGTCGTAGCCGGTGGCAAGAACACCGATATACCGCAATACGGGCAACGCTGCGATGAGTTCCGCATCAAGGCGGACTTTATTGGTGATGAGTATTTCTGCGTCCTTGCTGCGGTTAAAGCGCAATTCAGGGGGCGTGCGGTCATATACTGTCAGTGCCCCAGCAGCAGTTTGCAGCGGATCCCAGGGATTATCTCCAGGGTTCAGGGTATAGCCGTCAAGGACGATGCAGTTCATGGCGTTTTTTGCTGCGATGGGCAGAGGTTGTGTAAACAGGTATTGAAGTAACAATAAACGCGGTACGATCGCAGATCATGCCGCGTTTATTGTTTATCGGTTGATAGGGTTATTCAACTCTGTTGGGTCTGCGCAGTACAGGGAGGGCTTCCTTTACCAGCACCAGAGCCAGGACAAACAGAACTGCGGCCAGGCCAGCCTGAATGTACGAAGCAAACATATCGCCCTGAGCCGCGCTGATGGCTGCCAGTTTGGATTTGAAGGTGATAACTAGGGAGGTGAGCGTTACCAGCAGCATAAAGGCCATGGGGAACAGGAGCATCCTGTGATTGCGGGCTGCGTTTTTAAGCCATGCAGCCACAGCAAGCAGAGCCAGGCCAGCTAGCAGCTGATTGGCAGCGCCAAATAGGGGCCAGATTTTGGACCAGCCGCCAAGCCCGAATGCCAGGCCCAGGATCACGGTGATCACTGTGGAGACGTACTTGTTGCACAGGGTTTTACGGAAGCCTGTCACTGTTTCAGCAGTTTCACCAGGGTTCAGCCAGAATTCCTGAAACATGTACCGGGCAAGGCGTGTGGCCGTATCCAGTGAGGTCAGGCAGAAAGCGGAGACAGCTAGGATCATCAGACCATAGGCATTTTTCTGCGCTTCGGGGCTATCCAGGCCAACAGAGGCCAGCATTTCGGAAATACCCGCAGCAAAGACAGCCGTGGGTGGAATTTTGAAAGCTACTGCCCCCATACCCTGTTTGGAGTAAATATAGCCAATGGTAATAAGCGACACAACAGCCAGTGCGCATTCAATCAGCATGCCACCGTACCCAATGAGCTTGGCGTCCTTTTCGCAGTTCAGCTGCTTTGCCGTGGTGCCGGAAGAAACAAGAGAGTGAAAACCGGAAATGGCACCGCAGGCAATAGTGACAAACAGAACGGGGAAGAGATATTGCCCGTTGACCTCAAATCCAGCAAAAGTGGGCAGAGAAATTGTGGGGTTTGCTACCAGAATGCCGATAAAGGCGGCAATCATCATGGCATACAGGAGAAATGAGCTGAGATAGTCACGCGGCTGGAGCAGAATCCATACCGGAGTTACCGACGCGATAAGAATGTAAATGCCGAGCAAATACATCCAGGTTGTGCCGGAGAGATAAATGGGGAAATTGAGCCCCAAGGCGATACAGATAATAAGTACGATAACGCCTGCCACTGTGCAGATGGAGAGGGACATGTTTTTGCGATAGACGCAGAAACCAAAAACAACGGCCATGATGATGAACAGCAGGGAAATTGTCGCTGTACTGCCATTGGCCTCAATATGTGCTCCGCTGGCATCAAAGCCGTTGAAGGTACCGGCCACGATGGATGCAAAGGCCGCTACTACCAGCAGCAGGGTCAGATAGGAGAAAACCAAGAACAGGCGTTTAGCCCGAACACCAACGTTACGGGAAATAACTTCACCTATGGAATCACCTTTATGCCGAATGGATGCAAAGAGTGAACCATAGTCATGCACAGCGCCAAAAAAGATACCGCCGATAATAATCCACAGCAGGCAGGGCAGCCAACCAAAGAAGGCAGCCTGAATGGGGCCGTTGATGGGCCCTGCACCGGCAATAGATGAAAAATGGTGCCCC